>WJMG01000016.1 GCA_014728075.1 Candidatus Omnitrophota bacterium | reverse complement strand
GCGGAGCCAGGGAGGCCCTGCGGGAAAGAAGGAAAGACCTCGCTCTCATGGCCCATTGCACACTGGCCAATAACGGGCGCATGCTCCTGGGCACCGAGGTATCCGCTTTTATGAGCACACTTTCTTATCTCGGCGCGGATGTCATCGGTCTTAACTGCAGCACCGGACCGGTTGAAATGGAGCCTTCGTTGAAGTTCCTCAGCGAAAAATGCCCGGCCCGCATTTCCTGCGTGCCCAACGCCGGCCTTCCGATTGAGGAGGACGGCAGGACGGTCTATCCGATGGGGCCCGGGGAGATGGCGGGTATCATGTCCGGCTTCGTTAAAAAGTACCGTCCGGACATAATAGGGGGATGCTGCGGCACGGAACCCGTTCACATAAAAGCCATCCGTGAAAAACTCGGCGAACGGTCTGCGAAAAGGAAGGTGCCCCCGAACACTTTCTGTTCCGGGTCTTACCGCGCGTTCGACCTGGTCTCCGCCCCCCGGCCGGTGAAGGTCGGGGAAAGGATAAACACCCAGGGGTCGCGCCGGATGAAGGAACTTCTTCTCGCGGACGACCTGGACGGTATAATCGAGCTTGGAAAATCCCAGCAGAGGGCCGGGGCCGACATACTCGATGTCTGCAGCGTCCTTACCGAACGGGACACCGAGAAAAAAGACGCCGTTACGCTTATAAAACATCTCGCCGAAAGCGTTCAGCCGCCCCTGATGATAGATTCCACCGATACCGGTGTTATAGAGGCGGCCCTTGAAAACTATCCGGGAACGGCTTTCATCAATTCGGCGAACCTTGAGGACGGAGGCGAAAAAGCGCGCAGGATATTTGCCATGGCCGTTGAGCACGGGGCTTTTACGGTCCTGCTGGCGATCGACAGGGAGGGAATGGCGAGGACCGTCGATAAAAAACTTGAGATCGCCCGGGCTCTGCGCGGGATAGCCGTTGATGAGTTCGGCCTTGAGGAGAACCGGTTGGCTTTCGACATGCTTACTTTTTCCCTGGGTACCGGGGAAAAAGAGTACGCCGATTCGGCGGTCAATACATTCCGGGCGGTAAAACAACTGAAAAAGGAGTTCCCGGGTGTTCTCGCGCTTTCCGGAGTGAGCAACTGTTCTTTCGGGCTCGGCAGGGAAGCCAGGAAGGTGCTGAACATGGTCTACCTGCATCACGCCGTGCTTCACGGTCTGGACATCGCGATAGTCAACCCGGCGGAATATATTCCTTACCAAGAGATAGACAAAAAAGAGGCGAAGCTCGCGGAGGACCTTATTTTTAACAGGCGCGGGGACGCGCTGCAGGCCATGGTGGACCATTTCGAAAAGATGGCCCCCGCCACCGGACCCGGGACGGCCGGGAAAGAACAGCGGCGTCTTTCCCCGGAAGAAGAAATAAGGCGTTGTGTTCTTGAAAGGGACAAGGTGAATATAATAAAAGCGGTTGACGCCGCCGCAGAAAAACACCCGCCCGAAAATATCATAAACGAAATCCTGATGCCCGCGATGAAAGAGGTGGGTGATAAACTGGACTGTGGCGAGATGGTCCTGCCTTATGTCCTGCAGGCGGCGGAGACCATGAAGAAGGCGATCGACCACCTGGAACCCGTGATGGCGGGTTCCGCTTCCGGGGACAGGGGAAAGGTCCTGCTCGCGACCGTCAAGGGGGATGTGCACGACATAGGAAAGAACCTCGTGAAGATGGTCCTCAGGAACAACGGTTTCGAGGTCATAGACCTGGGCAAACAGGTCCCGGTCGAGAAAATAGTCGAAGAGGCCGAAAAGAACAGGGTTGACGCCGTAGGCCTGAGCGCCCTGCTTGTCTCCACGGCCAGGCACATGAAAACATGTGTACAGGCCATGCACGAAGCCGGTATGGACCAACCCGTTATAATAGGAGGGGCGCCGGTTAACGAGCGTTACGCCAGGGAAGTGTCCGTCCTGAAAGACAAGTCGCTTTACCGGGGAGGTGTTTTTTACGCCAGGGACGCCTTCACGGGCCTGAAGATAATGCAGTCGCTGAAAGACCCCGAAGCCCTTAGATCTTACGCGCCGGGAGAGGATAAAGCCGTGGGAAAGCTCGAGAGGCAAGCTCCAGGGGTAAGGAAAAAGAAAAAAGGAAAAAGGAAAAATACCGTTACTGAGGTTCCCTTCTACGGGATAAGGCCGCTTAATAACATACCGGCGGACGAGGTTTTCAGGCGGCTGAACGAGGACGCGCTTTTCCGTATGGGATGGGGCGCGAAACTCAAGGACGAAAAAGAGAGGGACAGGCTTATAGAGTCGGAGTTCAAACCACTTCTCGAAGAGTTTAAGGAAAAAGTTATCAGGGAGGGATGGCTCGGACTTAAGGCCGTATACGGCTATTTCAAATGCAGGGCGCGTAAGACTGAGGCGGATATCCTCGATCAGAAAGGGAGGATGCTTGAGAAGATATCGTTCAACGAGCTGCCGGGAGGCAGGTGCCTTACCGAT
Source organism: Candidatus Omnitrophota bacterium (assembly GCA_014728075.1). GTDB lineage: Bacteria > Omnitrophota > Gorgyraeia > Tantalellales > Tantalellaceae > WJMG01. Next base: position 7,250 of record WJMG01000016.1, on the reverse strand, counting down.
TACCTTGCGGAAGAGGATGTCGTGGCCTTCCAGGCGGTCACAATAGGTGAAAAGATGTCTGAAGCCGTGAGGGAAGCGGAGGAGGCGGGCGATCATACGGGCGCCTATTACCTGCACGGCTTCAGCGTACATCTCGCCGAGGCTCTGGCTTCGTACATCTTCTCTCATATACTCGGGGAGATGTCCCTGGAGAAAGATGGCGCTAAAAGGTACTCTCCGGGGTATCCTCTATGGAAGGACCTTTCAAGCCAGGAGAAGATCTTCCGTCTGCTGGAGGTGGAGCCAAGGCTCGGGATAAAGCTTACCGGGGGATACCAGATGATACCGGAGCAGTCCACGACAGCGATGATAATATTCGATCCGGAAGCGGAGTATTGATCGTTTCCCGGGAAGGACAGGCAGGGAAATACAGATACAGGTATAGAAAACATAAGGGAAAAGTCATGGAATGTAAGAAAACGAAGAACATGGACATATGTAACTGCACTTATTCGTGCGCTAAAAAAGGAGTGTGCTGCGACTGCCTGCATTATCACAGGAACATGGGGCAGATGCCGGCATGTTTCTTCCCGGAAGATATAGAGTCCGGATACGACAGAAGTATTTCGAATTTCGTAAAGGTCTGGCAGGAGCGTAAGCACCTGTAGAGGACAGCGTTTAGTGAGCGGGATTGGCAACACGCTCCGTGCTCAAACACCCGAACTCGCATGCGGCTCGTTCGGAAACTGCGCGCGGAGCGTGTTCCCAATCCCTTTTATTGCAAGGATCTTTCCGGCGTGTGGGGAGGGGAGGAAGGCAAATTTTGAGCCCATCGAGAGCTCAAAATTTGCATATAATGTGTAGATAACGGATAGCTGCCGGGTTATTCATACCGGAACAGGGTACAAGTTACGCCGCCGGTAACATGCACCGGAACATCGGGAGTTTGTTCAGGTGTATATGAGGAAACAAAAATTGTCATCCCCGCAAAGGCCTTGAGCGGGGATCAAGTGAGAGTAAAAATGAGTGATCTTGAAAAAATAAAAGATCTGCTTATTTCTGAGCATCCTCCAGAGTATAAACTTGAGATAGCAACTTGGGTTGAATATTTAAGGGATAAAAGTGGATTGGATACATATAGTTCAAGATTATTGGCTAGGGAACGCGAAGATGCCTTGGCAGAGATACAGGCAGCTTATTTTTTAGAAACAAAATTAGGTTGTAAACAAGAGGAGTGGCAAGTACCTAATCTCTCTTCAGGTGCAGCGGATTTTTCTTTTAGGGACCATGATGATCTTTTGTGCTTTTGTGAGGTAAAGAGGCCGAGTTGGAAGAATCAAGTTGTTAAAAGTAAAGGTAAACAAGCACAAAGATTAAGAGGCCCCAGATGTAAAACTGAAGCATATTGGGGAGATCCTATGGTAGACATTAAGGACAAGATTAAAAGTTCTTATTCTCAGATGGACAAAGACAGGCCTAATGTTCTAATTTTTATGTGCGATAATTTAAGAATAGGACACAGCCCCGTAGGCAGTCCAATGATGTTTACTTTGGCTTTACAGGAAGATAATGTTGAAATGGCCTTATTGAAAAGATATCCTTTTATTAGTAGTGTTTTGGCCTTACATATAAGGTCAGAAGATGGAAGAATTAATTATGCGTATGAGTATCGAGCAAATCCATGGGCAAGTATTTCTGTTAGAATAACCTAGGTTCCGACAAGACGCTTTAGGTAAGGCTTTATAAGGCAAGGGTTTGCGAGGTAAATATTCTTACTTGACCCCCGCTTTCGCGGGGATGACAACTTTTACTTTTATTGTTGTTTCCGGGGCGCTTGTCCACTGGTGTTCTGGTGAACTTGTGAGCCGATGCTCTAACTCGCGGTACCCGGTACAAAAATTAATCTAAATCTCAATCTAAATCTAAACATGGCGAGCAAATATTCAGTAATTATAGTCGGAGGCGGCCACGCCGGGTGCGAGGCGGCGCTGGCGTCCGCCAGGATGGGGGGCGATACGCTTCTGATCACGCTTAAGAAGGACAGGATCGGCTATACTTCCTGTAATCCTTCGATAGGCGGGGTGGGCAAAGGCCAGCTTGTCAGGGAAGTGGACGCCCTGGGAGGTGAGATGGGCAAGGCCGCTGACGCGAGCTGTATACAATACCGCATGCTGAATTCCTCCAAAGGGTACGCGGCTAGGTCCTCCCGTATGCAGATAGACAGGAAAATATACAATGAATACATGAAAAGCGCCGTGCTTTCCTGTAAAGGGCTGGATGTTCTCGAGGACGAGGTCAAGGGCCTGATCGTGGAGAACGGCGTCTGCCGGGGAGTGGCCGCTGAGAAGAAGGGGGAGATAAAAGCGGATAGCGTTGTGCTTACCACCGGTACCTTCATGAACGGTATAATACACATAGGCATGCGGCATTATCCCGGAGGGCGTATAGGAGAAAAGGCGTCCGTCGGCCTCTCGGACGGGCTCAGGCGGCTGGGTTTCAGGGTAGGGTCCCTGAAAACCGGAACGCCGGCAAGGCTGGACGGCGAGACCATAGACTTCTCGGCAATGGAGGAGCAGAAGCCCGACGAGGAAGTGTTCCCTTTCTCTTTTCGAACCCGGCGGATCGCGCTTCCCCAGAGAAGCTGTTACATAACGAGGACCAATAAGATGACACACCGAGTTATAAAGGACGCCCTGGACAGGTCCCCGATGTACACGGGAAAGATAAGATCGACCGGAGTAAGGTACTGCCCGTCCATAGAGGATAAGGTGACGAGGTTCCCGGACAGGGATTCCCATATAGTTTTCCTGGAGCCCGAAGGCATAGAAAGCAAGGAGTATTACCCGAACGGTATATCGACGAGCCTTCCCCTGGACGCTCAGGAAGAGATGATAAAGAGCGTGAAGGGGCTGGAGAACGCCAGGATGAATACCCCGGCGTACGGGATAGAGTACGATTACATCGACCCCACCCAGCTTTATCCCAGCCTCGAGACAAAACTTGTGGAAGGGCTTTACCTGGCCGGGCAGATAAACGGGACCACAGGGTACGAGGAAGCCGCCGCCCTCGGACTCGTGGCCGGCATAAACGCCGTGAGGAAGTGCAGGGGAGAAGCCCCCGTGGTGCCGGGGAGGGCGGACGCCTACATAGGCGTACTTATCGACGATCTGGTGACCAAGGGAACGAGGGAGCCTTACAGGATGTTCACTTCAAGAGTGGAGTACAGGATCCTTATAAGGGAGGATAACGCCGATATACGGCTGGCGCCTCTGGGCCGCGAACTCGGCCTTCTGGGGGAGGCGGACGCCGAACGGGTCGAGAAAAGGAAGCAGAGGTCCGAAAAGGAAAAGGAACGCCTTGCCGCGGCTGTCATTCCCGCGGGAGAGGATCTTGAGGTGTTGCTTAAAAATAAAGGGGAGACGCCGCCGGAAGGAAGGGTCAACCTGCTTTCCCTGCTTAAAAGGCCGGCGCTCACTTACGACGACATTAAAGGGCTTGCCGGGCCGGCTCCGGAACTTTCCTACCGCGAGAAAGTCCAGATAGAAGTGGATGTTAAATACGCCGGATATATAGAGCGGGAGCTGTCCAGGGTCAGGAAGTTCGAGGACCTGGAAAAGATAAGTATACCGGAAGATTTTGATTGCTCCCGGATTGACGGGCTTTCCAACGAGATAAAAGAGAAGCTGACCCGATTCAAGCCCCGTTCGCTGGGCCAGGCCTCAAGGATATCGGGTGTCACGCCGGCCGCGGTCATGATACTGATGGTGAAATTGAAAGCGGAGGCGCAAAGGCGGGCATAGCCCGGTTGAACGGCTTGATTCCATACACTGTACGCTGTCAGGTATCAGGTGGAGGCTTTCGGCCTTCGCCCTTCGAGCTGAGACCCGACTCAACGAATAACGCCGGATAATATGTATTACTATTCATTTAACAGATATCTCAGGGAAAAGTACGGCGAACCGGTAAGGAAGATATGCCTCAATCCCGGGTTCGCATGCCCCAATCGTGACGGGGCCTTGAGCCGGGACGGCTGTGTTTTTTGCAACGAAAAAGGTTTCAGCAGAAATGCCGGTACGCTTAAGAGCCTGGAGGAACAGATCGAGGATGCCGTGGGAAGCGGTAACGCTAAGAGAGGGCAGAAGTACATAGCTTATTTCCAGAACGCGGCGGGGACAAACGCTTCCCCGGAGGAGCTCCAAAAGGCGTATGACATTATCAGGAACTATCCCGAAATAATAATGCTTACCATATCTACCCGTCCCGATTGCGTGGATGACGGGAAACTGGACCTTATCTCGGATTATGCCGAAGATTACGAGGTCTGGATAGAATACGGCGTACAGACCGCCAACGACGCTGTTCTTGAGAGGATGAAACGGAACCACTCTTTTGAACAGGCGGAGGACGCTATCTTGCGTACCGTGAAAAAGGGGATAAAAGCGGGCGCGCACATAATGCTGGGGCTTCCCGGGGAGAGCCGTGAAGATATGGCCCTTACGGCCCGGAGGCTGGCTAAACTTCCCGTCTCCGGTATAAAGCTGCATGTTCTGCATGTACTGAAAGATACCGCTCTGGAGGAAATGTACAGGCAGGGGAAAGTGGACCTTCTTACCCAGAACGAATACGCCCGCGCCGCGTGCGATTTCCTGGAATACATGGACCCTGAATGTGTAGTGTTGCGCCTGGTCTCGGACGCACATCCGGATTTTCTCGTGGCCCCTATGTGGATAAACGATAAGAATTCGGTAATAGCGGACATTAATAAAGAATTCCTTATAAGAGGGACACATCAGGGCTCGCGTCGGGTAGGGGGGTAAGAGTGGAGTCAAGTCAGTGCGCCGGCGTACCGGTGGCCGCGGGTCATAGGTGACTTTTTAACGCCCCTCTTTAGGGTCAAAGTGTCATCGCTCGGTTTCCCCTCGCTTGTGTCACAGTGTCAGAGCAGGAGCAGACCGCTTGCGGGCTTTTGATACTTTGACTCTCTGACACTTAAGAGACCAGTCCTCCACCTTTCCTCTTTCTGTACTGAAAGATCATAATGCCCGGCAGCAAGCGCCGCCGTCTTCCCGAGCTTATGTTATATCCGTCATATTATTAAGATATAAAAAAGCTAGAAATAAGCGTTGCTAAACTATTAATACTTGATATAATGTAATAGTTATGTATAAGTTAAGAAAAATAAAAGCCATAAGTTTGGCGGTTTTGCTCGCGTTTACCGCCCAGAATATATCGGCCGCAAATCCCGATACGATAAGCGCTAAACCCGGGTCTTCCGCGGATAATCTTGCCGTATTCAGCAGCCTGCAAAAGGTCCAGGTTGTCGACATAAAAGCTAAAATGGCTTTGGCCGAGGCGGCGCAGGAGCTTTTCTCAAAGCGGGTGATCCCCGAAAAAGCGGCAGAGTTCATCAAGGATATGCCCGTTATCACGCCCGACATACGGAAGAGGATCGATTTTGCTTCTCTCCGGATGGAAGAGGGCCGTCTGAGGATCGTCTACGATTCCGAAAAGGGGAAAAGGGAACTTTTTCTTTGCCGGGCCGGTAGGCAGTACGGGCAGGGAAAGGCCGATAATCCCAACGCTTTAACGATCTCCGATATTATCATCGAAGAGGAGGAATTGCCCGGGTCCGGAGATATAACTATCTCTTCCGAAGGAGAAGGCGCCGTACACGAAGCACCCAAAGACCACCGGGGTATTCTCGCTACGGGTCTTATGAAAAAATGGCGGATAAGGGATAAGGCCTCGCCGGGCGTGAACGATGTGATCAGGAAGTACTGGAATAACGGGACCCCGCGGCGCAAGTGCCGTGAACCCGGAGAAAAAGGCGCGATCCTTTCCGCTCTTTTCGATATGTACGGTGGCGACCAGGCAGGTTATACCTTTATCGACGATGATTACGGGCTTTATGTTTACGACATAGGAAGAAGGGAGTTCGTTAACGGGATCACAACCCACGGCGGTATAAGGACGAAAAGCATACACATTACCAAAGAGGAATACGACAGGCTCATGGCCCTCGGCCTGAGCCACCTGGCGGCCAGGTTAGCCCATGAAGTTACAGAGATAGACGCCTGGAGGAAAAAAGCGCGGGAACTTGTCGAACGCGGCGAGATAGGGTCGGAAGGGGAAACGCCGGCGGAAGGATACGGTGAAACATGGGAAAACGGGATAAGGAAATGGATCAGGGATAATTGCGACGCTTCGATGACGGGCGCGGCCCAGGAATTCGCCCGGGAAGCCCACAGGAGGGCTCTTGAGATAGAAGCGGGGCTTTTAGCCGAGTCCATACTGGAGGATATTAACGACGAGCGTTCACTCAGCATGTCAAGGGCCGTGATCATGGGCATGCTGAAGGGCGGGCATCGGGAGATCCTCGACGACCCGTATTCCTTCAGCTTTTTCAATATTGAAGAAGAGCACAAGGAGATATTTTTACGGGTGTCCAAGGGCGTCTTTCATTTCGACGGGCCCGAAACAAGGAGCTTTTTCCTCAACATACTTTACGCCCGCGTGTCTCTCGAACTTTTGCGGATACCCGGAGGCGATATGGACAAGCTTTTCCGGGACAGAGGAATGAAAAGAAAGCTCGGCGAGACCGACGCGAAATGGCGGATACGGTCACTGCGCAAGGCCGTCCGGGACCTGGGCGTCCTGGACGATATGAGCCTTATAATGATGCAAAAGTTCGTTTCTGATACGAGGAAAAGGATCAGGCGTTTTCCGCCGGAAGCGGAAAAGGGGCTTTCCGCGGAACTTGACGAAATACTCGTGTCCGCGCGGGAGAAAAATAAAAAAGGGACGCGCCTGCCGGCATACGGGCCGGACCTGGAAGATATAATCATATCTTCTACTTCCCCGGGAGAAACTACCGAGAAGATCAGCCGTACCGGCCGGAGAACGGAAAACCTGCGCGGTTCGGATATACTCGGGAAAGAAACGAGCGACGCCATCGCTAGCTCGGTAGTGGAACAGGGAGGGGCTTCCGGTGTGCTTTCAACGGAGGCCATAAAGCAACTTCTGGTGAGATACCGTAACTGGAACTACATGACGCTCGAGGAGGAAGCCGGCGGTGACGGCAGCATGACCTTCAGGACACTCGCGGAATCGCCCGCCGAGGAATACGAATATATTTCCAGGTTCAAGAACAGGTCCCGGTATTTCGAGAGGGTCCGGCACGGGGCCGACGCGGTTGGAGAATTGCTTTCGGGGAATACCCGTGAAGCCCGCGCACTGAGGGAGGAGCTTTTCGGCACGGCGCAGGCCCCGGG
>WJMG01000015.1 GCA_014728075.1 Candidatus Omnitrophota bacterium | reverse complement strand
TTCCAGGACATTCACCGTTCCCCTGACATTTATGTTCTCGGCGTAATGCGGCTCTTCCAGGACATCCTTGACATCAGCGACGGCGGCAAGATGAAAAACGACATCTATGCCTTTCATCGCCATCCTGAGTTTTTCCATATCCAGAAGCGACGCGTGGTAATATTCCACTCCTTCCGCTTTGTACGGCTGGACAAGGTCATAGATACGCACATCCACTCCCTTGGCGAGAAGCTTATCCACAACATGTGAGCCTACGAATCCGGCTCCCCCGGTAACTAACGCTTTCATAACAGACCTCCGTTTTTTTGTTCTTCTTTCTTATTCATCGCCTTTGTAATAAAGCGGCACACACCAGTGGTTCTCCGCTACCCAGTCCGTGTTAGGCAGAGCATACGGCCTCGCCATTATCCTGTGGCAGGGCTCGTCGTACACTTTGCCCGTGGACTTTTCGATCTCGTCGAAAACTATGTATTTGTAATAACCCGATACCATGCCTTCCGGAAACTTGAGCCTGTTCGGGTATTTCGGGTCCAGGTTCTCTTCGGCGTATTTATTCTTCCAGGCCACTATGTCATCCAGCCTGTCGGCCTGTACGCTGCCGATAGCCGCCGTGAACTCGCTCATCCTGTAGTTCAGCCCCTCCACCTTGTAATCGAACTTTCCGTAGTTCCTGAATGCCCGGGCGAATTCGGCCAGGTCCTTGTTCCTGGTCACCAGCATCCCGCCTTCACCGGTCGAAACGGTCTTTGTGGCGTAAAAGGAATAAACACCGGCGTCGCCCCAGGTCCCGGGCCTTTTACCGTTCCAGGAAGCTCCGTGGGCGTGGGCGCAGTCCTCGAGAAGGACTATCCCCTTTTCTCTGCAGAGGTCGGCTATCTCTTCTATCTGAAAAGCGATGTGCCCTCCGATATGCACTACCCACACTGCCGCGGGGTTGAACTCTTCTATCTTGGCCTTAAGGTCATCCAGGCTCACACACAGATCGTCTTTGTTGCAATCGACGAATTCGACATCCGCCCCCGCCTTGACCACACTGAGAGGGGTGGCCATGAAAGTATTGGCGGGGCAGAGGATGGTCTTGCCCTGGAGATTGAAGAATTCGAGGGCCGCCAGAGCGGCTCCGCCCCAGCTTGAGAACGCCACCGATTCGGCGTCGTGCATTTTGGCCCATTTTTCCTCGAACTCCTTGGTGAATTTGCCTTCGGCCCACTGGTTGGTCTCAAAGATATTATCCCACATCTGGTGGATCCTGGCGGCGTCGTCCTTATCAAAGCCTATCGTGAATTTCATTACGCTTCCTCCTTACTGTTTTTTTACGAATACCGCGTCAATGTACGCTCCCCTGCGCATAAGGTTCGTTATAAGAACCAGAACGGCGTCGATCGGGGCACATGCCCTCTTCGCCGCCGTTTTAACTGCACTTTCTCTTTTCTTATCAACGGAAGACGCTCCGGGCGCCTTTTTGCTTTCGTGATATTCGATCGACCCTATATCGTAATCGATCAGGTTGCGTTTGGCCATAAGGTTGAAAAGCCTGGATACGGTCATTTCTTCCACCGCGGTCTCGACGCTGTACGGGGTTAACCCGCAGGCGGAGCTGAGTTTGGCCAGGGTTTTCGGTGTAAAATAATTAAGGTGGCCGAACCCGTTGAAGAACCTGTGGTTCTTTCCCAGGGCCCGTATTATGAAACTGTCTATGTTGGGAACGGAAACGAAAAGCATGCCTTTTTCGTTCAGGACCCTTGCCGCTTCCTCCAGAGTGCTGCAGGGGTCGTTGAGATGTTCCAGCACATTATCCATTATCACGACATCGAAGAACCCGCTTTCCAGGCCGTGCTCCCTCAGGTCCCCGAGGAACGCCCTGGCCCCGAACCTTTCCCGCGCTACCTCCACTGCCCCGGGATTTATGTCGACGGCGTAAAAATCGCTGTACCCTTTTCGGGAAGCGAAATAAAAAGATATACCGCTGCCGGAACCGATATCAAGTATTCTCAGGTCCTTTCGACCGCCGAACCTTTTTTCTATTTTCCTCAGGAGGCGCTCAAGCCTTATCTTTTTAGGGGAATCCGCGGAAAGTGCCGCCTCGTGGTCCTTGTTCCTCAACTTTTCCGAATATTCTTCCTTCTCGTGCCTGTCCTCTTTCGCGCGGAACCCGGTATAGACCATCCCGCACTTCTCGCATGAAACGAACCGGAAGCCCTCCTTAACGAACAGTTTTCTGCTCTCCGGGCTGCCGCAGAGAGGGCACACCCTCGCTTCGGCCAGGTCCGGGTAAAGCATGCCTGTATTTCGGTCTATTCTTGATGTCTTGTATTCGTACGGGTCCATTAGAATAAAGAACAACAGGGCATACGGTCCTGCCCTGCCTTAAAGGTTATTCGTCCACGCCATCGTGAAGCCAGTGTCTTCCTTTATTGTATATTTTCCCGACCTTATCCTCGAGCTCGGGCGACACCACTCTTAATATTTCCTTGCCCAGTATCCTGTATTGCTTGCCGACCTTGGCCGCCCGGATTATTCCTTTTTTTATCAACCGCATAGTGGTACTCGGGCTTACCTTTAAGATCTGCTGTGTCTCCTGAACGGTATAAACCTCATTTTCTTTTATCTCCACAGCTCCTCCGGTAAAGTTGGACTACCATATTATGTATAGATCTTGTTTGTATTAAAGAGATACTACCATATTTAGGGTATTTGTCAACACAAAAAGGTCAACGAATACCATTGCATGTTTTTAATGGTCATTAGTGGTCAGAAGTGGTCAGGAAAACAATACTAGGCTACGATATATTATATACCTTATATCTGTGCGTCACACCCTCTCTGTCGCGGAAAGAATAGGAAAACACTTCTTTTCTGCCCCTGAGATAGTCCGATATCATCGGATTGATCTGATAATTCTCATCAAGGCTTGTAAGGATGTAATTTACACCTTCAGAGGACAGGCTATGCTTCATGTCCTCCGGGGACCACTTTTCCGGGTCTATATCTTTTTCCTGAAGGTAATTATTGGCGTGTATGTAGGGCCGGTCGAGGTAATATGCCCTTATCTCCCCTATCATAAATATCTTCGCGTCTGCGGGGAGGTTATCCCTTATAAGGCGGGCCATGCCGTAAGTCCGTTCGGTCCGGGAAAGGTAGGAGCTTTTGCTCTCCAGTCCCAAAGCCACTGCGTAGCGCCCCGCGTTATAATAGAAAGAAAGGCCGAGATTGAATACCGCGACCGCGAAAAATACGGTCAGGGCCGTCCGGTAAAGGAATCTGTCCCTGTGCTTGATGTCCATGACCGATGACGCAGCTATAACCGCGAGAACGGGTATGGCGGGATAAAGGTACCTCAGGCTTTTCGGGTCGACATAATACCACAAAAGCGTGAACGCCGCGGCGAACCCTCCGAAAAAGGAATATATTTTCCTCTTCCGGCCCGTAAGAAAAAAAAGCGGGAGCAGAAGAAGGTATACGGCGCCTATATGTTCATCGGAATAATTGACCGGGTTCATCGTTGCGTCCCAGGGCATTCTCATAAGGTTCACAAGCCCGAAACGATCCCCGATGTGGTCGGCGGTAGTACTGGCCCATCCGGCTCCACCGAAAAAAGACCCGAAAAAGGGGTAGAACGGATTGCCTTTCAGGATAAAAGAACGCAGATACCAGAAAAACGAGAACAGGACAGCGGCCGGGGCCGCCGCGCCCGCTCCCTTAAGGGCGGCGGAAGCGTCCTCTCTATACCGGATAATATAATAAGAAATGCCTATAACGGCCGCGACGGGCACCATCAGCGCTATGTGCTTCATGCTCATCAGGAATCCGCAGAGGACGCCGGCCAGCACCGCCCACCTCAGGCCCCTGCCGTCCAGCATTATAAAGAACGCGAGAAGCGCACCGAAAGCGTAAGTGGCCATCGCCAGGTCCACATAAGCGCTTGTGAGGTGCTGAAATATACTCGGCGTAAGGAGAAGTATAGCCGCGGACAGTATACCGGCTTTACGGGAATGGAACCTTTCAAGGCAGGCGTAGATCCCGAGACAGCAGGTGATCCCGAAACTCCACCCGACCAGTTTCGCGGCGATATCGGATCTGATGGCCATCCCGAGCAGAAAAAGCATTTCGGTAAGATACGGCCACAAAGACTCTCTCGTGTAGGGAATATACCCCACCCTGCCGTCGTCCAGGAAAGTCTTTATTTCCACGAACCTGTAAGCAAGGTTGTCGTTGCTCGTCAGAGGGGCCAGGGCGCCCATAAGAGTGTTAAGAAGGACTACGGCCATAACGGCCAGCAGCGCCTTTTCAAGCAGGCTTAAGGCCTTTCCCCCTCCTTTTCCCGCGGCCTCGTATACAGCTCTGCCCATCTCCGCCATCGCGGGAGCGGATACCAGCACCGCGAGCGCCAGCAGAAAGAACAACGCGCCTGTGCTCAGAAAGCCGGCAAGCCCGAGAAAATAAACGAAATAACCCAGAACGCCCATTCCGGCGATCACCGAGAAGAACACTTCTTCGGAAAGGCTCCTGAAGCTGAAACGCGATGCTTTCAGCAAAGATCCGCCGAAAGCCGCCGCGGTTATGTAAAAAAGTGATAAGAAAAGGATATCCATCTATTCTTCAAGAGAGTAAATCGCGTACTTCCCCTTTTCCCCCGCTACCCGGGTATAATTCTTTTCCACCATTTCCCTGAAAAGCCCGCCGGAGTTGAGTTCCTCAACGGACGATACCAGGAAATATTCCGCGCCCTCTCCCGCGAGTGCCCTGAGCTTCTCGAAAGAGAGTTCCGCCCGCGCGTCGCCGGAAGGAATACCGAAAGCCCATCCTTTCCTGTCTGAATAATATAAAGCCGCGGAATTAGTGGACGAGGAAGCTACCACAAGGTCCCCCTTATCGCTTATCTCCCGCATCCTCGCGGACGCTTCGGTCAGGTGCGCGTACCCCGCCGGTACCACGAAAGCGTAAACGGCGTATCTCGCCACCATAACAGCCACGAGAAAAAAAGCCGCCAGTCGGGGGAAGAACCCGTCAAAGCGGGTCTCCCGGAGGAATTGTTCCCCGAACACCTTGTCGGCGCCCCTGCCCGCGAAGACCGCCGCTACCGGAAGGAAAGGAAGGTTATAATAAGGGTCGTACATCCTGGTGTTGAACACGACATAGAAAAGCGCGACCCCCGCCATCCACGCCCAGGGCAGTTTATCAAAGCCTCCCCTGCCGCGGACAAAAAGGCCGATCAGGAAAAAAGTGAACCCCACCGGGGTAAGGGCCATCATCACGATATTCCTGAAAACATCAAAATAAAATTCTTTTCCGAAAAAAACGGCCGGCTGGAACCATTTTGAAACTTCGTAGTTGAAAAGGCCTTCGGTATGCGTAAGGTGTATACCCCTGGCCCTGAGGTACCATAAAAGCGCGGGGGCAAGGGCCGCGAAGAGATAAATATAGTTCCGGGGCCGGGTGAGAGCCCTGACGCCGTCCTTACGAAAAAGGATAAACCCCAGAGGCAGGGCTATATAGAACGACTGGGCCTTGCACAAGAGACTAAGCGAGGCGAATACCGCGGAAACGCCGAAATAACGGGCCTTGTCCTCTTCCGCCCAGACGGTAAGAAAATATATCGCTCCGGCCGAAAAGAACAATACCTCGAAATCAGGCATAAAAGCCCTGCTGAAGATGATGCTGAGCGGGGAAAAAGTAATAACGGCAAAGCTTATCAAAGCCGTTCTGCGGTTGAAGAGACTCCGGGCTATACCGTAAGTAAAAAGAGAGGTCCCCAGAAAAAAGAACACGCTCACCAGCCGGCCCAGCCACTCGCGGACACCGCCGAAAACGCCGTAAAGAAGCGCGGTCACCAGGTTGAATAGAGGGAACTCCAGGACCAGGTACCCCGGCCCGGGGCCGAAAAAGTCAACCTGTGGATAAAAGATATTATATCCGTTACGGAACAGGTTACGCGTTATCATGGCCGTCTGGACCTGCCTCGCCGCAGTACCCTCCAGTATGGGCATATTTATGTTTATCAGCCTCAGCAAGAGCCCCGCGGCGACGATCAGGAAAAATATCCGGGAATAACGGTCGTGTTCGTTCTTCATTTCAACTCTCCGGTAAAAAGCGTTCTACTTGAGCAGGAATTCCCTGAACCTGGGCACTATATAGGACCCGGAATAAAAGACCAGGACGGCTACGGCCCACAAAAGATACAGCGCCCTCAAAATATTCCTTTTCATCTCTTCCCCCATTCGGCGCTTAAGAGCAGGTTCTTTGTGCCCGGGTTGGGGCTGGGGAAGATCTCCCGTCCGAGTGGCCTGAAGCCTTCCCCCTTCATTATCGTTGTATAATTATGAGAATAAGCCAGACCTCCTCTCGGTTTGGAAACAACCGAGCGCTCCACATCCTCGTTGACGGGTTCATAAAGCACCAGACGCCCCCGGGCGACATTGTCCTTCAAGTCCCTGAACAGTTCGCGGAGCTGCTCCTCCTTGAAGAACTCGAGGGTTCCCGAAGCGAAAACAAGCGCGTCCGAGTGTTCTTTTCCGGAAAATATGCCGTTCACGCGGGAACAGGTAAATTCGATCCTGGGGTCTTTTATCCGTTCGCGGTTCCCCTCTATCAGCTCACGGTTTATATCCGCGCCTACGAACACAGGGACACGCGAAGCCCGTTCCGCGACGAGGCTGATGTCCAGGCCGTTCCCGCAGCCTATCTCGACCACGATATCCGGAGTCCTTGCCTCCAGCAGGCATACGACTTTGTCTATGACCGGCCCTTTGCTCTCCAGGTACCCGTCCCTGTCTTTCTCGAACTTTTCCAGTTTATCCAGATGCCATCTCATGCCGGCTTCGTCGGACCAGAGCCGTTCCACGATATCCCCGGGCGCCGAGTAAAAGCTTTCGCTGAAATACGCCATCATGCAATTATGCCTGAAACCCTTTGCGGGGTGGTCGCCGGTGTAATAGCTTTCGACAAGTTCCGTCCGTTCTTTTCCGGAAGAAAGCCCCCAGAAAAGCCTCCCGGGATAATATCTGAGCGGCTTCCTGAGAAAAAACGACAGAACTCGCTTTATGTTCTCTTTTATCTTTTCCATCATTCCAGTGTCCTGTCGATATCGGCCAGGCTCAGATAAAAGGAAGCGGCCATAAGCTGCAATCCCAGAAGAATGACCGTAACGGATATTATCGCGAGCTTGGTAAGCCCTATATTGACCGTAAGGCTGCTCTGCTGCAGATAAAGCTTCCATACCGTGAACCCTCCAAGCGCCAGCCCCGCCAGCATCACGGCAAAACCGGCCTGAAGCCCTTTCTCCAGCCGGAACTTCTCCTTGACGAACTTTACCACGGCGTCCTGGGGTATCATTCCTTCCGCGCACCCCTTGATCTTCGCGGAGATGCCGAGAAGCATGAGTTGAAGGCCCAGGAAGACCGAACCGTGCGAGAATATCATAGTGGAAAGCCCCAGCTGTATACTGGAAACATAAAAGGACTTTATGGTCACCATCACGAGCAGCGCCGCGCCGGTCAGAAAAAGCACGGCCCCGGGTACGAGGAACAGATATTCCGGCGAATAGATCAGCATGAACCTCAGGTGCCTCCAGCCGTCCCTGAAAGACCTCAAGTGAGGTTTTCTCTCGACCGGGGACGAATGGTATTCTATGGGTATCTGCTCAATATTAAGCCTGTCGTTCAGGGCTTTTATGATCATCTCCGAAGCGAACTCCATACCGTCCGACCTGAGGTTCAGAGAATTCACGGCGTCCTTACTGAACCCCCTGAGGCCGCAATGGGCGTCCGATATCCTTCCCCTGAAAAAAATGTTCAATATACCCGTAAGCACGGGATTACCTATATACCTGTGAAGCGGGGGCATAGCATCGGGATTTATCCTGCCTCCCAGGCGGCTTCCCATTACCAGGTCCACGCCTTTTTCAAGCTTTTTCATGAAAGGGCGTATTTTCGAAAAATCATAGGTGTCGTCAGCGTCTCCCATTATTATGTATTTGCCCCGGGCTTCGGCTATACCTCTTTTCAAGGCGCTGCCGTAGCCTTTCCTTGATTCTTTCACCACCCTGGCCCCGGCCTCTTCCGCCACTTCCACTGTACGGTCGGTGGAACCGTTATCAACTACTATGACCTCCCCGTTCCTTCCCGAGGCTTTGAAGCTTCCGAGGGCTTTATCGACGCATATCCCTACGGTTCCTTCCTCGTTCAGGGCCGGGATCACCACACTGAAATCCACTTGATCGGACACATTATCTCCTTTTGTTCTTTTCTCTCAGATCGTAGACATTAATAGAATGACCGATGGAAACATCGGGCCGCGTATTCTCCGTCCACTCTACGCTTTCCAGGTAATTAACGCTGACGGCGTACACTTTATTGCCGGGAGAGGCCTTTTCGGCGTCGGACGGCTCGTAATGCCGTATGCCGTAATGCCCGGGGTCGGCCACTCCGAAATAAAGCAGTCCTATCTCCCCGTCGATATGCCGCTTTTCCAGGTAGTCCGCCAGAGCCGGAAGGTCCTGTCCCCAGTCTATATTGGAATCCCTGAGATATTTCCAGCCCTCTTCCGGCCCGCCAGCGGCCTCGTTGAAATAGGCCAGGTAATCCGGCCAGACGGACAGGGTCCCGAACGCGAGCCAGGCTAACAGAGCAAGCGCCACAAAGCGCCCTGACCTTTTATTTGCCGTAAGCCGGCGGAACCCGGCGCCGGCCAGCATGAACACGAACGGATATACCATGAGAATGTATCTCAACCCCAGCTGAAGCTTCGCGAAAGAAGCGGCGGCAAAAAAGAAAGACGGCACGAACATTACATACAGGTCTTCCCTCCGGGCTTTCCTTATTATAGTTATTACTACACCTAAAATCAAAAGTAATATTATCGGCAGGGGTGTTTTGACGGCAAAAGCCCCGAGGAAATAAAGAGGATTCCCCTTTCCCGCCCATTCTCCCCAGAAATACACACGGTGCCCTTCTCTGTTATGTTTTATGACGCCCAGAACCCCCAGAATATGTTCTCCCAGAGGGCAGGGCATCCCGGTAAGCGCTTTTTCGGCCAGGCGGAAAGCCTCTTCGCCTTTTTCCGCGAAGACCTTTCCGGTAACATCCCGGACCATCGAAAGTTTTTCCGGGACCCTGAGGGCATCCTCAAGAACAGGGTCCGCGCTGAACCCGTATCCGGCCCAGATCACCGCCGCCGATATAAGGAACACCGCCGTTACCCTTACGGCCAGGCTCTTCCCCGGCCGGGACTTACCACCGGGGCTCAGGAAAAGAGCCGACAGAACAAAGGCGGGATACAGTAAAAGCGCCGTATATTTGGACAACTGCGCCAGTCCGAGGCAAACCCCGGCGAATACGGTCTTCCACACTCCCCCGTCATCGTCCCGGAGAAACCTCCAGAAAGAGAATGCCGACAAAAAAACGGTAAAAGCGGCAAATATATCCGATGTAGCCAGCCTCGAGTGGGCTATCATATTGGGAGACAGCGAATACATGAAAAGAGCGGCCAGGGCGGCCTTTCTTCCGTAAAGCGAACTTGTCCAGCGGAAGACCAGAAGGCCCAGGAAAACACCCGTCAGGACAAAAGGGACCCGGGCCAGAAATATCATACGGTCCGGGTCTTTCCCGTACTCGTAGAAAAGCGCCCGGGAAAATTCGGTCCTGTCCCGCGTCCTCCATACAGCCGGGTCGTCGGGGACCTTTATGTCCATAAAGAGCTTGAGCGGCAGCGCGGCTATATACCTGGGCAAAGGAGGCGTATCCAGTCCCATCTTTATATCGCCTTTATCGAGAAATATGTATCCGCAGGGGATATGATGGCCTATCTCGTCCGTAGTGGGGGACTTAACGGCCATGCTGCTCAAACACAGCCCGGCGAAAACCGACAGAAAAAGCAGAACAAGAAATTTATCCTTCATCGTATATTGAACGGGTCATAAAAAAACTCGATCTCGTGACGGCCCGCGGGGACGGACACCGCCTGGACCGGCGGGCAGGAAATGACACTGGCGCCTGAACCGTCTATACGGGCCTTCCATCCGGGGTACGGGTTTTCCGAGAACACTACGAACCCTTCCCTGGGAGCGTCCACTGTAAGCGCGGCATAGCCGGACCGGTAATCTCTCACCGTCACCGCTCCGGCTTCCACTCCCGCTTCCGCTTCAAGCGTATCCGCAAAATAGAACCTCGGCAGGTAGCCCTCGAGTTCGTACACAAAAGTATCACTCCGGGGGTATACGCGTTTCAAAAAAGGCTCGTCGAGCTCAACGGGTGACAGAATATACCTGGTGTTCAAACTCCTCAAGACCCCGGCGTTCTTTTCCAGAGCACCGGGGCGCGGATCTTCCAGACCCATGGAATCGTCCACCACTTCCAGACCGGAAAGTTCACGCTTGTAACTTTTATTGGAAAGCGGTGAGTATACGGCTATACTGTCTATCCCGTAAACCATGTTCCTGTTCGGCGTTATCCACCGGGGAAGTTCATCCGAATAGGCGCCGTAAGGCATGACCCTGAAAAGTTCCTTTTCCTCTTTTAATCTCGAGAGCAGTCCGGGCTCCCCGGGATCAAGCACATCGAAAGACAGGATATTCCCGCCGAATCCCATACCGTAACTGCCGTAAACCAGAAGGTCGGCGAGTATGGCCGCCGTCACCATCGCCTTCGCCGCGCGCCCTTTCAGCGGCCGTCTTAAAAGATAAAACCCCAACGCGAAAGAAAGGCCTATCAGCGCCCAGGAAACGGCTATAAAAGGGTCTGCCGGGGACATGTGCTCGAGAACGGCCGAATAAAGGCTCTTGACCTTATCCAGGTAAGTTTCCAGATCGTACCTGTGATGCGGCTTGCCGTAGACAAAGCGCCTGACCCACCAGTTCCCGAAAGATATCACCTGTTCCCTGAAAACCGACAGAAAGAACCTGGCCGCGGCGAAAGATGCCCCTGTCAGGCCTACCCATCCGAGAAAGACCTTTACGGCTCTTTTTCTCTCCCCAGCGGCTTCGACGGACGACATCTTTGAAAAACCGAAACCCGCCAGTACCGACATCGAAAAGACGGCAAAAAAGATGGCCCTTGCCGGACCCCTGAAAACATAAGCCCCTGTATGCCTGACCAGGAGCACATACAGGGGATTGAACCTTCCGAGCGCCATAAAAAGAGAAACGGCCGCCATCATGATCAGCGGCCTGAGCCTCTTTTCCCTGCCGGTAAAAAAACAGGCGAAAATAAAGAATAAAAGACCGAATACGCTTATATAGAGCTGCCTTCCAAGGTAACCTGCCCAGGAAGGAAAGACCGTGCCCAGAAAACCCAGGGGGGAGAACGACCCCCATAAAGCGAAATCCAGCGTCATCCCGGAACGCACCGAGAGCCGCGCAAGCCGGGAAGTGAGGATGAATTGCGGAAGGAACATAACCCCTCCTGTCACGGCGAAAAGCAGGAACGGCGGGATACACCTGTAAACTCCTCTTCCCTCCATCCTGTACCTGTAAGCCATGTAGAGCAAAGAAAAAAGCAAACTGTACGCCGCGAACTGAAAAGCCCCCGCCAGGAACTGCATGCCCAGTATGACGCCGGCAAACCATAAATACCTTACCTTACGGGCGGAGATGTATTTTTCGAAAAGCAGAAGCACCAGCGGGAACCACGACAACACCTTTAATGCCGGGACATTGTAAAAGCACCCGGCGTACGCGGACCCGAAACAGAAAAGCAGCGCCGAAAGCGACCCGCCCCACTGACCGGCGCCCGTTCTCCTGGCATAGAAATACATTGATATCCCGGCAAGAGCAAAATGCAGCACAGTGGAATAGTTATACGCCGCCCGGAAAGGAAGCAGAAAGAACATTACTATGTTAAGGGGGTAGAACCCGCCTATCTGGCCTTCGGCCATAAGCGGGAATCCGCTGTGAATGTACCTTGTCCAGAACGGGAAACTCAGGCTTTTCAGTGCCCTTGAGTATTCCAGGGCCCAGGGATAATGCTGGGCCCCGTAATCGGCGGCCAGGAACCCGTGGTCGAGAGTGATCAGCTTCCCGAGAAAAAGTATTATTACACCAAGGAAAAAAATAAAAAATCCGGCGTGTTTTTTCATCTCAGTTCGTAGATGACGATATAAGGCCCGGGGCGTTCCCTGGAATATAATTCCCTCGAACCCGCGGGGAGCCCCGTAAGCTCGACCTCATCGAAAGTTTTCCTGAATCCGGGCGAATAATACGGATTGAATTCGGCCGCCAACTCGGCCGCGCCGTTCATTTCCGCCATCATTTCCCACTTTTCCTCGTTGGAGTCCATATTGTTAAAAACAACATATTCTATGCCTTTATCGCGCAATTCCTCCATGGAAAACCCCGTTACGGGCCAGAAGGAAAGAAATTCCCCCGCCCTGACACCTTCGGCGGCCATGAAATAGACCTCGTATGTTTTTTCGCCCTCCAGGGCCTCGATCATGTATTCGAATTTACGGTCTTTAAGGCCTTTCAGCTCGGGCTGATTCCCCGTGATCTTTCTTTTGGCCTCTATTTGGGCGCGGGTCTGGCGCAGGCCGGGCCCGAAAAAAGTATGGTCCAGAGCGATCTTAGCGGAAGCCGGCACATTTTCCTCTATCCATTCGGCGGCGTACTCCCTGGTATCCCGGGCGGAAAAAAGCATATCCGCCTTAACGCTCTTCACAAAGGTCGGCACCGCCACGGCAAGTGCTATGAGGAGGGCGGCCCTGAAATATTTTCCGGGAAACGACCGAAAAAAAAGAAAAGCCGCGCCCGCGGACAGAAAAGGCATCAAAGGAAGTACATACCTCGGAAAAGGCTGGCTCTTGAGCGCGAGATGCAGATAAAATACCGCCGGGAAAGATACGAACAGATAGCCCAGAGGCCGTTTCCTGAAAGCCATCATAAAAAGTCCGGATATCCCCGCGGCCGTAAGCAGATACCCCGTCCCCTCAAAAAGAGAATAGAAGATATGGTGCGTCCATCCCATATAGGCGCTTCTTATCCGTCCAAACAGCGAGCCCAGGAAGAAACCTCCGTCGATGACCGAGAAAGGGTTTGTTGCTATAAAGGCGGCCGCCGCCGAGAGCGCGGCGGCAACGATAAAGCGGGCGGGCGCCCGCTTCCCGGCCCGGGCTATCAGATGGGCCACCACAAAACTCACCGCCAGTACCGCGGCGTTATACTTCGTGGCCGAGGCCAGTCCTATAAAAGCCCCCGCAGCCGCGTACACACCTGCCGAGGGTTCCCGGGTCATGCGCACCAGCCATAAATAGCTCAAAAGCACGAACATGACCATCAGGCTGTCCGTGTATATGTAATGCGAATTGACCACATTTATGAAGCTTACCGCCATGACAAAAGCCGCGTACAGCGAGACTGTTCTCGAAAAGAGCTTTCTGCATAGAAAATATGTAAGCAATATATTAAGTGTACCGGGAAGAACGCCCAGGAAAGACCGGCCTATGATGTAAAAGGGCGTAGGGTCCGCGAAATACGAGACCGCGAAGTCCCTCACCCCCCCGAAGGCCCCCGCAACGCTGCCTAACAGGAAATAAGCGCCGTAGAGCAGAAAAAGCAGATACGAGGTCAGCGGCGGTATTATGAAAAAATGCGGATTGAGGTCTCCGGTACCGTAGGCAAGGGCGTGGTTGACCACTATCGGCTCATCCTGGTGCGCCTGGTAAGGCAGGCCGAAATCCACTCCCCAGACGCGGAGCGCGAACCCCGCCGCGACGATCAGTATCAGAAGATAGTTCTCTTTAAGGAATCTCATCTATGAATGAATTTTATCCTTATTATGTCGCGGATCATTTGAAGGGACGAGAACAATGGATGCACTTTACTCTCGCGCGAGTTTATCCATTTCACCCCGGTATCCCGCACTTCGTATCCCATCCGCAAGGCCAGGAATATGACTTCCACATCGAAAGCGAAACCCCTTACACAGGTCCGCGTAAATATATCTTTCGCCGCCTCCTTCCTGAAAAGCTTGAACCCGCACTGGGTATCCCGGAAGTTGCGGCCCACAATGCCCCTTATCATAAGGTTGAAGGTCTTCCCCATAAGCTGCCTGTAAAGGGGCTGTTTTACCAGAATGTCAGATGAGGACGAAGCCCTTGACCCTATAGCGATATCGGCGCCGTCCTCGATGAGGGCCATCAGCTTCTCGACCTCTTCTATCGGCGTGGAAAGATCGGCGTCCGATACGAGTATGAGTCCTCCTGAGGCGATCCTCACGCCCCTTTTTACGGCATACCCTTTGCCCCTGTTCTGCCTGTTCCTCAAGGTCTTCATCCGCCCGGAAAGGCTGAGGGCGCTATTTTGAGCGATCTCGGGGGTCCTGTCGGTGCTTCCGTCGGTAACTACTATAACTTCGCAGGAGTATCCTTTCGAGTCCATGAAAGACCTTATTTTCTCCAGGGCGGGGCCCAGACGGCCTTCTTCGTTATATGCGGGGATAATTACGGAAAACATCATGATATTCGATGTATTTATAATATTAGTAATTATAGTAATACAAAAGTAATTGTAATAAATGAGCTATTATTGTATCATATTTACCTGATTATATAAGTTTTTTTTTACCCTCTCGGACAGACAAGGTGGACATAATGCCGGACATTACAGGAAGGGATGTTAAATTCCGAACACCATGGTTCGACCTGGTCTCAAAAAAGGTCAAAGGCATGCCCGGAACCACGGATATCGAGGAGTATTACGCCCTGGACATGCCCGATTATGTTTCCGTACTGGCCCTTGACGGCAGCTCCAGATATATTCTGGTCAGGCAATACCGTCCCGCGACCGAGACCCGCACACTGGAATTCCCGAGCGGCCATGTATCGGACGGCGAGACCCCGGAAGAAGCGGCAAAAAGAGAATTACTTGAAGAAACGGGATATCTCGCCTCTTCCCTTGAAAAGATCGGATGCCTTATCCCCGATACCGGCCGTACACTCAACAGGCTGTGGTGCTTCTACGCGGAAAGCACAGAGAAGGTCTCCGGCGGGGAAGATGGCATCGAAGTCGTTCTCTCCTCCGCGGACGATCTTTCCGGTCTGGTATCCTCCTTGAAAATGGGCCACGCGCTGAACCTCGCTTTACTGGCCTTGGCCCAGGCAAAGGACCTGATAACATTTCCGGCGCGGACACCGGTGAACGGAGCAGAAAATGAAGAATAAAAACGGGAAAAAATACGATATTGCAGTAATAGGGGGCGCCGGCCATGTGGGCCTGCCCCTTGCCCTGGTCTTCGCCTCCAAAGGCCTTAAGGTACTTATACATGACATCAACGAAAGCAGCATGAGCCGGATCGCCGCCGGGAAACTGCCTTTTATTGAACACGGCGCAGAACCGCTCCTCGAAAAAGCGCTCAAAGAGGACCTTCTTTTCTTTTCGACCGATCCCGCGGACATTTCCTCTGCCCCGGCGCTGGTGGTCACTATAGGGACCCCCGTGGACGAGTTCCATAATCCCGTCCACAAGGCCATGAAAGAATGCCTTGAGCCTCTTCTGCCCCATTGTTCGGATAACACGCTCCTGGTCCTCAGGTCCACGGTATTCCCCGGGACCACCGAGTGGCTCGATAATTACCTTAAAGCTAACGGAAAGAACATGCATGTGGCGTTCTGCCCGGAAAGGATAGTACAGGGTTTCGCCATAAAAGAGCTGCAATGTCTTCCCCAGATAATAAGCGGTACGACCGAAAAGGCCGAAAAAGAATCAGCCGCCCTTTTCGGCATGATAACCGACAAACTCGTGCCCCTCAAACCTATAGAGGCGGAATTCGCTAAACTTTTCAGCAACGCCTACAGGTACATACAGTTCGCCACCACGAACCAGTTCTATACTATGACCGCCGCGGCGGGCGTCGACTACCATAATGTACTGGAAGGCATAAAGAAGGATTACTCCCGCGCCGCCGACCTTCCCGGCCCGGGCTTTGCCGCCGGACCCTGTCTTTTCAAGGATACGATGCAGCTGGCGGCGTTCTCGAACAACCAGTTCTCTCTTGGGCACGCGGCCATGCTCGTGAACGAAGGCCTCGTTATGCACATGATCGGGACTCTTTCAAAGGACCATGAACTTGAGAATACAACGGTAGGGCTTCTGGGAATGGCCTTTAAGGCCGACAGCGATGATATCCGCTCGTCTCTCAGCTACAAGATGAAAAAACTCCTGAAATTCAGGGTCAAAGAACTTCTTACGACCGACCCCCATGTAACTCAGGACCCCTCCCTTCTACCGGCCGACGAGGTGGTCGAAAAAAGCGATGTTCTTGTGCTCTGCGTACCTCATCAGGCCTATAAGGGACTTGACACAAAAGGTAAGCCGGTGCTGGACATATGGGGATTTTTCAGGAAACCCCGGAAACGATGAATACTCCCCCAAAAATACGCGTAGGCATAGTAGGGCTCGGATTCGGAAAGGCCGTGCATATACCGGCATTCCTTGCTCACTCTTCATTCGAAATAACCGCCCTTTCATCCGACGACCTTGAGCTCTCGCGTTCCACCGCCCGCGCCTTCGCCGTAAAGAAGGTTTTCCCGTCCTGGAGAGAAATGCTTGAATCACCTGATCTCGATGCCGTGTCAATAGCCACCCCGCCGGATATACAGGCTGATATAGCAACGGCGGCTCTTTCTTCGGGCAAAAGTGTTTTTTGCGAAAAACCGCTTTCGGTTGACCCGGATTCCGCCCGGAAACTCGTGAACGCCGCCGAGGTATCCGGAAAACCGAATATGATCGATTTCGAGTTCCCTGAGATCCAGCAATGGCGTGAAGCTAAAAGAATGCTGGATGAAGGTGTTCCGGGTGAACTCCGGGAAATAGAAGTTTCCTGGAAAGTCCAGACCTATTCCAACCGGAACCGCCTTTCCTCCTGGAAAACAATGTCGTCCAGAGGCGGAGGCGCGCTGAATTCTTTTACTTCCCATGTCCTTTATTATCTTGAATGGTTCGCGGGACCGATCAGGGAATTATCCGCCGAGATAACCCGCTCCCCCGGCGATAACAGGCCGGGAGATACCCTCAACCGCCTTTCGGCCCTGTTCTGTTGCGGCGCGAAAGCCTCCGTACTGGTAAATACCGACGACCCTTCCGGGGAAGGGCACCGCCTGGAATTCAGGGGTGAACGGGGCACTATCCTGCTTGAGAACAGAACAAAGGATCATGTAAGAGGTTTCAATATCTCCGTATCCGGGGAAAATATGCCCGTACCGGAGACATCCGGGGAAGATCCCGGTTTCCGGGAATTTTCCGGTGACGCGAGGGTCATACCCGTATCCAGGATCACCGGGCGCTTTTTGAAGTGGATAAGGAACTCGGAACCTCAGAAACCCGACCTGCGGGACGGGCTGAGGGTCCAGGAACTGCTGCACGCGGCCGGAACTTCCGCCCTGTCGGGCGGAACCCCCGTGAACTGCGCCCCGAAAGGAGTCCGTAAATGAGAAAACGATCTTTTCTGGTAACAGGAGGAACCGGTTTTATCGGGTCGGCCCTTGTCAAAAGGCTGGTGGCGGAAGGGCACGATGTCCGTGTGCTCGACAACCAGTCAAGGGGTGATTCCCGGAGGCTGGCCGGGGTCACCGACAAAATAGACTTCATGGAAGCCGACATAAGGGACGCAGAAATGGTCGGAAAAGCCGTAAAAGGCGTCGACAGCGTCTTGCATCTGGCTTTCGTCAACGGTACGGAATATTTCTATTCGAAACCCGAACTGGTCCTCGATGTGGGGGTCAAAGGCATGGTAAATGTTCTGGACGCCTGCATAGAGAACGGCGTAAAAGAACTGGTGCTCGCCTCGAGTTCGGAAGTCTACCAGACCCCCCCCTATGTGCCTACCGACGAAAGGGTCCCCCTTTCGATCCCCGACCCCTGTAACCCCAGGTATTCCTACGGGGCCGGAAAGATGATCAGCGAAATAATGGCGATCAATTACGGTAAAAAGCACTTTGACAGGGTCCTCATTTTCCGCCCGCATAATGTCTACGGTCCTGACATGGGCTGGGAGCATGTTATACCCCAGTTCGCCATCAGGATGAAAGACCTTATCGAGACCGGTGAAGAGAAAATAAAATTCCCCATACAGGGGACCGGGAAAGAGACCAGGTCTTTCGTGTTCATAGAGGATTTTACCGACGGCCTTATGTGTATGCTGGAAAAAGGCGACCATCTGGGAATATACAACATAGGGACAGAAGACGAAATACCCATAAGCCGGCTGGCAAAGCTCGTGGCGGGCTGTTTCGGAAGAGATATAGATATATTGCCCGGCGACCCCGCACGGGGCGGGACCGCGAGAAGATGCCCCGACATAAAAAAACTGAAAGAACTGGGATATTCTCCCCGCTTTTCACTCAAGGACGGTCTTGGCGTTACCGTCAAATGGTATAGTGAAAATGCCCGCAAAAAAAATACAGGAGCGTAATGTCATGGAGAAAACATTAGAACATACTTTCGATACCGGTTCCAGCAGGGTAGTTCGGAACTGTCAGATATGCGGTTCCGCCGACCTGGAATCAATACTTTTTCTGGGCTACCTGCCCCCCGTCAACAAAATGTCCCCCATAGGCGAAAAACCGCATGAGCAGCCGAGCTATCCGGCCCAGCTGCTATACTGTCCCGTTTGCGGACTGGTACAGCTAGGCCTCGTCGTTGACGCCAAGATCCTCTTCCCCCCGGAGTACCCTTACACCAGCAGCACCACGAAAATACTCAGGGAAAATTTCGCGGAACTCTACCGGGAATGTTCCGAACTGCTCGAGATCGGCCCCGACGACCTTATAGTTGACATAGGCTCCAACGACGGCAACCTTCTCAGTAACTTCAAGGACAATCACCGTGTTCTGGGCGTCACTCCCGAGGAGATCGGGAAAATAGCCATAGAGCGGGGAATACCCACCATAATCGATTATTTCGGGGAAAAGGCCGTATCCGATATACTATCCGGGCACGGCAAAGCGCGGATAGTAACGGCAACTAATGTTTTCGCGCACATGGAGGATATCGGGAAAGTCCTGGAAGGCATCATGGAAATACTCCGCGAAGACGGGGTCTTCGTATCCGAATCCCATTACCTGCTCCCTCTCCGCGAAACCCTTCAATACGACACGGTTTACCACGAACATTTGAGATATTACTCCCTCCACAGCCTTAAATACCTGCTTGAATCACACGGACTCGAGGTCTTCCACGCGAAACAGATACCCACACACGGCGGGTCGATACGCGTATATGCCGCCAGAAAAGGCACCCGGCAGGTAAAACCGTCCGTACAGGCCCAGCTGGAAGCGGAAAAGGGAAAAATACTCGACAGAGAGGATTTTCGGGAGTTCAGCGAAAAAGTGATGCTTTCCAAGCTTGAGCTTTACAGGCTCCTTTCCGGGATAAAAAAAGATAAAGGACGCGTCTACGGCATAAGCGCCCCTTCGCGCGCCAGCACTCTGATAAATTACGCGGGTCTGCAGAGCGACATAATCCACTGTGTCCTTGAGATCCGGGGCTCTCATAAGATCGGAAAATACATGCCGGGTACGCTCATACCCGTTCTGGAAGAATCGAAGCTTTACCGGGACCAGCCGGAATACGCTCTCCTTTTCTCCTGGCACATAGCGGATGAACTTATACCGAAAATAAAGCAGAAAGGCTATAAGGGAAAGTTCATCGTACCTCTACCGGAACCCGTGATAGTTAACCCCTAACAGATCGGAAAGCAATGGAACTGGACATAATCATACCGGTATACAATGAAGGGGATAACATAATCCCTGTACTGGACGCCCTTAAGAACGGGGTCAAGACCCCTTTTCGGGTGCTGATATGTTATGACGACGAGAACGATAATACGCTTTCGGCGCTGGCATCGTACGGGGATCCCGGTTTCGGGATACTGAAGGTCAGGAACCGGGGCAAGGGCCCCCACGGAGCGGTAGTCACCGGGTTCAGGGAAAGCGACGCGGAAGCCGCCCTGGTCCTGCCCGCTGACGACACTTATAACGCCGGTATAATAGACCGGATGTTCGAAAAGTTCCGAGACGGATGTGAAATAGTGGCGGCCAGCCGTTTCATCCCCGGCGGGTGCATGAAAGGCGCCCCCTGGAAGAAAGCGCTGCTGGTCCGCGCCTCGGCATTTACCCTGCACCATTTCGCGCGCCTGCCCGTTCACGACCCTTCCAACGGGTTCAGGCTTTTCTCCAGGCGCACTCTCGATCAGATCCCCATAGAATCCTCCCGGGGATTTATATATTCAATAGAACTTCTTGTGAAAGCCCACCGTCTCGGCTGGAAGATATGTGAAGTCCCCGCTAAATGGTATGAGAGGACTTCCGGCAAAAGCAGGTTCAGGCTGGGAGACTGGATGCCGGCTTACCTTCGCTGGTATTTTTACGCTTTTGCCACGACTTTTCTGGGCAAAAAGGGAAAGATCTGACACTGTGTCCGTTCAGGAATACTTTCCGGAAAGATCGTTCATTTTGATCCGCAGAAGCCCGATGAAGGATTCTATCCCGTCTTTCAGCGGCCTTACCTTGGAATGTTCTCCGTAGGTCCATTCCACCGGGACTTCTTTTATTGAATAGCCCCTCTTCCCCGCTATGAAAAGGACTTCGGCATCGAAACTCCATCCGCTCATGACCTGCCTGGCAAAAACATCCCTGGCAACCGGGGTCTTGAATATCTTAAAACCGCAATTAAGGTCCTTTACCCGGATACGGAGTATTAAGGAAGCGAGTATTATGTATATCTTGCCCAGCACCGCCCGGTTGAGGGGCATTGAAACATTTGCACCGGGAACTCTCCTTGAAGCTATATGTATGTCGTGCTCCCCGGAAAGGGGAAGGAACCTGTCAAGCTGTTCGATCGATGTCGACGAGTCCGCGTCCATAAAAAGGATATTTTCTCCCCTCGCTTCGGATATACCCTTCTTTATAGAAAAGCCCTTTCCCTTATTTTCCGCGTTCTTCAAAACACGCATTTCCCGGAAAAGTTCCTTGCATGAGCTTGCTATTTCGAAGGTGGAATCGCTTGAGCCGTCATCCACGATAAGGACCTCACAGGACAGGTCGCGTGCTGACAGATACCCGGATATCTCCGACAATGTGGCCCTGAGGTTCTTTTCCTCGTTATAGGCCGGTATCAATATTGAGAGAAAAATATCGCCCATTGATCTCAGCTTCTTCCGGTTGTTTTATCAGCCCTCAAAAAATTCTTTTACGGCCCCCGCCACATAGTCGACCTTGCTTTGCGAAAGTTCCGGATATACCGGCAGCGAAATAACGGTTCCCGCCTTTTTTTCGGATACGGGGAAGCTTCCCGCCGGATAGCCGAGATCTTTATAGCAGGGCTGAAGGTGCAGGGGTACGGGATAATATACCCTGGCAGCTATCCCTTTACCGGAAAGAAAATCACCCAGGCCGTCCCTGTCCCCGGTCTCGATGGTATACTGGTGATAAGTGTGGTCATTACCCTCCGCGACCAAAGGCGTTTTAACGGGGATATCCCTGAAGGCATCATTGTAAATACCCGCTATTCTTCTTCTTCCTTCGATCCACTTGTCGAGCTCTTTAAGTTTTACCCTTAGAACAGCGGCCTGAAAACTGTCCAGCCGCGAATTGAACCCTACCTCCTCGTGAACATACTGCTTTCCGCTTCCGTGAACCCTCAGCTTCTTGACTTTCTCGATCAGGGCCTTGTTCCCGGAGACCACCATTCCCCCGTCACCGAATCCTCCGAGGTTCTTGCTCGGGAAAAAGCTCAGGCAACCCGCGATGCCGAAACTTCCCGCTTTACGGCCGTTATGAGTAGCCCCTATTGCCTGCGCGCAATCCTCTACTACCGACAGAGAGTGTTTTTCGGCTATGCGCATTATACCGCTCATGTCCGCGCACTGCCCGTAAAGGTGGACCGGAACGATAGCCTTTAACCGTTCCCTGTCAGCCGGACCCATACCCTCTATGGCCTCTTCGATCTTCGCGGGATCGATGTTATATGTGTCTTCCCTGATATCGGCGAAAACGGGCCTGGCGCCCAGTACCGATATCGACTCGGCCGTAGCGAAGAAAGTGAAAGGCGTAGTTATCACCAGGTCGCCTTTCCCTACCCCCGCGGCTTTAAGGGAAAGTACTATAGCGTCCGTCCCGGAGGCGACCCCCGCGGCGTGCTCCACCCCGCAATACGAGGCGGTCTCTTTCTCGAACGAGGATACTTCGGGCGAAAGTATGAAATACTGGCTGTCGATCACCCGCTTGACCGCTTCGTCTATTTCGGCTTTTATGGACATATACTGCGCCCTGAGGTCTAATAGTGGTATTTCCATATTCATCGTTCCTTTCTATGGTACAAATAGACTGTTCAAACCATATCGATCAGTTTTTTTTCAAGTATTCGTAATCCGATCTTACCATCTCCATGACCAGGTCCTCAAAAGGAATGTCGTATCTCCAGTTCAGCTCTCTTTCGGCCTTTGTCGTATCCGCGACAAGCAGGTCCACCTCGGCGGGCCTGAAGAATTTACGGTCTATCTCGACATATTCTCCCGGGTCCAGACCGAGTTCTCCGAAAGCTATGTCCACGAATTCCTTTACGGAGTGTGTCTCGCCCGTTCCTATCACATAATCGTCCGGTGTATCCTGCTGGATCATAAGGTGCATAGCCTTGACATATTCCCGGGAATGCCCCCAGTCCCTTTTGGCTTCCAGGTTCCCGAGGTAAAGCTTGTCGGCCATGCCGAGTTTTATCCTGGCCGCGGTAGAGGAGATCTTCCTTGTAACGAACTCGTACCCCCGGCGGGGTGATTCGTGGTTGAAAAGAATACCGCTGGAAGCGTACATCCCGTAAGCCTCCCGATAATTCCTGGTCAGGTCGAACCCGGCGCATTTGGAAATACCGTAAGCCGACCTGGGATGGAATCTCGTCGTTTCTTTCTGCGGCACCTCCTCCACTTTTCCGAACATCTCACTCGAAGCCGCGAAATATATCCTGCATTCCGGACAGGCCATTTTAGCCGCGGAAAGAACATAATGCGTTCCGTTTATGTTCGTGTTCAGCGTCGTGAACTCGTCCTCAAAAGAGTAAGCGACGAAACTCTGGGCTGCCAGATGATAGCATTCGTCGGGTTTAACATCCACCATTATCTGGTAAAGGCTGGGATAACTCTCAAGAGACCCGCAATGAAGCTCGATCTGGCCCAGGCATCCCTTGAGCCTCCACATACGGTGTTTCTGGTCTTCAAGGGCCACCCTCCTGACAACACCGTGGACCTCATAACCGAGCCCCAGCAGGTATTCAGCCAGGTAGCTCCCGTCCTGGCCGGTAATGCCGGTTATAAGAGCTTTCCTTTTAGCCATAGTGTTCCCCTTTTCTTCGGTTTAAAGAAAAATATCCCGGGACCTCTTCAACTAAGCCCGCGCCTGCGCCCGCTCTTCGGGGGGATTCTTCCTTACCCATTCAACGGTCCTTTTGATACCTTCCTCGAGCCCCACGCGGGGTTCCCATCCGAGAAGGTCTTTCGCTTTTTTTATGTCGGGCCTCCTGACCTTCGGGTCGTTGACCGGAAGGTCCTCAAAAACTATTTCGCTGGAGGTCCCGGTGATATCCTTTATCTGTTTAGCGAAATCAAGTATCGTCATCTCACACGGATTCCCTATGTTCACCGGTTCGTTCACTCCGGAATCCATAAGCCGTACCATACCCTCCACCAGGTCCGAAACATACTGAAAGCTCCTTGTCTGCGACCCGTCACCGTACACCGTCAGCGGTTCACCCTTGATCGCCTGGTCTATGAAGTTAGGGACCACCCTTCCGTCGTGATGCCTCATGCGTTCACCGTAAGTATTGAATATCCTGACTATTTTGGTATCCACGCCATGGGCCCTGTAATAAGCCAGTGTTATGGCTTCCGCGAAACGCTTGGCCTCGTCATATACTCCGCGCGGGCCTATCGGGTTCACATTACCCCAGTAGGTCTCCGGCTGAGGGTTTACGAGAGGGTCTCCGTAAACCTCTGATGTGGAAGCCAGGAGGAATCTGGCGCCTTTTTCTTTTGCCACTCCAAGAGCGTTGTGAGTACCCAGCGAGCCGACTTTAAGCGTTTTTATGGGGTGCTCGAGATAGTCAACGGGGCTCGCGGGCGAGGCCAGATGAAGAACATGATCTATCTCACCTTTCACATAGATATATTTGGTCACATCGTGTTTAATGAACTCGAAGTTCTCTTCAGCCGCCAGATGCGCTATGTTCCTTATACTGCCGGTTATAAGATTATCCATGCATATGACCCGGTGCCCGTCGGCAAGCAGCCTTTCGGCCAGGTGAGAACCTACGAACCCCGCTCCGCCTGTCAATAATATCCTCATTTTTCTCCTTTAAAATAAAGGCTCTGGGCTGGAGCCCATATAATATATTTTGTCCTATAGCCCCTCGCCTATAGTCTGCCGCCTACTTATTAACGAACCACTCCACCGTCTTCCTTAGCCCCTCGTGGAACTTGACCCGGGGTTCGACTTTTAGTATCCCCTTCATTTTGGAAATATCGGCGTTCGTGCGCATCACATCACCCGCGCGCCTGGGACCGTGCTCGTTCTCGATGTCCTTTCCGAGGATGCTCTTTATGCCTTCGGCCACATCGATCACCGAATACTCCTCGCCGCAGGCCACATTAAACACTTCTCCTTCCGCCCCCGGGGCTATACACGCGGCCAGGTTGGCGTCCACGACATTTGAAACATAGGTAAAATCCCTGGCCTGTTGTCCGTCGCCGTCTATGGTACAGGGACGGTCCTTCAGGAGCATATCGACGAAAGCCGGTATCACGGCCGAATATCTGGATTCGGGGTTCTGCCTGGGGCCGAAAACATTAAAATATCTCAGGCTGACGGTCTCCAGCCACCCTGCTTTCGCGAACATGCGGCAGTAATATTCGGCCGAGAGCTTGCTCACGGCGTAAGGCGATATCGGATCGGGAGCAAAGCTCTCTTTTTCGGGAAATTCCGTACAATCCCCGTAAACGGAACTGCTGGAAGCGTATACAAGCCTTCGTATACCGGCTTCTTTAGACCTCAACAGCACATTAAGGGTCCCGTTGACATTGACATCGTTGGTGGCTGAAGGGGCGTCCATGCTTTTGGGAACACTCCTTAACGCCGCCTGGTGTATCACATAATCAACCCCCTCTAAAGCTTTTTCGGTATCCTTACGGTCCCGTATATCCCCCTTCACGAACTCTATCCCGTCCCTGAAAGAGGCCATGTTCTCTTCTTTCCCGGTCGAAAGGTCATCAAGCACCCTGACTTCCTCTCCTCTTCTGACAAGTCCCTCGGCTATGTTCGACCCTATGAACCCGGCTCCTCCGGTAACTAGATATTTCGCCATGCGGCATCTCCTTTACATTAATCCCCGCGCTCGAATCGGGCGGGGGACAGGTGAAATGTTCACTGTCCCTATAACTTGACTATATTATTCCCGGTGATCCCGTTCCTTTCAAAAACATTCCTGGTATCGAAGATCATATCGGCGTTTTCAGCCACAAGCCGGTAATCCACATTGCTGTGGTCCGTGGCCAGGAGCACCATGTCGTATCTACTTACCGCGGAAGCGCTCAATTTTACGGGTTTTTTCTTGATATCGTGAATGTCGAGGTAAGGTATATACGGATCGAAATAGTCAACCTTCACGCCTTTTTTTTCCAGCTTCTCTATGATCTCGAGCGCCGGGGATTCCCTGAGGTCGTTGACATCTCTTTTAAAAGCCACCCCCAGCATCAACACGGAACTTCCTTTTATTTTCTTTCCTCTCCGTTTAATGAGCCCGGCCGCCCTGTTCGCCACATATCCCGGGAACATCCTGTTAAGCCTGGCCGCAAGGTCTACCATATCCGTTCTGAACCCCACCTTACGGGCTTTCCAGGAAAGATACATGGGGTCGGCGGGTATACAGTGTCCTCCTATTCCCGGTCCCGGGTAGAAAGGCATGAAACCGAAGGGTTTGGTCTTAGCGGCCTCTATGACCTCCCATACATCTATATCAAGTTTATCGCAGAGCATCGCGAACTCATAGATAAGGGCTATGTTCACGATCCTGAAAGTGTTCTCAAGCAGTTTGGAAACTTCGGCGACTTCCGCGCAGGAAACCCCCACTACTTTTTCAACTACCATGGAATAGAGTTTTTTGCCCAACCGGGTGCTTTTCCCGGTCACCCCGCCCAGGACTTTCGGTATGTTCTCGAACCCGTATTTTTCGTTTCCGGGATCTATTCTTTCCGGGCTGAAAGCCAGAAAAAAATCCCTGTCAAGCTCAAGTCCGCTTTTCTTGAGCTCGGGAAGTATAACATCCCTCGTAGTACCCGGAAAGGTCGTGCTCTCGACCACTATAAGCTGGCCGCTCCTGAGCTGTCCGCTTAGTGTCCTGCTGGCGTCCAGTATGTATGAAATATCCGGGTCCTTTATCTTTCTTAGCGGGGTAGGTACGCATATTATTATCACATCAGCGTCCCTCAGGCTTTTTTTGGACGAAGTTGGCGAAAAAGCGCCTTTTTTGACCGCTTCGGCTATCTGCCTGCCCGTGACATCTTTTATATATGAGATCCCCCTTTTGAGCCTGGAGATCCTTTTACGGCTGAGGTCAAAGCCCGAAACACTTATCCCTTTATTCGCGAAGGATAAAGCCATGGGAAGACCCACATAACCCAGACCTACCACGGACACTTTTACGGTTCGGTCCTTTATCTTTTTCGATATCTGCGCGTACGAGTCCGACATGTTCATCCTTTACTGTTTATGTATTCGTCCAGGGCTTCTTCCCAGGGACGGAGCTTCTTCCCGGAAACAGCGGAAAACCTGGAAGTATCCATTACGGAAAAGGCGGGCCTTGCAGCGGGCCTTCCAAGTTCCCGGGAAGATACCCTCTCTATCCGCACGCTTTCCGACAATCCGCATTTTTCTATTATCTTAAGAGCGTACTCATACCAGCTGCATCTTCCGGAATTCGAGATATGCAGAAGGCACTCTCCGCCGGAAAAGCCTTTACGCGCTATCAAAGCGACAGCACGGGCAAGGTCCGGACAATATGTCGGCGACCCGACCTGGTCGTCGACCACCTTGAGAACGCCCGACAGAGGGCCTTTCTGCATTACCGTATCGACGAAATTCTTGCCTCCCCTGCCGAAAAGCCAGCTTGTCCTGACTATGCAAAAATGCGTTTTCAGGTCTTTTACCGAATTCTCGGCGTTAAGCTTGGACTTTCCGTAAACACTAAGGGGGTTTACCTCGTCCTCTTCCCCGTAAGGCGCTCCTTTTTTCCCGTCAAAAACGAAATCCGTACTGATAAGGATCAAAGGGACCTCCCTGCCGGAGGCCGCGGCGACATTAAAGGTTCCTCTGGAATTCACCAAGTAAGCTTTATCGGGGTCTGTTTCACATCCGTCAACATCGGTCCAGGCCGCCGAATGCACGATAAGACCGGGTTCAAAGTCCTCTACGGCCTTCTTCAGGCTGTCCGTCTCGAGGATATCGGCCTTATAAAACTTGTCGGGAAGCGGAAGCCCCCCCCTCGGCTCATTAAGGTCCAGCCCCGCCGTCTCGTGGTCCTTGCCCAGGGCTTCACAAAGCGCTACCCCCAGCATCCCGCTCGAACCGGTGATCAATATGCGCATAGTAAACTCAAATTTAAGATTCAGCACGCCTTCGGCGTGTATTTGCAATTCTTATTTTTTCTCAATCTCAGTCTCGATCTAGATCCGGTAATGGCACTTTATACCTTTACCATTCAATTATCTCCGCCTTTTTCTTGAGCTTCCTCCACCATCCCTCGTTCGACTTATACCACTCGACCGTCTTCTTCAGGTCTTCGTCAAAGCCTGACCCCGGCTCCCATCCCAGGGCCCTTATCTTGGAGGAATCCAGCGCGTACCTCCTGTCGTGCCCGGGCCTGTCGTTCACATATTCTATCGAACTCTCGTCCTTTCCCATTATGCAAAGTATCTTTTCCGTAAGTTCGATGTTGGAAAGCCGGCTGCCGCCGCCGATATTGTATATTTCTCCGGGCACCCCTTTATGGAGCACCGCGTCTAACCCCCGGCAGTTGTCCTCCACATGGATCCAGTCCCGCACATTCCCCCCGTCCCCGTAGAGGGGGACCTTTTTACCGTCTATAAGGTTGGTGATAAAAAGCGGTATGACCTTTTCCGGGTACTGATACGGACCGAAGTTATTGGAACTTCTCGCTACCAGAACAGGAAGGCCGAAAGTCGAATGATAAGAAAGCGCCAGGAGATCGCCGGCGGCTTTCGTCGATGAATAAGGGCTGTTCGGCCTCAACGGGTCTCCTTCCCCTGACAGGCCTTCCGGCACGCTTCCGTAAACCTCGTCTGTCCCTATCTGCAGAAACCTCGATATGCCTGACTTTCTGGCGGCTTCAAGAAGGTTCTTGACGCCGTAAACATTTGTCATAACAAAGTCGTCGGGGTATTTTATTGACCTGTCGACATGTGTTTCCGCCGCGAAATTCACTACGATCTCGGCCCCGTCGACGAGACGGTCCACAACATCCTTGTCGCAAATATCCCCTTTAACGAAAGAATACCGTTCATCCGAAGAAAGGTCCGACAGATTTTCGGGATTTCCGCAATAGGTAAGCTTGTCAAGATTGGTGACATGTATATCGGTATATTTCGCAAGAATAGTACGGATAAAATTCGATCCTATAAATCCGCTTCCGCCGGTGATCAGCAGTCTCATATATACTCCGTTTTTTATCTATAGGCCCCGGATCAAAGTCACATGGGAAGATCCACAAGGAACCCGTGTTGATCTTTCAGGACAAACTTAAAGTTTTCGCGAACTTGAGAAGCGAAAAGCAGAGCAAGACCTTTTCCAACAAAAACAGCAAAGGACCTGTTGCAGAACTTACTGCATTTTGCCTTTTATCCTTCCGGCACAGCCGGACTAATACTGTACGCCTTCTCGTTCCGCCACGAGTTTCCCCGCCCTCATAAGGGACTTGAAAGTGCCGGCGTCCGTCCACCAGCCGTCAAGCACCGAGTAACGGAGCTGTCCCTTTTCTATGTACATGTTGTTGACATCGGTGATCTCAAGTTCTCCCCGTTCGGACGGTTCAAGGGTCTTTATCAGGTCGAACACCTGTTCGTCGTACATATAAATACCCGTTACCGCGTACGGGGACTTCGGGTCCTGGGGTTTTTCCTCTATTCTTACTATCCTGTCCCCTTCAAGCTCGGGCACCCCGAACCGCTGCGGGTCCTCCACTTCTTTAAGCATTATCCGCGCGCCTTTTTCCTGTTCCGCGAATTCCCTCACCTCTTTTTTAATGCTCCCCTCTATAAGGTTGTCCCCGAGGATAACCACCATTTTATCGCCGTCGGCGAAATATTCGGCAAGGCTCAAAGCCTCGGCTATACCGCCCTCTTTCTCCTGATAGGCGTAATTGATAGCTTTAAGGCCGAATTCCTGTCCGTTCCCGAGCAGCCTGAGAAAATTACCGGCGTGGTCTCCGCCGGTGACCACCATTATGTCGGTTATACCCGCGTCGACCAGTGTGCGGATAGGATAATAGATCATCGGCTTATCGTATATCGGGAGTAAATGCTTGTTGGTTATCTTTGTAAGCGGGAAAAGCCTTGTGCCCAGCCCTCCGGCGAGAATTATACCTTTCATGTCAACTCCTGGCGTTTAGCGGATAGCATTAACATTTACCTGAAAGAGGAATTTAAAGATAAGGGATCAAATATCGATAATAGAAGCTTCCTTGATCTCATCCTTTATCCTTCAACTATCCTTCAACCTTTATCGTTAGTATCTTCTTAGCGCTTCTCGCTTGACGCTCCACGATAGTTCTATCCCCACACCGTAACATCGTCTCCCCAGTCAAAGGGGATATCGTTATCC
>WJMG01000014.1 GCA_014728075.1 Candidatus Omnitrophota bacterium | reverse complement strand
GGACACACCGTATCTCAATACCGCTCCCGCGGCCCCTCCGGCGGCAAGCAATAGTATCTTGTCCATACCTCTCCTTTCTCAAGGTTGACATTATATCATAAAGGGTTTATTCAGGGAAAGATAAGAGTGGGCCGGAGTATGAGCGAGAAGCTATTCAGGTTTCAGATGTCAGAGTTAAAATGGGAATAGATTAAGATTGAGATCGAGATTGAGAAAGATCTTTACAAGCCGAAGGCTTGCTGGATCTAGATCTCAGTCTAAATCTTACTCCCTTTGCCCGTAGCCCTATGCTCTATGCGTACTTGCGATCACTGGCACCCTTGTGCTCTGGTGCCCTCGTGCACCGGTGTGCTGACTTGTCGCTAAAAATGGCGCCATGCCCTATGCTCTATGCCCTATGCTCTATGGGTACCCGCGGTCACCGGTGCTCCTGTGCACTGGCACTCTCCCTTGACGCCAGGGTTAAGCCGCCTGCGCTACCTTCATGGCCCTCTCGAATATCGCCTTCATCTCCTCTATAGGTACCTTCTCCATGGGAAGCGCCGAAATTATCTTCTTAAGCGCATTGACCATACTGTTCATGGAGTCGGACACGGCTAAGGCGAGAATATCCCCTGCCGTAAGCTTTATGGCCCCGGGGGCAAAAGAATTGACAAGATCTTCGTACATACGGGCCGTTTCACCGGCAAATTCTCTATCTCCGGGATCCCTGGCTACATGGACCAACCGCAGACCGAAAAGAGTGGCCCTTACGATGCCGGTAGTGTCGTTCCTGACCCCCATCGGCACTATTATGGAATTTCTCAGGCTTTCGCTCATCTGGATCTTGAGCTGAAGGTCCTTCTTTGCCATATCGGTCTCGGCCGCGAAAAGACTGACGGTATTCTCTCTGCGCCTTTCGCCTTCCGGGAGCGGTTTATATTCTATGCCGTATTCCGAGCATATCCTGCGCGTATCCAGCGTCAGATCAGGGTCCTGCACGCTGTAAAACTCTATATAAATGTTCAGCTCTTCCGACAGGACGAGAGAATTAAGCCATTCCTCTATCAGGACAGTATCGGGGGCTCCCTCGACAGCTTCCACCGGAACCCTTAGTATGACCGGGGCCTCCCTGTCAAAATACTCCTGCAGGAATATGCCGTTACTCTCGATAAAAGCCCCTGTCTCATCCGAAAACCTTTTACTGCCTTTAGCCTGCATCAGGGCCACAAGTTCCGCTTTCCATTTAACATGGGCTATTATCTCCCTTATACTCAGTTTTCTGCCTTCCGGCAGGCCTTCGTAAAGATGGGATTTATCGACCTGATGTCTATCCTCAGGGGTATGGCCCGCTTGTTCCGGGACCCGGGTCTGTTCCTGCAATTCCGGTTTCCGGATATCCATATTACCGTACATATACCCACCGGTATTTATTTCTTCCGGTTCCGGAACTGCGTTCATACCTGAGGCCTCAAAAACCGCTCCCTTCATATTCCCGAAATACCGCGCGAAAAACGCAAGGCCTGCCAGGGAAAGAACTATGCCCGCCATCAGCGGACTGGTTAGAGCGACCAGGGCAAGCGAGAACATGCCCGCGACCGCGAGGGCAGATTCAAGATTGAAAAAATAATTTTTAACGGCTTTTTTGCCCTTATCCGAGTCTCTGAATTTATCCAGGACCCTTTTCAGCCTAATTTTTACCTCGCCGAAAAATCCCTCATCGTAAGGCTGCCCCGGGACAAACCCGTCATCCTTGTACCCGATGGAAACACTTATATCCAGGGGGCCGGCCGATATTACCGGCCCGGCGCTGCCGGAAGCTTTCACGCCGCCGGCATCGTCCTCCCACACGGTGAAACCCATGTCCGTCCTCACGGAATCAGAAATACGCAGGCCGTACAGAGAACTTCCCATACCGTAAAATGTCCCATCGGAGCCTTTGGTCCCGTAAAAGTAGATCTCCATAAGGTCAAAAGGGACCCTACCTTCAAAAAGGTCCGCGCGCAGAGAAAAGCCCAGGTCAGCCCTTAGGCCCGAGGGGGTGAGGAAACCTCGCGTGTAGGGAAGGAACGCAGGCAGGCTGACATCATCCTCGGCAGCGCTCAGATACAGGTAGTTCTGATAGATGGAATAATATATCGCGGGGTCCAGGAGGGTCCACACGGCAAGGGTTCTAAGATCATTGTCGTCTATGCCCGGCCGACCCTTCTTAAGCCAGTTGTAAGTGAAATAATAGTTGTAGATATCCCCTGATTGCTTATACCTGTCGCTTTGCGCAAGGTGCGAGTTATCTTCCCGGTCGT
Organism: Candidatus Omnitrophota bacterium; assembly: GCA_014728075.1. GTDB lineage: Bacteria > Omnitrophota > Gorgyraeia > Tantalellales > Tantalellaceae > WJMG01. Next base: position 5,123 of record WJMG01000014.1, on the reverse strand, counting down.
ACCATCCCAGATCCTGCTGACGCCGCCATCTCCTGCCGTTCATATCCTTGAAAATATATGCGGGAAGGTCTGTCCTGGAAATGATGTAAAAAAGAGAGTCGTTATGGTCAGCGCTATCCAGAAGCATATACCTGCGCGCTTTATCCGCCGTGAGCTGAGTCGCTTCCAGGCCTCCGGCTATCCTTCTCAATGTATAGACGGCCATTTCCTCATTGGTGTATTTCCAATAGGGTTCCACTCGCCCTTCCCAATGGTAATGGACAAAAGGATAAGACGCGTCCATGACGGGATATGCTTCACCTCCCCCCTCTCTTCGCCTGAGCTGATGCCCTCTTTCATGCCAGACGGTACGCAGAAAATCCGCGAAAGGGAGATCCCATAAAAGATATCTTGCCGTCCTGCCCGCAAAGCTGTCCTCTAACCCTGTCTTTTCGAAGGCCGGATCGACATATAACCGGTCCAGAAAAACATAAGGCCCGCTTCCGTATTCGATGTTCCCGGGCATCTCTTCAGTCCCGTACGAATACAGGTCTGAAGATGTGTTGAAATAGTTATAAAGGCTTTCCCCGTCGTTTTCCCTTCCTGTCCTTAGCCAGTTAAGAGTGTGTGAGGCCATGTCCAGGCCGTGTTTCAACCTGTCTTCCCTGTAACCTTCATCGCCGGCACGGACCTCCATCATGGCCATTCCGCCCAGAACCCCCAGCCCTATTAAAGATCGCTTAAGCAAACCTTTTAAAAAACCGGTAAGCTTGTTCAAGACCTTTTTCAGCGGGTCTCTTACCTTTGGCTTTGAAACTTTTTCCCGCTCCGCAAGGTCCAGTTCAAAGAACCTGACATCCACCCTGAGCCGCTTCCAGAACATATCCCTGACCTCGGAAAGCGGCCTGCCTTTAGTCTTTTCCATAAAATCGAGCTCAGCCAGGGACTCGGGCTCTACGAGAAAGTCCATGGGAACGCTCCCACCGCCCGACTCATCTCCTCTGTCGTAAATATCATAGTTAAACCCAATATCAATAAGTTCCGGGTCCGTCGTATAGACAGTAACTCCCTCCTTGTGTATTACATAGAAAGATGCCTCCTCCTTTTTGCCCTTATCGCGGCCTGACATAAATTGATAAGGCTGCCTGAGATCGGTATAACTGGGGTACCTTTCAAAGTCGTTCTCGAGAAAAGAGGGATGGACATGCCCTACCCATTTGTACTGCCGGTCGCCTCCTTCGAACGCTTCTTTTCCGCTAAGGTAATTTTCTTCCGAAAGCTTGAAAATATACCGGTTGGTGTTCTCCCCCTCCCCGAAACGCTGGAGATGCCCGATGAATATTTCCCTCCTGCTTTTGTTTACAAGAAGTCGCATTGTCTCCGTATCGCTGAAGAGGTCGGTATCGAGCGCGCATCGAAAAGTGCTTCCGGGGATATTCCTTTCCAAAAACTCTTCAAGGGTCTTTGGAGGAAAGAGCCTTTTACCCAGTTTCACTGCGAAAAAAGAAACAGCTGCGGCCCCTGTAGCGTAGAGAATAGACCCGGGCACGGAAAATGTTAAAGCGCCCAGACACATGGCCCCGGCCAGAGCTATAAGCCCTTCGACCATAACAAAACCGTTCTTCGCGGGTTCGTTCTCTTTTTCCCGCTCTCCGCTGTCGGGCTCATCCCTTCTGGGAGAACTTTCGGCCAGCTGTTCGCCTTCGGCGAAGATCATGTCCAGGGAATCATAGATATCAGCGGTGATTTTTTCCTCTCCCGCGTTGGCGACCACAAGCAGCCCCGCTTCGTGCACCTTCCTGACGGACTCCGCACTTAGCTGACCGGCGTAAAACGCTATACCCGAGGCTCCCATGTCTTTCGCTTCGCGAATATAAGCGTCCAGAACCTCATCCGGATCATCTCCGGCATGGAGAGATATGCCCGTCGTTATATCCGGGCTCATCTCTTTGAGGCGGCGCATGTATTTTCTGCTGAAAGTCGCCGCGTATACATTCCCTTCCATCTTATGCCTGGCGATCAGGGATGCGACTTTACTCAACACCTTTTCGCCGTAATCCGGATCGATCTCCTGTGACCAGTCTTTAATATCAAGGTCCACGGCAAGACGCCCCGCTATATCCTCAAAAAGGTCCTCTATCCTTAAAGGCGCGTCATTGTTTATATGCGCTATTTCGTCATATGTAAGCTCATATACGCATCTTTCGCCTTCCGGAGTATCCACCTTCCCCCAGTAAGCTATAAGAACATCGTCTTTGGTCATCTGGACATCAACTTCCATCATACCGGCCCCCGAGGCGATAGCTTCTTCCGCCTCTTCGGAAGAAGCTGTCCGATGGGCTATGATCACCGGTTTCTCCGCCTTGGGCCTTCCTTCGGAGAACAGCGCTTGTGTCCCGGCCATGGCCGAACGGGCCTCTTCTCTCTGGACCGCAGCCTCCCGCAGATACCCCTTTTCTTCTTCCCTCAATACCGCGCCCGAAGCCGCGATAGCAGCCATCCTAGCGTCGGTATAAATGTCCTGTTCCGCGTCAATAAGATCCCGGAAAGCGCTGATAACAGCTTCGCTGATCCCGCTTCTGTCAAGCCATTCCAGCGTCTCGCCCGGACTTTCTATAGAATCCCGGCCGTAATAGAATTTTTTTCTCAGCAGGTTTATGCCGTTCTCTATAATGTCCGCCGCAACGAGAATGTCGGAAATGAGCAGGGCCGCGGCCTTTTCTTCTTCCGGAAAAGACTTTTTTTCAAGATATGCCTCAAGACGCTTCAGGTTGTGATGGAACAGTATGGCCGTACGCACATCGTTAAATCCCCCGCGGAAAGTAATGCCCCCTTCTTCCAGGACATGGATACTGTTAGCGGCCTGTATCTCGTGTATGGCAAGGTCCCTTTCCTCGTCGGTAACTGCAGGATCCCGTTCCAGCCTGTCCTTGAGAGCGTAAAACTCTTCCATCCCGTAACCCTTGGGGTGCTCAATATTTATCCCCTTCGAAAGAAGCGACTTCCTGAGCCATTCGGTCTTTTCGTGCGTAACCGGTCGCGGCCTTCCCCCGGCGTCGTGAAGCAAAGCGGCGTATTCTATCTTGTTTAAAAGCAAAGGATCGTTAACCCCCATCTTCTCGGCGAGAATAAGGGATATATCCTTCACCCTTTCGGTATGATTGTCCCTGTAAGGCGACGGCTTTTCGGCCAGAAAAGCCCTTATAGCGGTTTCCGTAAGATTTCCAGGCTCCGCGTTCTCCTTAGGGCTTATGTATGGATACTTTTTATTTTGCCCGTCTTTGGCGCCGATTCCGATCCGGGAAAAGGTGGACCGTATACGGTCTTTGATCACGGCGTTCTCTCCGGTATCGGGCATCTTCCTTAAAATATCATCAAGATAAATATATATCCGTTCTCCCGCGGGCCCCTCACCGTTACGGACCAGACCGCTTAATATAACACAGAGGTCCGATATCGTTGCTACGCCGGGCTCTTTTTCCTCCATAAGGTACCTGCTCTTTTCGATAAGTCCTTTCAGGACCTCCTCAGCAGCGATCCGGCCGGGATATTCCCATTTACCGAGCTTTTCCGAATCAGCCCTTTTAAGCACCTCAATGATAACGCTGTACACCTCTTCTTCCTTCTCTTTCATCCCCAGAGACCTGAACACTCCCGCTATTCGTATAAGCCCCGCGACCGGCTGGGGAGGATATTTGAATTTCCATTCCGGAAGCCCGCGAAGTTCATCCTCTATTTCTTTCTGCACGGCGTTCCTCTCGTTGAAAGCTTTCCTGATCTCCGGGTCCCGGGGAACGAGTGAGAACGGATGAGGTATTTCTTCTCCCGTCTTAAGGTCGGGCATAGAATACCTGTCCTCGGTCTCATATTCTCCGTTATCCACGCGCCCGGCTATATCGGATCCGGGCAGATAATCGAGAGTGGGCAATATGCTTATCTGCCCCCCTCTGCTTACATGTTTCATCACCTCATCCGCGGTGATCGTAAAGTCATCTACCGTCATTTCCGGCGGGAAAAGCTGTATGTTTATCAGCGAGATCATGCCGCTTTCCGCTATGGCCTGAGCCGCCAGGATATTTTGGGCCGCGTCGGTCTTTTTGTTTATCGAAGCTGCCTGCAGCAGATCGTCCGAAAAACTTTCCGCTCCTATCGCTACCATGTAGAATCCGGCGTCCCTCATCATCTCGACCAGCTCATGGTCTGTTTCGTAGGTTCCGGATGCCCTGTCCCGCTTCACTATGGATCTCGCTTTTGTCTGCGCGTATATCTTTAGGTCGAACGGTATCTTACCGTCTTCCCTTGCCTGGCGCACGAGTCTGCAGAACTTTAACGCCCTTTCCCTTCCCCAGGTTTCGTTAGCGTTGATCAGGTCGTCGTCCCGAATAAAAACCGCCCTGGGATCATTGTGCCGCACGAATTGAAGGAGTATTTCCAGCATATCTTCGGGGCTCAGGTAGAGTACGGGCACATCCTTTTCCCCCGAAGCGGCCGCCAGGGCGGTACACCTGGAACAGAATCCGCAGTGGTTCCTGCAATGACTTGAAGTGAAAAATTCGACGGCCTCAGGGGTAGCCCCGCGCGCCTTATAGTTCTCCGGCTCGTACACTTTTAAATTGTGCCGCCAATATTCTTCATAAGGGATCAGATCCGCGGGGTTGTTCTCCAGGGTCATCTCCCTGAATAATTCCGGGGATGTAGGCCTTGCCGGCGTAAGCCGGAGCTTTCCTTCAGGGCCTTTATACGCGAGCCCGCCGACTCCTTCGAAGGCGTCTTCTTTTTTACGCGTACCTGCCTTCTCCAGGTTTGAGATTATCCCTTCAAGGGGTTTTTCCCCGAACCCGAGCACCAGACCGTCTATTTCAGAGAATTTCAGCCAGTTCCGGTAATTATGTATACCTTCCTGTGCGCCCCCGAGCACAAGCGGCTCTTCCATGCCGCGGGACCTGGCTATGCTTTTAATGTTACGGATCCAGTCTGTAACGATGTCCGCGTTCATGTGCATAAGCCCCATGCCGACTATGTCGTAATCACCCGTCTCAACAAGTTCTTTGACCATTTCGGGAGCGCCGTTACCGTGAAGGTTCGGATCGAAAACATCCACGTAAGCGAGACCTTTGGATTCCAGGTGTTTTTTGATCTTGTAG
>WJMG01000001.1 GCA_014728075.1 Candidatus Omnitrophota bacterium | reverse complement strand
GGACAGCTACATAATACAGGAATATATACCTGGGGAAACAGGCAGTATATTCATGTGCGGGTTGTTGTTCGGGAGCGACGGGGAATTAAAGGCCGAATTCCTTTCCAGGAGTATAAAGACCCTTTATGAATTTGGCGGGCCCGCGGTTTGCGGGGAACCCGTAACGGGTTTTGATAGAATAAAGACGTATAGCAGGTCGATCATGGAAAAATGCGGGAAGTGGTTCGGTCCGGCAGCTCTTGAGTATAAGATCTCCGCACGCGACGGTATTCCCTATCTAATGGATATAAATCCCAGATTCTGGGGATACGGGTCAATGGCCGTGAAAAGTGGTATAAACTTTCCCGATCTTGCGGTAAAGAACAGCATGGGGCACGATACCGGTTTTACAGGGGAGTACAGGGACGATATAGTATTGCTTCGGGAAATAAATGATGTTGCTATCCCGAGAAAAGACATAAAAAATAATGGTTCCAAAAAGGTCACATGTGTTCTGGGAACGGGCGCCCTGAAGAATGTGAGTAAACTGAAAAATGCCCTGCTCAGGGATATTCCGGGGCTTAAGTGGTGTAAGAATTTCATCATAACGGGTGAGAAAGAAGAGCTGGAGCAGCTGTCGGAAAGGGATACGGAAGGGTTTCTGTCTCTTTACTGTAAACAGGTCAGCGATATGATGGAAAATCTTCAGGAGATCGCGTTTTATAACCATGGAGATATCGTTGTTTATATAAAGTCAGATCTTAACCAGGATGATATCGATGAGATAAGGAAAACGGCTGCCGGGCTTTCGGCCGGCAGTGGAGGAGAGCAGGATATTATAAATGGAAGTTTTGAAATATTAAGAGCTAAAAAAATAAGAGAGAAACATAATGGGTAAATATGTTCTTAAATGTCTGAAATGTGGCAGAGAAAACGACAAAAGGTCCCTTGTTTGCGAGAACGGGTGTGATTCTCTCCTGAGAACGGAATATGAAAAAAAACATTTTCTTCCGAATGGAGACGGATTATTCAAATATATAGATTGGCTTCCGTGCGAGGGAAAGGTTCCCACGAAGATAGGTCCAGTAGTGTACAAGGCCGAGAAGCTGGGCGAAAAACTGGGGCTCAAAGAGCTTTTTTGCTCGTTTAACGGGTACTGGCCGGAGAAGAACGCCGAGAACATGACGGGCACCTTTAAGGACTATGAGGCGTTACCCACGATTATAAAGCTTGCCGAAAGCGGCAAGAGAAGGATAATACTCGCTTCAGCAGGTAATACTGCCAGGGCCTTCGCCTACGCAACAACACAGTTTGATTTCGAGACGTTTATCGTGATGCCGGAAAGTATGCTCGAACGCTTGTGGGTGCCGACGAAAGACGCTAAAGGGAAGATACGCGTTATAGCGGTAAGAGACAGTCATGATTATTTCAAGGCGATACAGATAAGCGATAATTTCTCCCGTGAATATGGAATAGAACCCGAGGGTGGAGCCCGCAACACGGCCAGGCGGGACGGAATGGGGACGGTCATGCTGGAGGGGGCCAAAACCATAGGGCACCTTCCGGATCATTATTTCCAGGCCGTGGGAAGTGGGACCGGTGGGATTGCGGCCTATGAAGCCGCTCTCAGGCTTATGGGTGACAAAAAGTTCGACGGGCAGCCGATTCCAAGGCTTCATCTGGCTCAGAACTATCCGTTCGCCCCCATTTACAGGGCTTGGAAAGAAAATATGGTTATCCGGCCGGACCAGGACCTGGAAAAGCAGTTAAAGGATATAGCTGAGGTTTTCGCGGAAGTCCTGGCCAACAGGAATCCCCCGTATAACATAAAAGGAGGCGTCCGGGACGTTTTGGACGCGACAAACGGGGACGTATATCTGATCAACAACAAAGAAGCCGTCAAAGCGGCGGAGCTTTTTGAAAGCACCGAAGGAATAGATATTACCCCTGCTTCGGCGGTGTGTTTCGCCTCTTTGATAGCGGCTGCGGCACTTGGAAAGGTATGTAAAAACGAAACCGTACTGTTAAACATTACGGGAGGCGGCATAAAGCGGATAAAAGAGGATTTTCAGTGTGTTAATCTGCGGCCCGATACTTATGTAGATGCTTCGGGCAGAATAATAAGCGGAGGGATATGAGCATAGACAACAGGATAATGGATATATTCGAGGAACACCGAATCAGGTTCGTTATAAGTGTGCCGTGCAAGAACCTGTCCGGACTCCTTAAGGGGCTCGAAAAGCATGAAAAGATCCGGTTGATATATCCCGCGAGAGAGGAAGAAGGGCTGGGTATATCAGCCGGCTGCTATCTCGGGGGAGCCAGGTCCGTTATGCTTATACAGAATTCGGGACTGGGGAACATGGTGAACGCGATCAAATCGTTGATGCAGTATTATGATATGCCTTTTTTTATTATTGTTTCGCAGCGTGGAGGAAAAGAGGAAAAGATAGAGGCACAAAAACCCATGGGCGAGGCAACGAAAGAACTTTTAGATGTGTTGAAGGTTAAGAGCCTTGTTTTTAATGATCCCGGACATGTTTCGGGTCTGGGGAATTTGATAAAAAAGTGTTTCGAGAACAATGAAAGCACGGTGGTGCTGGCTGAGCCGTCTTTTTTCAGAGGAGAGTGCGGCAGATGAAAAGGATAACGGCTATAAATGTTTTATTGGAACTTGTAGATGACGACGTCCTGGTGGCAAATATAGGGGACGTCTGCAAAGAGCTGTATTCAGCCGGGGACAGAAAAGAGACCTTTTATATGTTGGGGTCCATGGGTTTAGCCTCTTCTGTGGGGCTGGGGCTGTCGCTGGCCAACAGCAGGCGGGTCATCGTGCTTGACGGTGACGGTTCGGTGCTGATGAACCTGGGGTCCGTTGCCACTATAGCGGCGGAGGCTCCGGGGAATTTTAAGCTAGTCATATTCGATAACAAGGCCTATGGGAGTACGGGGTATCAAAGGACGCCCACTTCCGGGAAATGCAGGTTAACGGATATTGTCAAAGCAGCGGGACTGGGTAATGTACAGCATGTTTCGGACCTGAAAGGTTTCAGGGACGCCATGGAAAAGATACTGGCCGAAGATGCCCCCGCGGTCCTTGTGGCCGAGGTTGAAAAAGAGGAAAAGCTATTTCCTGTAGTGGAGCTC
>WJMG01000013.1 GCA_014728075.1 Candidatus Omnitrophota bacterium | reverse complement strand
TCTCCTGAAAAGAAAATAAACAATAAGCCATATAACAACCAGGCCAATGAATACATTCATCAATGAAAGTATATCATATAAACTTTCAAATCAAAATCCCAGGCGTATTAATATTGTAATACATTGGAGACGCTTTATCTAATTAATTACTACAAAAGGACTTACAGGATAAATACGGGTACGCTTAACCGCAAAACCCGTATTTATATCATAAGCAGTTCGTTTACAGTAACTTATCTAAAGCGTCTTGTTGGGGCTTTATATCTTCTTACAAAAAAGGGATTTATATAAAACATCTCGCTTTTCTAGTATACCCCACCAGAAATAGGAATTGGATTAAAATATATCATTTTCCCAGGTTCTCAATATATGCTCTTGAAGCTTTAAGATCATTGAGACGTTCAATATAATCCGGCCGGATCTCTTTTCTGCCTTTATAAATTGCCTCATATTCTGCAATAGACCTTTCCGCGTGAAGCAAAGCTCCAAGATAATCACCTTTTGCCGCGGACATTAAATACTTAGACCTTTCGTTAACTGGACCCTGCGCCCACTCTGCTACATAATTATCTTTATACATATTGATATGCTTGAGGGCTTCGGTATAATTTCTATCCTTTTCATACGCATTTGCCAAGCAAAAGAGCGCCTCTCCTTTAGCCACCGTAGTATCGGCCTTCTCGAAAGCCCTTTCATATTCCGATATTGCCCGGGCAATATCCCCTTCAGACAATAGCTCATTCCCCTTTTTGATAAGGGCAAATTGTTCAGACGCTTCGCTCAAATAATCCTGAAGAGCGCTTTTTTGACCCCCAGAAAACCCTTGGATACCTGTCTCTGGTTTCCGCGCAAAAAGCTTATAATACGCCACTGACGCGATTAGAAACACTGCTACCAAAAGCAGAACAAGCCTATAGTCTATTTTATACTTATTCATCGACAATAATCCTTCTTAGATCAACATAATATATATCTTCATCGAGATCATACTCAATCCCGTCTCCGGCTAAAAACTGTTCCAACTGCAAAGGGTCCTTTGCCCGTTGCAACACATTGGCTATAAACATAGACGACTTAATTTTTATAGGATCAAATTCATCATCACTCGGATCGTACGCATACTCACAATGGCCAACTTCTTTTAGGACAAAACGATACTGATTAAGATTTGACATATCGGTATTAAAATCATGATAAATACTTAGTTCGCCTACCCCATCCCTTCTTATATCATGAGCTATATTATCATCTTCTCCTTGGAATATTATAACATTTTGCACATTTGTATTGGTTATTTTCCTCAATTCATACATAGGAGCCCCAACCAAACAAACCGTTTTCATATTTATCTCGGGATTCTGATTTAACATTTGTATCAGCGGATCTCCGTCTCCGCTATAGGCGAGACCTATCACATCATCCGGCAAACCATTTGCATAAATATCAAAAAATTGATCTGTAATATGTCCCGTTACTTCATCAGACCAGAAGCAACAATCTTTATACCACGCAAAAACATTTTGCAGCGTATCAAACCCTGTTGGACTATTTTCATAAGAAGCTATATATATATTTTCAACCTGTCCATTAAATGCTGTATACATTTGGTCGCCAAACCCATACATATAGCCTGGCGATAGTCCTGTCTGCTCGGGGTTACCTACTCCATTCAAATATACGATCTGCAAAATCCCTATCTTTTCGTCATCGGATAAGAATTCAAATTCTCTTTTATCCTCAATAGATAATGTGGAATTATAAAATATCCAATCTAACACGGAGCATTTATCATCATCTATCCCCACCAAGCTTCCAATATCTTCGACACATCCAATCAACATCTTTATGGCATTAGTAACAACTATAACCGAAGTTTCCACACTCCCCCTTATCCCCTCAAACAAATTTCTCGACTCGAATATGGGCTCTATTAACCTTTCAACTATAGGAGCTAACTGATAAGCAATCGAAGGGTCTATTCCTGCTACCTGCGCGGCGTAATCAAGCAGTACATAAGGTATTTCTATCTGTACGGCGTCAAGAAATCCATCCCACATCGTATCCAGAGGATTACCCCCAGCTCCGAATGTCCCTAACCCCGCCTGCAAACTCGATCTGATCCCGACCCCCGCCAGGTAGGATATCTCAGGGGCCCAGCCCATCGCGGTACCGGCGGTATAAACTCCATAATATGCCATTTGACCGGATATATTCTTTGTTATATCCCCAAGTGCCTCTCCAAAGGGTATCTCGGGATCAAGCACATTACCGATAAAAGCCCCTCCGCTCATGCTTAATATACTGCTTATGACAGGCTCAATATCGAAGAACCCGCCTACGAGGTTCATGCCTGTATACGCTCCGTATTTGAGGGCGGAACTTACAACTTCCGAGACGCCGCCTTCTATAAAACCGGACACTCCTCCCGTCACAACGCTCGTGATAAGCCCCGATACAACGGGATCGACACCCATGGCCTCCAGGCCACAGTTCATAGCATAGGCCGTACCGATCCTCACGACCGTCGGAACAGCACTCTCGACTAGCGTCGCCAGGGAAAAACCCGTCGCGGCGGCCTCTATGCCGGCTCCCGCGCCGAAAACACCCATGAAAGCCTCCCCCGCAAATCCTAAGAAATTCCCTATCGCCGCTATCCCCTCCACCAGGAACAGGCCTATCTCGGCGACTACGGTCACCATCGTGGTGATAACGGCCGTTACCACGCTCACAGCGGCGGCGGCTACAGCTGTCACGGCACCGACAGCCCAGCTTATAGCCCCTATTATAAGGCCGATGAACGCCCCTTTTATGCTCCGGGCTTCGGTATCGGTAAGAAGTTTTTCCCCGCTGAGGGGCGAATCCGTTATAACATTACCCTGCCATATCTCCCGAAATTCATCGCGCGTCACCGTGATTTCCCCGCCACACTCACCTAAATTCTCATCCCAGTAAGTGACCTCGGCCTCTCCGGCCGAAAGTACCGTCACGAAATGCCTTTCATTTATCAATGTAACAAAAGGATCCCGGAATTCTATTATATCCTCGTATGAAACACGGGCGCTTCGCGCGGATACTCCGTTAAGTTCGGCGGCCATTCCCATAGAATACATCGAGATCTCTATGTCCTCATCAGTGAGCGGGCCCGTTATTCCCGTAAGCACATCTATAAGCAGCGCTTCCCGGGCAATTACGGCAAGATCGACCGCTACATCCTTCTCTTCCAGCATTTTCCTTAATGCCCCGAAAGCGCTTTTCCCGAAGTGGACATCCTGGCTTTCCAGCCAGGTGTACAAGGCCGATAGAAACCCGTCATTTACATCAACTATTTCCTCTTCCGAAAGACCCAGTCGGGCCAACAATTCATCCCTTGAGGCAGGATCCGATGAATATTCCTCAAAAAAGGCCTTTACCCGGCCTATAACATCCCCTTTAAAAGCTTCCGAAGCAAGGTATTCATTCGATCCGATCAATTCGTTCTCTAAAAAGGAAGCATCGAAAGGAACGCTCCCCTTTCTCTTTGCGGATATCCCCTGCAGTATCTCCTGCAGCATGTATCTGTTCAGCCACGATATCTCCGCTCTTTCCTGCTTCGTGAGTTCTTCTTCCGCCTTGTTCAATCCCGTGAGGGTGTTTTTATACGCTACCGTTCCGGAGCTCAAAAGAATGTCCAGAGACTCTGTCGATCCGTAACACGAGGCCAGGAGGCCGTACAGATCGTGCCTCATTACCATCTTATCCAGATCATCAAGGATAAAAGCTATATCCTCATCGGAGAGATCGTCTTTTGAAACAAAGCCTTCCACGACGCTTTTAGTGTTTTCCGAAAAAAGCGCATATAACGGACGGGACAAGACGCTACTTAAAGAAGAAACGAACGCATCAAAATCATATAGTTCGTATTCAAAAAAACCCGCAAAGTTTTCCGTACCGTCCATTCTCCTGTATAAGGCCTCTATCTCTTCCCGGACGGCATTCCTTCCCAGAACATTCCAGTAATAGTAATGTATAAGAGGGATCGCTTCCTGATGTCTGATAGCGAGAAGCATTTTTTGCCTCTGCCAGCCATATTCGCCCAGAACCGCTTCTTTTTCGGTCGTTATTTCATCTCTCCTGGCGGATATCTCTGCGTCGAGCACAGCTATCTGCCCGGCTACCTGGCGGTTGTACTCCGCCTCCTGGCGGTTAACATCGGCTATCGCCTCCTTTATTCCGGGCCGTTCATGCCTGGTCGTCCAGCTAAACCACAAAAAGCTGTGCTTGACCTCGTAATACCTTTGCGATTCCAGATCCGCCCTGGCGCTAGCGAACCGCGCTCTCTGTGCGTTGACTTCCTCCATATAGTTCTCTTCAAGCAGTTTCGCCTGTTCCGCAAGAAGAAGTAAAGTATCTGCCGTCTTCTTTTCAAGATCAAAAACGGCTTCGTCCATTGTCTCCTGAAGTCTGTTCCTCGCGGACAGCATATACGCGTTAGCCAGATCCCCTTCGGAGTTGTACTCGTAGTCTATGAAAACACCTCCGTCAGGATCGGTTATGTGATCGATCCTCCCCAGGTCATCAAAATAGCTCACCGTCCCGTCCGGTTTATGTATAGAACGAACCTTATCGTCTTTGCCGTATACGGTCATCGCGGCAAGGTCGGAGGGAAGCCTGTAGTCGGGGATCTCTCCCGCCAGCATATTCACTTCCTGCATTATGTCAAAGTCACCGTACAACGCGATCTCGCTGTTCCTCAAATAAGCGCCCATATCCCGTAAATTCGCCCATACAGGTTCAGCCGGCAGATTTCCGGTATCACCCAGGCCATTGGATCCCAGGCCTATTTCGTTCAACTGGTATTTTATTTCAACCGGCCCCTTATAATATGTGTCGCCGTGGATCCTCCTGAAGCGCAGTCCCAGGGAAATGATGCTGGTTGGGTCAAATCCCCTGTTGTCGATAACGCCTCTGCTGAATTCCTGAGGAACGGGCGTCAGGGTTACCTTGTTCCAGCTTCCGGAACTATCGAAGGGAATACTTTCTCCATACTCAACATGCCAGTAAGGCGCGTCCTTAGCAAAAGCTTCCAGGACAAAACCCATCCCTCCCGATGAGGCTGCCTCCAGCGACCTTACATAAAAGGTTATTTCCTGCGAAGTCATGTCGAGAGCTCCTGTACCCTGCCAGTTCCTGTCGGGAACATAACAATCGTACCTCAGGTCCAGGTACATATCACCCTTGTTGTATGTCCCGATATTCACATCGGCTATAATGCTCTCTCCCCCCGCGCTCCATCTCGCATGACTTACGCCGCCGAGTTCGGTCTTCCAGATCGTACTGGCCTTTTCTATTGCACTGAAGTCCGCCTCCGGAACATGTCCGCTTCCCCTGTTAAAAACATATTTGAGGTTCTCCTCCGACACATAATTAACCGCGGGGACATTTATGTAATTCCCGGACTCGTCACAAAGATACTCCTGTATGTTCCTAAGATCCATCCACAAGGGCGTGTTAAAGGTCCTACTCCCGTCAGGAATATCCTCCTCGGCGTCCATGAACCTGGCGCGCATCTGCCCCGTATATTGTGTGCACGAATCAGGGTGGACGGAGTAACTCAAGCCTATCCTGACCACCTTACTGGGATCGAAACCTTCATCCGTATACCCCATCGGGACTTCCCCGAAAGTCGGGGTCAGCTCCAGGAGGTACCATTTATCGCCCTCCTTGAGATTTATCCATGTTCCGTACTGCATGTTGTGATTCTCATCCTCAACAAAAATGCGTGCTCCGTTCGGAGCTTCCTGAACCGCGGAAACAAGTTCCGGTGGAACTTTAACCTGCATCCTCACAGGCCGGCCCGTCATGTTAACGGGACCGGCCCATTCGAGTCCGGGCACATCACTTCTGAGGTCGAAGTAGGCCTCTCCTTCCCTGTTGGCCTGAGAAACGGATGAAATATCCGTTCGCACTATAAGGTCACCCGTAACCGCATCCCGAGAGATATCGCTTATCCCCTTTACGGAAGCGGCTTCGCTTTCCGGATGCCAGCAAACCTGTTCAAGAAGGCTTTTCCCTAATATGTCCGAAGGGCCGCTTCCCATAGCCGAAACAAACGATTCAAGATAAACTTCCGCTTCGGTGATCCCGCTATCTCCGCTCACGCGGTCGAGGTCCCGTACTAACCCCAGGTCTTCGTAAAGCCCGTCAACGGCACTACCCCCGTTATCGACATCAGCAAACAAATCCGGAAGCATATCGTGCTTTATAATGACATTACCCATGTAATCCTTTCCCGCCGGCGCGTGGTCAGGTTCGGAGATCCTGAGGCCTATCATCACTATGGAGGAGGGGTCAAATCCCTCATCGGTATGACCGAAGTTTATATTCCCGGAAGACGGTGTAAGAGAAACCTTTATCCAATCGGATGTTTGCACCATCTCCACTCTGGTCCCATACTGTGTATTCCAGTTATTATCCTTGGCGAAAACCTGTATGTTACAGGGATAAGAAGGATCGTGTTCCATATTATCGGAAAGTTTGAACAAAAAGCTTATCTCTTTCCCTTTCATATCCAGAGGATCCTGCCATTCGAGCCCCGGTATGTCGTATCTCAGATCCAGGAACATCTCCCCCTGCGAACGATAAGTATCTCCTGTTTTCAAGGCCAGATTCGCCTTCCATTGGGATGCGGAATACTCGCATTCCACGAATTCTATAGCCTGTGCCTTTTCGTGTGTCTGATGGCGCCAGCTTGAAGCGGCAACATCAAGCTCCCGGTCTTCGGAAGAGGCGGCGTTCCTGTACCTGGAATACAAAAGAGACGCCAATTCCTCCATATCGTAAAGCGGCACTATCCCCTGGGAGCTTGCGAAAGCGACCAGGGTGTTTTCACAAAAGACCAGCCTTGTCGAGTCTTCCATCTCAAGCTGGATGAATTTACCGTCTATTGTTACATTCCGTTTTTTCGCCTCGGGGGTAATGAGGGTAAACCGTTCCAATTCTCCTGAAACCCTATCGAACTTAATACTCTCCACGCGAGAGCCGTCAGGCCTGTCTATCGCATCTATAGCGCCTTTAAAATAAGTGATCACAAGGCCATTGCCTTTCTCCTTTTCCGTATAGTTCAATATGGTTATAGGCTCCCCGGTTTCATCGACGCTGTAACTGTAACGATAGGTTTCTCCGTAAACCGTCTCTATGCGCACAGGAGTATTCTCGCTGTCAAAGACCCGTCTGGTCCCCATCTGGTCTGTTATCTCGACCCCTTCATCGGTATACTCGTAGGAATAAACAAAGTTCACCCTGCCGCAATACGACATCTCAACTTCCGCCGTTCTTCCGATCTCATCGTACTCATAGGATACTTTAAGTCCCGTGGGATCGGCAACACTTCTCAGCATATCACCTTCATAAGAATAAGCTATACCGTTAGAAGTATCGGTATACACAGCGACAGGAGAGTCATCCGTTATATCCGTACTATAGCTCACCTCATAAACTTCTCCGGTCGCTTTCCTGGCCACACTTATTACGCGGCCCTCGCCGTCAACAGTATATTTGTCCGTAGCGTCCACGAATTCCGACAACCTGCCTCCAGAGAAAAAATATTCGCTTCCGTCCGGGCTTACAAGCCGGCTGTTCACAAGGTCTCCGGATGCGTCAAAATCCATGCCATCCATTACTCCTTCATATGTATGGACCTCCACGGCTTTACCGTTCTCGAAATACATGTTTACGCCGTCCGAATTCTCTATCGAGATCAGATCGCCCGCGGCGTTGAATGTCCGAACACCTGCGGAATCGCTAAGTTTCAACCCCGCTACCTTCCCATCGAACTCTATAAAATCATAAGCGATCCGGTTTCCCGCGGCATCGGAAACCCCGGATACCTTACCGTCCTTGCCGATCTCTACCTTTGAATACTTCCCCGTGAGTATGTCCCTTATTTTCATATCCGGGCCGTAAGCGAACCTTACATTCGCGACATCTTCGGCGATAGCGCCTAAAGCCTGCCGAATCCTCATGAAAAGTCCGTCGGATTCCTGAAGCGTTTCCGTCCCTTCTCCTCTGTCCACAGCCAAAAGTTCTATATTTCCCGTTTTCCCCAGTTCGAGCGCCGCTATATTAACAGTCCGCCCGTCTTCCCTTAAAGAGGAAAGGCAAGAATCCGTAAAGAAGTAATATTCTCCACCGATAAAGGCCTTTGTCAAAGAAACCACTTTTCCATCCGCGGTATCCGTGGTGTTAAAATCATAAACATTTCCGTCAACAGTTGCCGCCCTTTTAAGGAAGTTATTATTAAACGCGTAAAGCGTGCCCTTAAGATCACTCTGGGAAAGCGTCCTGCCTTCCTCGGAATAAAAATTCATGTATCCGCACTCGACGGACAATGAAACAAGGCCCTCGTCTTCAAATCCGGCCGTTATGCCGTTATCGTATCTCACGGAAACCGGATCCTTTGAAGCCACCCTGTCTCCCGGCACAATTTCCGTCGTGTCGCAGTAGCCGTCCAAGACATTCTTGAGATCACCCTCTTCCAGGAACTGCGTATACAATACCGCGCCATCCCGCGTAATATACTGCCTGTCTTCCCGAACCTCTCCGTCAACAACCCTTCGTATCCGGTCAAGGTGATCATAAAAAATATCGCGTCCTTCCAGATAAACAATCCGGGAAACGGGACTGCCATCCTCGAAAAACTCTTCCGTGCTCCCATCAGCGCGGGTGTGCTTCTCTATATTCCCGTTACGATAATATGAGATTTGTTTGCGGATGCTTCCGTAAACGGAATATTCTGATAATCTCCGCAAAGAACCTTCCTCGTAAAATTCTTTGACATTTAAAAGCAAACCGTCCCCTGAGCCGTATACTTTTTCACGCCTTACCTTGCCGGTACCGTCATGATATTCCCATACATAACGCCTTCCAGATATGGACAATTCTTCAGCAAGCCTGCCTCGTCCTGTCCCGTTCCAGTCTTCGTCACCGTAACGCCTGTATTTGCCGTCGGGATCCACTATTCTGCTTATCCTGCCGCTTTCCGGATAGTAGTAATGAGACTGTCCTATGCTGCTCTTTTTGCTTAACAGCTTACCGTCCACATCATAGGTATACAGGTATCTTCCCGCACCGGGGATCCCGGGCCCGCACAGGTTATTATGAACATACTTTGCCTGGTCTCTGCCTTCATAATATTCAGAAAAAAGGATATACCCGCAGTTATTCCCCACAACAATTTTGTCCAGCCTCCCTCGGGCTTCACCGGACCATTGCTCGTTGCGGTAAAAATACGAGACCTCCGGCACTCCGGGGCCCCTTTCCAGCTTCAATGAAGCGATCCTGTTCCCGGCATCCCGGTAATAAGCTGATGTTGTTACAAAATGCGCGTAGGTAAGGCTTCTCCTGGCTATATAGGAAATAAGGCTGTCTGACGGATCATGCGCGGCGGCGTAAGTTATCTCATAGCAATACTCTTCTCCCAGCAGATCATCGATGATCACATCAATACCCTTGATCCTCCCGTATCTGTCATCGCCGCTTTTTAAATGATCCTCATCAAAAAAATGATATCGTATCGTATCTCCGGTAAATATATCGGAAGCGGGATATCCGCAAGTCTCGTAGGTCCTGACCCTTCCGCTGTCGTAATAGGCCTTCTCCCCGCCTGCCGGGGATGTGCTGATAACGCCAAGAAGGTTCTTCTTGTCAATTGCTTCTTTTTTGATACGCTCCGACGAAAGAAACGATTCGACCGATGTTCCGGGGATAGCTTCGTATACGGCCGTATCCCTTACCGAAAACCCCGCCCAAACAACCTGTTCCCATAAAAATGTACAGGCCACTATAAGCGCTATGGTCCTGGACATTAACGATCTGCGAATCAACTTATTCATAACCCCCTCCAGAAATAAAAAAAACCGGGCTGCCTATAGAACACACTTCCTCAACGGAAGATATTAAACAGGCAGCCCGGCTGTGCGCCTCTCCCCGCCCAAACCTCGGGGAGAAGCGTTTGGGTTAGGCATCCGCGGCTTTGTGTCCCTGCCTCACGACAGGTTTACCTTTATCTCTCTGTAAAGAACTATTTTTATCGTACACTATTTTTCAGTTTATGTCAAATATTTTTTTGCTTTTCGTAAAAATACATTTGACCAAAAACCCGCTCGCAAGAGCGGGCTTTTATGGACGGGGACAGCTACAAACTCACTTCCGTACCCGGTTCCAACTCAGAACGGTACCCGGTACGAAAATAAAAGTCCCCGCCGGAGGAAACATTCCTCACGAACGGGGACGGGTGGAGTAGATCAGTATATTACCGATTCAGCTTTTCAGAGGCAGCACCGGATAACTGCGGGGATCATAGTCGATCTCACCCTTCCTGAGCCTCTCGGTCTGGGTATTCGCGTAATACCCGTCTATTTCGTAAAGCTCTATAACGGGAAACTCATCTCCGAAAGATTTTATACGGGTCTCGAAGTACCTCTGCTCTCCTTTCTCTATATCGAACTCAACCGTCGAGGAAACGAGGTCATTTCCCGTATAAAGCCTGTATTTTCCCGGGGGAAGCCGGTATTCCGCATAAGTTCCCTTTTCCAGCCTGTCCACTACGAAATAGTTAAGATATACATTATAGTCCCTTACGCTCCGCGCCCTGGTCCTGGGCCGTATGAGGACGACCTTCCCGTAATCCTCCTTCACTTCGGGCAACGCCCTTATCATGTTAAGCGCTCCCGCCTCGGGACTGAATGACCTGACCGGCAATAACGCCAGCACTGATATGATCAAAATATACTTTTTCATTATAACTCCCCGGGATGCCGCCTTTTATTTTACGGGCGATCCCTGTTTCTTAATGTATGGTAACTTTTTTGTGTTAAGTATTTATTAAGATTTTATTATTTTTTCATTATCTCTGCGGAAGAACAGTTCGAGGAAAATACGGTCAGGCAGTGTACAAAAAAAGGCCGCTGCAAAGCAGCGGCCCGATTCAACCCCTTTCTGCATCTTGTGGTCTACCGAAGGTTAGACAGTATCTCCTTACGGAAACCGGGGTCAACTTCGTGCCCGGATCTCTCAGCGGCGTCGGCGCACTCCCGGGCCTTTTCGTAATCACCGTTATAAAAACTGGCTATCGCGAGAGTATAGTTAGCGGGGCCGTTGCCTGGGTCCAGCTCAAGGGCCCTGGAGGCGTATTTAACGGCTCCTCCGTTATCTCCCTTGAAACAGAACGCCGCGGCCAGGTTTATATAGGCCTCGAGAAAATCCGGATCAGCGTCTATGGCCCTTTCGTAAGCGGAGATCTCCTTGTCGACCGATCCCATGAGATGATAGGCTACTCCCAGGTTATAATGGGCTTCTTTCATGCCGGGGTCTATTGAGATCGCCTTGCGGTAGTGATAGACTTCCTTATCGGTCATCCCTTTGGACCCGTACATGACCCCGATGTTGAAATGCGCGTCGGCGTATTCCGGCCTCAGGTCTATCGCCCTCAGATAGCGGGAAACGGCTTTATCGTACATACCGGCTTCACCGTAAGCCACGGCAAGCTCGTACTGCGCCTCGAAAAAATTCGGATCGATATTCGCCGCTCTTTTAAGGGATCTTATCTCGTTCGACAGCTCTCCGTTCTGCCTGTACAATCCGGCCAGGTTGAAATGCGCCCTGGCTATCAGGGGATTGAGCTTTATGGCCTTCCTGTAGCATTCCGCTTCCTTCTGCCTGAGGCCTTTCTCTCCGCAGGCGACGCCCAGGTCCACATAGACCTGCGCGTAACCCGGATCCTCCCGGAGCGCTTCTTCGTAAGAGGCTATTTCTTTTTCTGAGTCTCCCATCATGCTGTACACTATACCCCGGTAATAAAGCGCCCTTGCCTGGCCCGGGTCGATCTCAAGGACGCGCGCGAACTTATTCAGCGCGGTTTCGAGGGACCCTTCGGCGGCATGGACCATACCCATCAGAAAATGGGCTTCAATGTAAGCATCGTCGATCTCGACGGCGGTTCCCAGCTCAAAAAGAGCCCTTTCGTACTCTCCCTCCCTTATATAGGTAAGGGCCTTGCTTATATAGACCTCCGTGGCCTCCGGCCGCATCCTGGAAGCTTTATTTAACTGCCTGATGGCTTCTTCCGTTTCGCCTAAAGCGCTGTAGACAAGACCGAGATTGAAACAGGCGTCATAGAATGCCTTATCGTAGACTAAAGCTTTTTTGTACATACTTATGGCGTCGTAATACCTGCCAAGAGAAGAATAGGCCACTCCGAGATTAAAGTAAGCGTCGCTGTAGGCGGGGTCCAGATCCAGCGCCTTTTTATAACAGGCGATCTCTTCCTCTGTATTTCCCATGTTGCCGAAAGCTATACCCAGGTTGTTATAGGCCCTCGAATAGCCCGGGTCCAGGCTTATTGCCTTCCGGTAGCTTTCTATCTCCTTTTCCGTTTCCCCTTTTGCCCCGTACGCCACTCCCATATTGTAATACGCGTCGGCGTAATCGGGATCTATCCTTACCGCGCGGGAATATTCGCTCAAGGCCCTGTCCATATCCCCTGTCAGCCCGTAAAGGACCCCCAGGTTGTTGCGCGCCTCGGCGGACCTGTGGTCCAGCCTGACGACCTTACGAAAATTCTCGATCGCCTTATCGTACCGGCCTTTAGCGCCGTAGATTATTCCGAGATTGTAATAGGCGTCGGCAAAACGGGAATTGATGTACACCGCGGTCCGGAAACTGTCCAGAGCCATATCGTGATCGCCCTTAACGGCGTAAAGCACCCCTTCGTTATAATGCTTTTCGGCAAGGCCTGGATCATTCGATACGGCCTTACGAAAATTGGTTATCTCGCTGTTGAAGTGCCCTCTGTTGACCGACCTGTATGAATAGATCGCGGATCCGTCCCTTATCTTGTCTTTGAGTATGGCCCCTGTTATACCCATATCGACCTCTCCCTGCATACCGCTGCTCAAAGAAAAAGCCGCCGGTGAGGAAGATATGAAAAAAATGAAAACAAGTAATAGAGTTAGAAGGATCTTGTGGGGACGCATAAATGCCCTTTCACGATTTTTTGATACCGATCACGGTAACCTTTTAATATATTAACTGATTTATATTTTTATTCTAGCACAAATCGGGGGCTTGTCAATAAAAAATGCTTGTTTCTGGATTTTTATTAGACTAACAAAAAGGATAGATGGCTCCAAATAAAAAAACGGTATTTACGGCCGGGTCATGATGTCGAAAGGGATCTGACATCATCGATGCCGTGAATAGAAGTGACCGAAAGCTCCCTGTCTATCTTTTTGGCAAGACCCGCAAGTACAGTACCCGGGCCGACTTCAAGAAACTCACTGACCCCCATAGAAGAAGCTTTTCTCATCGAATCTTCCCACAGGGTCCTGTTGTCAAGCTGGTTTACCAGGTTCTGCTTTATCTTTTCGGGTTCTGAGGTCACCTCGGCGTCTATGTTGCTGATAAAAGGGATCGCCGGGGTCAAAATTTCGATATTTTCGAGGACATCTTTCAGCTTTTCTTTCGCAGGCTCCATAAGCTCGGAATGAAAAGCCCCGCTCACCTTGAGCATTATGGCCCTTTTAGCTCCGGCGTTCTTCGCCAGCTCCGCGGCCAGCTCCACCTTGCCGGAAGAACCGGATATGACCACCTGCCCCGGGCAATTTAGGTTGGCGACCTGGCATCCCACGCCCTTGCATATCTCTTCGACCTTATCAAGTTCGAGACCCATTATGCTGGCCATCTTGCCCTCGTTCTTTTTCGAGGCCTCCTCCATGAAAGCCCCTCTTTTGGACACGAATTCAAGGCCGTCCTCAAAACTCATGGCGCAGGACGCGACCAGAGAGGTCGGCTCACCCAGACTGAGGCCCATGGCGAGGCTTGCTATCTCTTTTATGTCCCCGGGTGAAAATATCTCTCTTCCATCTTCCCCTACGGGTGACCCTTTCAGCTGTTCCGCCAGAACATTCAAAGTCGCGATGCTGGTGACGAAAATAGCGGGCTGGCTGTTGGCGGTAGTACGGAGTTCTTCTTCCGGGCCTTCAAAACAAAGCTTTTTTATGTCCCTCCCAAGGACTTCACAGGCCCTGTCGAACACCCACCGGGCCGATGCCTGTGATTCGTAAAGCTCCCGGCCCATGCCGACCGACTGGGCCCCCTGACCGGGGAACAATAAACCGAATTTCTTATCTGCCATGCCAAACTCCTGTCTTTGAATTGTCATCTCCGCCGAACTCCTCTCAAGTTCACCGAACTCGAGAGGCCCAGCTCCTGCTTGTCCTCCGAAGATCAATCGAAAGCGGGGAACGGGGATCATTTACGGATAATCTCAATTTTACTTATCCCCCCTCTTCAGGGAAAAAGACGGAGTGAAGTTCTCAACTCCACTCGATAACAAGAGCGCCCCAGGTAAGCCCCCCGCCGAAAGCGTCCATGAGCACTTTCGTGCCTTTACTGATCCGGCCTTCTTCGACCGCTTCCGTTAAAGCAACGGCGCTGGAGGCGGCCGACATGTTACCGTATTTGCTGATGTTCAGGTACACCTTCTCGTCCGGATCCACTCCCATCTTCTTAGCGACCGCGTTAAGTATGCGGACATTGGCCTGGTGGGGTATTATTATATCGATGTCGTCGGCCTTAAGCCCAAGGGGCTCGGTCACGCCTTTAGCGGCGTCGGACATCATCTTGACCGCGTGCTTGAAAAGAACATTCCCTTCCATTTTGATAGTATGCAGCTTGTTCTCCACGGTCTTTATGGAGGCCGGCATCCTTGACCCTCCCGCGGGAAGCTGGAGAAGCTCACCCTTGCTTCCGTCAGCGCCGAGGTTCACGCCGAGTATCCCGCCCTCTTCGACCGGCCCCAGGACGGCGGCGCCGGCTCCGTCTCCGAACAGCACACAGGTCGAGCGGTCCTCCCAGTCCGTCACTGAGGACAGTTTCTCAGCGGCTATTACCAGGGCATTCCTGTACAGCCCGCCTTTTATGAACTGGTCGGCTATAGCGAGGCCGTAAATGTAACCCGAACACGCCACGGCTATATCGAAAGCGGGCGTACCGTGGGCCCCCAGCTTGTCCTGCACGACGCAGGCCGTGGACGGAAAGAACATGTCGGGTGTTATCGTCGCGACAATTATCAGGTCTATGTCGGACGGCGAAAGCCCCGCTCTGTCGAGAGCCATCCTCGCGGCTTTGACGGCCATGTCGCTTGTGGCCTCGGTCTGGGCGGCTATGCGCCTTTCCTTGATGCCCGTCCTCGTGGTTATCCACTCGTCGGTGGTATCGACCATTCTTTCGAGATCCGCGTTCGTAAGCACGCTCTCCGGAAGATATTTCCCGACTCCCAGTATTCCTGTTCTCATTTTTTTCTCCTGTCCGCTGAAAGCTCAGAAACTCTGGAGCTCTTCGACCACATGGGTATTGACCTTGTGGCTAACATTCTCGGCCGCGGCCCTTAAGGCGTTCATTATAGCTTTGGCGTCGGAGGAACCATGGGCTATTATGACGCTTCCGTCAACTCCCATCAAGGGAGCTCCTCCGTACTCGTCCGCGTCGATCTTTTTCTTCAAAGCCTTGAAAGCCGGAAGCGTCATGAGAGCCCCCAGCTTGGTAAGAGCGCTGCTGCTCTTAAGTTCCCTGCGCAGGAGCTTGCCGGCGGTCTCCGCAAAGGCTTCAGTGACCTTAAGAAAAAGGTTCCCCACGAAACCGTCACAGACCACTACATCCGTTTTTCCGCCATAGACTTCCTTGGGCTCGACATTGCCTATGAAATTGAGCTGGCTCTCCCTGAGCATTATGTGGGCTTCCCGCGTGAAATCCGTGCCCTTGGTGGACTCTTCACCTATGTTCAGCAAAGCTACCGTCGGGCTTTCCTTGGAAAGTATATGTTTTGAGTAAGCGTCGCCCATTATTCCGTACTGCAGCAGATGCAAAGGCTTAGGGTCCACATTCGCGCCCACATCTATGACCATGCAGGGTTTCATAAGCGTCGGCAGGATTATGGCTATGCCGGGCCGGTCGACCCCGGGCAGAAGCCTCAGGCTCAAAGTAGCCGCGCAGACCACGGCGCCTGTATTGCCCGCGCTGACGAAAGCGTCGAAGACACCGTTCTTGAGGAATTCTATGCCCTTGACTATGGAGGACTGCCTCTTCTTCCTGACGGAAAGCGCCGCCGGCTCGTCCATACCTATGGCTTCTTCGGTATCCATTATGTCGATCTTGTCCTGCGGATAAGGGATCTCCTCGAGCTCTCCGCGGATCACGCTTTCCTTGCCAACGAGCGTAACATGGTAACCGTAAGCCTTGACGGCTTCCACAGCGCCTCTCACGGGGCTTTTCGGGGCCAGGTCGCCTCCCATTGCATCAAGACCTATCCTCATCTGCTCCTCCGATCCGGTTTAAGGCGGGCTCTTTTATCTTACTGCGGCCCCTGTTTCTTTTCCCTGCGTTCCTTTCTTTCCTCAAGGGTCTCGATCTTCTTTACCTGAGTCCCCTTGTAATAACCGCAGGCGGGACAAACGCGGTGCGGCCTTTTGGCCTGGCCGCACTGGTCACACTTTGTGGCCGCGGGCGCTTCCGCCTTGTAATGTGTCCTTCTTTTGCGGGTTCGTTCCTTTGAATGCCTGTGTTTCGGTTTCGACATCTCTATTTCCTCCTATTTATTGCGTATGTCGTATTTCGTATTATCCCTTTTAACACTTAAACTTTTTAACTACCCATTGTCGGCACAAAATTTCGTGATCCTACTGCCTTTAGCCCTTCGCCTTTCGCCCCTAACCCTCTGTTTTCTGCTAAGAGCTATAAGCTACCAGCTACGAGCTCTATTCGCTGTTCACTATCTTATAAGTATCCTTCGCTATAAGGAGCTCCTCGTTGGTGCCTATCGACATGAAGCGGGTACTCCCGCCGAACATCGGGTTCAATTCACGCTCCAGCTGTTCTTTTATCCGGGGAACATTCTCCCCTATGCCGGCGGTAAGCACTACCGCGTCCACCCTGCCCAGTACCGCCGCGTACGAGCCTATGTATTTTTTTATGCGGTATACGAAAACATCGTAAGCCAGTTCGGCCCTTGCGTTCCCCTCGTCTATGGCGCCGAGGATGTCCCGCATATCGTTACTGATGCCGGAAAGGCCCAGAAGCCCGCTTTTCTTGTTCATCAAGTCGTTCACTTCCTCCGCGGAAAGGTCCTCTCTCTGCATCAGGAAAGTCACCAGGGCAGGATCGAGGTCTCCTGAGCGCGTGCCCATCAGAAGGCCCTCCAGAGGCGTGAACCCCATAGAGGTATCCACGCTTTTCCCTTTCTGAACAGCGGCTATACTGCAGCCGTTCCCCAGATGCACCGTGATAAGGTTGACTTCGCCGGGGTCCCTGCCCAGCTCCTCGGCCGCTTTACGGGCCACATAACGGTGCGAGGTCCCGTGGAATCCGTATTTCCTGATCCTGTACTTCTCGTATAGCTCGTATGGTATCCCGTAGGTGAACGCGTGATCCGGCATGGACTGATGAAAAGCCGTATCGAATACCGCTACTTGAGGAACTCCGCTGAATATCTTCATGCAGCCCCTGATGCCTTCCAGAGAAGGCGGATTATGCAGCGGGGCGAGTTCCACGAACCTCTCGATGGTATCTATCACCTCTGCGTTTATCAAAGTACTGGTATTGAACTTCTCTCCTCCGTGGACGACCCTGTGACCCACCCCGGTAACCTCGGAGACATCCTTCAACACGCCCTTTTCGGGATCGGTTATCATGTCCCGTATTATCTCTATCGCCCGGTGATGGTCCGGGCAGGAAAGGTCTCGGTGGATCTTTCCGTTCTCCCCGCTCTCGTGCGTCAGGGAAGACCCTTCTTCCCCTATCCTTTCGACCGAGCCCCTGCAGAGCGAAGCCTCTTTCTCCACATCGAAAAGGTCGTATTTAGCCGAAGAAGAACCGCAATTTACGACGAGTATCAGCATCTCTCTCTCTTTCTATCCCCGGTTAAAATCCGTATCGCGGACCGCGTATCGCGAACCGCGCTTATTTCTCCTGAGCTCTTATCGCCGTGACCGCCGCCGTATCCACCACATCCTCCCAGCTGCATCCCCTCGAGAGGTCGCTGCAGGGTTTATCAAGCCCCTGCATAAGCGGCCCTACGGCTCTCGCGCCGCACAGGCGCTGGGTCAGCTTGTAGGCGATGTTGCCGGCGTCCAGGTTGGGAAAAATAAGCACATTGGCCTTACCGCCCACATCGCTGCCCGGGCTTTTTATCTCTGCCACTTCGGGCACCAGGGCCGCGTCGACCTGAAGCTCCCCGTCTACGAGTATGTCCGGCCTTTTTTCCTTTATCTTTTCGAGAGCCTCACGCACGGTCTCTATGCTGTCGGAGCTGGCGCTGCCTTTGGTCGAATAGCTCAAAAGCGCCACCCGGGGGTCCGCCCCCATTATCTTGGCGAAAAGGTCGCTGGTGGCGATCGCGATACCGGCAAGCTGCCTGGCTTTCGGATAAGGTATTATGGCGCAATCACCGTAAATAAAAAGGCCGTTCTCTCCGAGGGAGCTGTTGGGTATCTCCATAAGAAAAGAGCTTGAGACAACGCCGATGTTCCTGTCTATCGTCAGGCATTGTATCCCCGCCCTGGCGATCGTGGCGGTGGTGTGGGAAGCCCCGGCCACGAACCCGTCAGCGTATCCCAGCCTGGTCATTATGGCCCCGTAAAGAACAAAGTTCTCCAGTACCGCTTTTTCGGCTTCCTCGCGGGCCATGCCCTTGGACTTCCTCAGACCGTAATATGTTTCTACTATCTCTTCCTTCTTTTCGGATCGCCGCGGATCGACCAGATCGACCCCGGAAAGGCTGACCCCCTCCTTTGAGGCAAGCTCCTTCATCTCCGGGAGCACTCCCAGCAGCGTCACTTCCGCTATCCCGTTATCGGCAAGATAGGCCGCTCCCCTGATCACCCTGGGGTCCTCGCCCTCGGGGAGCACGATGTGCTTCTTTTGCTTTTTCGCCTTTTCCCTGAGCTCGAGTATCCTGCTCATTTTCCGGACCTCTCCTTGAGTTTTTTCTCCACATTGGCCGGCACGAATTTGGATATATCGGCACCGAGGCCTGCAAGTTCTTTTATGAGTTTGCTGGAAAGATAAGAATAAGTCTCGTTAGGCATCATGAAAACCGTTTCGATCTCCGGCTTTACCTTCCGGTTGGTAAGGGCCATCTGGAACTCGTATTCGAAGTCCGAGATCATCCGGATACCCCTTACGACCACCCGGGCCCCCTTCCTGGCGGCATGCTCGACCACGAGGCCTTCGAACCCCTCCACCTCGACATTGCCCAGCCCGGCGGTCGCCTCCTCGAGCATGGCTATCCTTTCCTCCAGGGAGAAAAGGGGTTTTTTATCTGCGCTGGCCGCCACGGACACGAAAACTTTCCCGTAAAGAGAGGACACCCTCTTGATGACATCGAGATGGCCGTATGTCACCGGGTCGAAAGTCCCGGGGTATATTACAGTATTATTCATTTTTATTATAAATAGATACGCGGATATCCCCGTAATCCCTGCGCTTGAACAAACAGATACCTCCCGCCTTTTCGGGGATCTCTTCGCTCCGGTGATGCTCGATGACCAGAAGCCCGGAAGGCAATAATATATCATACTGATTTACCATTATCAAGGTATTTTTAGACAGGCCTTTATTATACGGCGGGTCTGAAAAAATGAGCCCGAAAACACCGAATCCGGAAGTAAAAACAGCTTCCGGACAGGTCAGGTCGGCGTATGAAATTATCGACCTGGACGCCTCGCCTATATTTTGCGCATTTTTGTTTATGATCTCCAGACAGAGGCGGTTTTTGTCGAGAAAAACAGCCTTTTCAGCCCCTCTTGAAACGGCTTCCAGTCCGTAAGCCCCGCTTCCCGCGAAAAGGTCAAGTACGGAAACCCCTTCCAGAGAGGGGCTTATCATGCCGAAAACGGCTTCTCTCACACGGTCCTTGGTAGGGCGGACCGTTCCCGTTCCGGGCCTTTCAAGCTTCCTCCCGCGGTGTTTGCCGGCTATTATCCTGAGACCGCCTTTTTTGCCGTAAACCCTACTCATCCTTAACCTTAAGTTTCCCTCTGAACCTCGATGATATAGCCTGCTTTATAAGAATGTGGTGCTCGTCCTTCAGGGCAGGATCTTCTTCCACAAGCCGGAACGCTTCATCCCTGGCTTCTTCCATTATCGAAAAATCTTTAAGTATGTTGCCGAACCTGAGCTCGGGAAGCCCGCTCTGCCTGGTCCCGAGGAACTCCCCGGGCCCTCTTATATCAAGGTCCTTTTCCGCTATCTCAAAACCGTCGTGAGTGTCGGCCATGGTCCTCAGTCTTTCTTCAGCTGCCTCCGTGCCGGCCGACCCCATGAGTATACAGTACGAAGGGTATTTACCCCGGCCTATCCTTCCCCTCAGCTGGTGGAGCTGGGAAAGCCCGTACCTTTCGGCGTGCTCTACCAGAAGGACGGTAACATTCGGGATATCCACGCCCACCTCTATAACGGTAGTAGCTATCAATAGGTCGATTTTCTTTTCGCGGAACCTGCGCATGATACCGTCCTTGTCCGCCGGCTTCATGCGCCCGTGCACCATGGCGACCCTGTAGCCGGCAAACTCCTTCTCCCGAAGACGCTCATACATATCTTCCGCCGCTTTCAGCTCCGAGGAGGAGGTCGCCTTAACCCGGGGATAAACGATAAAGGCCTGCCTTCCCGAATCAAGCTCTTCTCTGATAAAAGTATAGACCGCACGCCTCTTGTCCTCTGCCACACAATAAGTGGTCACTTCCGAACGCCCGGAAGGTTTTTCCCTGAGCATTGAGAGGTCCATGTCCCCGTAGACCGTAAGGGCAAGGCTCCTGGGAATTGGGGTAGCTGTCATGAAAAGTGTATCCGGTTCGCTTCCCTTGGCCCTCAGCAGCTTTCTCTGCTCAACGCCGAACTTATGCTGCTCGTCTATTACCGCGAGACCGAGCCGGCGGAAACCCACCCCTTCCTGGATCAGTGAATGAGTGCCTATAACGATATCCGCGTCACCGGACGATATCTCCCCGCTTATCCTCTCTGCATCGCGGCGGTCCATGCCGCTTACGAGAAGGCGGACATTAAGTCCGAGTGGCATAAAGAACTTACTGACCGTCACATAGTGCTGCCGGGCCAGTATTTCCGTGGGAGCCATCATTACGCCCTGGTAACCGTTGCTGACCGCCAGAAGGAGCGCGTACATCGCGACCACGGTCTTGCCGCTGCCCACATCTCCCTGGACCAGCCTCCGCATGGGATTGCCGGATGCCATATCGTTCCTTATATCCCTTATGCATTTCTCCTGTTCAGCCGTCAGCGTAAAAGGGAAAAGTTCCCTGAACTTTTCCATAAGCCCTTCTTCGACTTCGTGCCGTATACCCTTTTTCGACTGTCCGGAACGCTTCAGCGCCATTATCACCTGCAGTATGAAAAATTCCTCGAAAACAAGCCTCCTGTAAGCTTTCTCAAGATTCTCGAAAGAATAGGGGAAGTGTATGTTCTGAACGGCGAACTTTGTATCGACAAGGTGCCTTCTCGCCCGCACGGGCGTGGGGATAAGATCGGGCTCCTCGGAAAGATACCCGGAAAGAGCCGAGTCCACCACCTTTCGCATATACCGCTGGCTCAACTTCTCTGTCAGGGAATATACCGGCACTATGCGCCCCATATCCAGCGATCTCCCGGCGCCCTCTCCTTCTATTATCTCGTAAGCTGGATGGCTTATCTGCAGGCGCGACTGGAGTTCGACCTTGCCGTAGAACATGGCCTTCCGGCCGGGCTTGAAGTTGCCGGCAATGTACGGAAGATTGTACCAGACACCGAAAACGCGCCTGCTGTCCCCGCCCAGGGCGACTTCGGTTATAAGTGTTCCTGTCCTGGCCCTGAAAGAGTTGACCTTCAGGACTTTCCCGATAACCGCTGCCGTGTCCCCGGGTTTGAGCCCGGATATGGGAACGATCGCGCTCCTGTCCTCGTAACGCCTGGGAAGGTAGTAGAAAAGGTCCGAAACCGTTCCGACGCCGAGTTTCTCGAAAAGTTCCGCCTTCCGCGGGCCTACTCCCTTTATGTACCTTATCGGTATATCTTTACCGCTTTTTTTCGCTTGCATAATATCCTTCAGTATGATAAGATTTTTTCCTGTTCGGTCAAGGCGGCCGGGAGTCTTTGCGGGACGCCGAGATACGGATATTCTGATTATAAAAGAAAGATATTATATTATCAAGGGAATGTTGGCCCCCTTCCGGGAGGCAAACGGCATCTCCCCCTTCAGCAAAAGATACAAAGGAAGGCGTTGAAATGGCTAGAATATGTTATATATGCAATAAGAAGCCGGTTACGGGAAGATCCGTAAGCCGCAGGGGTATGGCGAAAAGCAAGGGCGGTGTCGGTCAAAGGATAACCGGAAAGGTGATCAGGCGGTTTTCCCCCAATCTGCAGCCGGTGAACGCCCTTATAGACGGCAAAAAGAAAAAGATCACCGTGTGCGCAAAATGCATTAAAGCGGGCAAGGTAACGAAGGCCGTATAAGCTCAAGACATTTCCAGACAACTAAAAAACCCGGTCCCCCCGACCGGGTTTTTTTTCGTCCTGGAACTGACGCCTGTTCACATCTTTGTAAAAAAGCGACAGACACCGGTGTCTTTCACAAGATAACTGAACCCTCGAGCCAAGCTATTCTCATCCCTCATTTCTCACTATTCTATTGTTCGCGGCCAGAGGCCGCTCCTACAGCTTTTCCGGAGCAACAGCCCCATCCACAGACACTTCCGCGACGCTAAGAGCTATCAGCTACGAGCTCTGAGCTATTTGTATATCCCTGATATTCAGCTGAATGGAATCTATACCGCCCCAGGTGTTAATGGAAGGTGTATACGCCAGGTCTATCACATCTCCTTTGGACGGCCTTGCGAACTTGTCTTTTTTGAAGGTTATCGCCTGGCAGGTCATGGCGCCGCAGGAGGCGAAGAACTTGAACCCTATGCTCTTTCCGGTAG
>WJMG01000012.1 GCA_014728075.1 Candidatus Omnitrophota bacterium | reverse complement strand
TGCTCAGATATCTCGGCCTGGAAGAGGACCCGCAAAGGGAAGATATAATCCGGTCCTTTACCGAAACATCAAAAAATGAAAAAAAGGATGGAGTATGAAATTACAGACCTTATATGACATTGCGGTAAAAAAAGGAATGAAGGAAGACCAGCGTTCCAAAAAACTCATAGAGGAAGAACTCAGAAAGGCTAAGAAGGAGTACGCCGGGAAAAAGGGTATCGATAAGGCCTGTTTCGACAAGGAACGGTTAAAAAACCCTTACAGTGACACCAGGATACTCAATGGGTCGGGTAAGGAAGAGGTCCGTACGGTCATGGTAGGTATAGATATGGAAGTAGCCGAACTTCTGCTGGCCGACAGGCTTAGGGACAACGGTATAGAGATAGACCTCGTTGTTTCGCATCACCCGGAGGGTAAGGCCCTGGCCCAGCTGCACAGGGTAATGGACATACAGCCGGGGCTATGGAAAAAATACGGGTTGACCGATGAGGTCGCTTTCGGCATTATGAAGGACAGGATAGGGGAGGTCTCGAGAGGCCTTTCCGCGGCCAATCACGCCAGGCCCGTTGACGCCGCCAAACTTCTGGGTATACCGTTCATGTGCATACATACAGCGGCTGATAACTGTGTAACATCGTATTTGCAGGAGCTTTTTGACTCTAAAAAGCCCGCAACCCTTAAAAGTCTGGTCAACCTTCTGAAAAGGATACCCGAGTATAAGCAGGCTATGGAACTGGACGCCGGCCCGCATATACTTGTCGGAGAAGAGAAGAACAAGGCGGGCAGGATATTCGTGGACATGACGGGCGGGACTTCCGGGCCCGGGAAGCTTTTTTCACGCATGCATCAATCCGGCGTGAACACGATGGTGGGAATGCACTGCAAGGAGAGTTCCTACAAGATCGCTAAATCGGAATTCATCAACTATGTGATCGCAGGCCACATTTCAAGTGATAATCTGGGCCTCAATCTTCTCTTTGATGAGATAGAGAAAAAGGAAAAGCTCAATTTCATCGAATGCTCGGGGTTTAAAAGGATAAGACGGAACCGGTAAAAAAGGAAAAGGCCTAATGGGCAGGATACCGCAGGAAATAATAGACCAGGTGCTGGACAGGACCGATATAGTTGAGGTCATTTCCGGGTATGTCAACATAAAGAAAGCCGGCAGGAATTTCAAGGGCTGCTGTCCTTTTCACGATGAAAAAACACCCTCTTTCGTGGTAAGCCCCGACAAGCAGATATACCACTGTTTCGGGTGCTCCGCGGGCGGTAATGCCGTAGGGTTCGTCATGAGGTACGAGAACATGGAATTTCCCGAAGCCCTCCGCATGCTCGCTGAAAAGGCCGGGGTCGAAGTCCCTGAGCAAAGAGCCGATGACGGCATGGGCGGTTCTATTTCGGCCAAATTATACGAAGTCAACGGCCTTGCCGCCGAGTACTACCACAAGTTAATGAAAAGCCGGCACGGAGCGGCCGCCAGGGAATACCTTAAGGCCCGGGGGATGACCGGCGGGACCGCGGATACTTTTATGATAGGGTATTCGCCGGATTCCTGGGAGTCCCTGAGGAAATACTGCGAAACAAAAGGGTTTTCCCCCGCTGTATTGAGAAAGGCTGGCCTTACCGTTCCGAGCGACAAGGGCAGGGGGGATTACGACAGGTTCCGCAAGCGTATAATCTTTCCCATTTTCAACGAACGGGGAAAGATCGTGGCGTTCGGCGGCAGGGTAATGGACGATTCGCTCCCGAAATATATAAATTCACCGGAAACCCCCGTTTATAACAAGAGCGGGGTGCTTTACGGGTTGAATTTCGCCCGGAAAAGCATGAGAGACAAGGGATGCGCCGTTATAGTCGAAGGATACATGGATGTTATAATGACACATCAGTACGGCGTTAAGAACATAGTTGCTACTTCCGGGACGGCACTTACTTCCCGCCAGGCAGCAATGCTGAAACGCTATACTAAGACGGCGGTAATGCTTTTCGATTCGGACCAGGCCGGGGAAACCGCAAGCCTGAGAGGGCTGGATATTCTGATAGAGCACGGGATGGAAGTCCGCGTGGCCGCGCTGCCCAGCGGTGAGGATCCGGACAGTTATATCAAAAAGAAAGGCAGGGAAGCTTTCGAGTCCGTACTTGAGCAGGCTAAGGGGCTTTTCGAATATAAGCTGGACCTTCTTATAGGCCGGCTGGGAAAACGCGATGTGGGTGGGATAGTGGATGAGATGCTGCCCACTATATCAAAAGTCGGTAACGCGGTCGTCCAGTCCGATTACCTTAAAAAGCTCGCTGAAAGGCTGGGGGTGCACGAAGCTTCGTTAAGGTACGAACTCGGAAAGGTGAAACCCGATTATTCGTATCGTTCAGGGAACGAAAGCGGACCTCCTTCCGGTAAAAGGGCCAGCTATAAAACAGGAGAACTTCATCTTTTGGGGCTCGCGCTCACCGATGGGAAAAGAGCGTCGAGGATCAGGGAGGAAACGCCCCCCGGGTCGTTCTCGGAAGGTCCGGTGAAAGATGTCATATTGCGGGTATTCGACCTTTACGGGAAGGGCGTCACCGCCCGTGAAATACCGGGCAGACTGCTGGATGAATACGGCAGTGACGAGCAAAGGCGTGGCGCCGTGGTCCAGGCCCTCGCGCGCGCCGAGATAGGGGGGGATCCCGATAAGGCCATGGATGACTGTCTCTGTTACCTGAAAAAAGAACGCAGGGACGAAAAGTTGAGGTCGTTGACCCTGCGCCTGAAGAAGGCGCAGGAAAGCAATAACGGAGATGAGATGAGGGAACTTTTGGTGAAGATAAACAAAATACACAAGGAGAAAGTTACCTGATATGACCGCTAAGAAAAAAACATCAGGAAAGGCCGGCGGGAAAAAGTCGTCATCGAAAGCGAAACCCCGCAAGAGAACATCCGCCGCTTCCCGAAAACCGTCCGCCAAAAAGGTTTCGCGAAAGTCCGCGTCTTCGTCCAAAGCTTCCGCGAAAAAAAGAAAGCCCGCGGGTTCGGAAAAGCGGACGCGTAAACGGGACGGGAAGCCCGGGGACCGGAGTAAAGCAGCGGATAAGCCGGAGAAGGAAGAACAGACGGATGAGCTAGACGCCAGCAGGTCCGCTATAGTCAGGAAGCTCATAAAATCCGGAAAGAACAAGGGGTATGTGAGCTTTGACGAGGTAAATGAAAGCCTTCCGGAGGAGTTGGACTCTTCCGACGAAATGGACGAGGTCATAACCGCTCTTCATCACGCCGATATCAAGGTGGTCGAATCCGAGGAAGAGGTGGAGAGGATCCCCATGGCTGTGAAACGGGAGAACAACAAAGTGGCCATGCGGAAGTTCGTCCAGATAGATGATCCCGTGAAGATGTACCTTAAGCAGATGGGCCAGATCCCGCTGCTCAGCCGGGACGAGGAACTTGACCTGGCCAAGCGAATAAAGAAAAAGGAGAAAGAGCTCAAAGAGATCGTTTTTACGATCAAAATGGGGAGGGAGAAGGTCCTTGACGAGATAGAAGAAGCCATAGACAACGACTATAACCTTGACGATGTTCTTGATATCGACCCGGGAGCCGACCTTGAAAAATTGAAGCTGCGCAAGAAGGAATTTATCAAAAGGATACGGCTTTCCCGAAAAAAAGATACCCTTCTGAAACTCCTGATGAAGCTGAAAGTGGCTATAGCGCTGGCTGAAAAGGTCGGTGAGGAGATCACCAGGCCGATGGAGGAAGCCAGAAAAGCCTACAAAAAGGTCGAAAAGCTCAAAAAAGGAAGAAGTTCAAAACAGCTTAAGGAAGCGCGCAAGAACATGAGGAGCAGGGCCAGGGAAATAGGCGCCCCTATTACGACGATCGTCGAGCAGATAGAGAAGCTGAAACACATAGAGATGGAGTATACGAAAGCGAAAAAGGAGCTTGTCGCCGCTAACCTCAGGCTGGTGGTCAGTATAGCTAAAAAATATACCAACAGGGGCCTTTCCTTCCTGGACCTTATACAGGAAGGGAACATGGGGCTGATGAAAGCGGTCGATAAATTCGAGTACGAGAGAGGTTACAAGTTCAGCACTTACGCGACATGGTGGATACGGCAGGCGATAACAAGGTCGATAGCCGACCAGTCCAGGACGATCCGTATACCCGTACACATGACGGAAACCATAAATAAACTGGTGAGGGTGTCGAGGGCCCTGGTTCAGCAGAACGGTCGGGAGCCCACCCCGGAGGAAATAGCCGCATCGATGAAGATACCCGTCGAAAAGGTAAGAGGGATCATAAAGATAGCGCAGCACCCGATATCACTTGAAACCCCTATAGGAGATGAGGGGGATACCAGTTTCGGGGATTTCATCGAGGATAAGTCCGCCGTTTCCCCCGCGAACGCTACAGCTTACGCCATGTTGAAGGAGCAGATGGACGAAGTGCTCGAGACACTGACGGACAGGGAGAGAAAAGTCCTGACGCTTCGTTTCGGTATAGGGGACGGGTATCCCAGGACTCTTGAGGAAGTCGGAAAGATATTCAATGTTACCAGGGAAAGGGTGCGGCAGATCGAGGCGAAGGCCCTTAAGAAACTTAGACACCCGATAAGAGCTAAAAAACTGAAGAATTTTCTGGATATGGGGTTTTCCGAATAAAACAAAGGAGATGACATGCAGGAATTAAAAGTGGAGATGTTCATACCGGGAGAACTTAAAGAGGAACCCATAATATACGATATCATAAAGAACTACAATATACGGATGAAGATCATAGAGGCATCATTCTCCACTGAAAGCGGATGGGCTTACCTTGTTCTCAAAGGGGAAAAAGCTGAAATTGATAGGGTTTTTGATTACCTTGGCTCAAAAGGCATAAATGTGGAGATAAGAGAACGCTGACATGAGGCAACTGCAAAGTGACGGGGCGCCCCGGCCAATGGGGCCGTATTCACAGGCTGTGGAAACCGGTGGAACGATTTTCGTTTCCGGCCAGATACCCGTAGACCCCGTTACGGGGGATATATGCCGGAAGGATATAAAGGCCCAGACGGAAATGGTCATAGACCACGCTGAAAACATACTTCAGGCCGCGGGTCTTGGGCTTGAACATGTCGTTAAAGCCGAGATCTTTTTGACCGATCCGGGGGATCTCGCCCTCATGAACGAAGTGTATTCATCAAGGTTTTCCGGAAAGATCAGACCGGCACGGTCAGTTGTCGGGGTTTCTTTCCTTCCCAAAGGCGCTATGATCGAGTTTGCCTGTGTGGCGCGTTCCGATTAGAGTATAATGAAGATAATCAGGTTCTCATACGCCGGCGGCGTGTACCGGGGGGTCTTGACCGGAGACCGGGTCGATTTCGAGCAGGCCGGAGGAAATAGAACCCGGTGCTCTTTAGAGGATGTAGAGCTGCTCCCGCCTGTTTCTCCCGGGAAAATAATATGCTTTGGACTTAGTTACGCGCCTCATGCCGAGGAACTCGGCATGGACCCGTCAGGGGAGCCCGTTATCTTCCTTAAACCGCCCTCCGCGTTAACGGGCCACGGAGGTAAGATAGTTATCCCGGATATTTCCCGCAGGGTTGACCACGAAGCGGAATTGGCCGTAGTCATAGGTCAACAGACCTCTAGGGTTTCCAGAACCGATGCTTTTTCAAAAGTTATGGGCTATACCTGCTTCAACGATGTCACCGCCCGCGATATACAGGAAATGGACGGGCAGTGGACAAGGGCAAAGTCCTTTGATTCTTTCGCGCCGCTGGGCCCGTGGATAGAAACTGAACTGGATGTTTCAGATATATCGGTAGAGGCCTATCTTAACGGCGAACTAAGGCAGAAAGGGCGTACTTCGGAACTTATTTTCGGCGTCGACCGCATGATCGAGTTCGTTTCCCGCGTAATGACCCTTTATCCCGGAGATGTCATCGCGACCGGTACTCCTCCCGGCGTGGGCCCCATCCTTCCGGGTGATGTTGTCGAGATCAGGATCGAAGGGATAGGATCACTCGTGAACGAGGCGGTTGCCGAAACCTGATCTTCCTCCGCACCGGGATATTTTCTTCTGGAATAATCCAGCCGAGTTTAATATACTAAATAGCGTACCGGGAACAGCGTACAGGGTATCGGCCTTCGGCAGGCTCGGGGTGCGGTACTCGGTGCCCGGTACTTGGTACAGCCATGGCTGGTTTCTGTGCCTTGAACCCCCGGTCACCGGTGCTTCGTGTATACTGGTGCACCGGTACGCTAACTTAACGCTTGACGCTAAAGCAAATTCGCGGCCGGGAGACCGCTCCTGCAAATCGTGAGTAACTTGGTTAAGTAAAAAGTTAAAAGTAAAAAGTAAAAAATAAAGGAAATCCTGGAATAGCATTTTTATTTTTGGGCTCAAAAGACGCGGTGTTCACACAATTCTAGAAAATACATATCCTTTTAACTT
>WJMG01000011.1 GCA_014728075.1 Candidatus Omnitrophota bacterium | reverse complement strand
CGCAATGACACTCCTGTAAAGCTCTTCCTAAGACCTAAGAGCTACGACCTATGAGCTAACACGCCTTTTAACCTTTTAACCCTTTAACCCTTTAACCTTTTAACCCGCTGACACCTGAAACCTGAAACCTGACACCCGATACCCGCCACCCGAAACCCGAAGGCTCAATGGCCTCGAGCCTGCCGAAGGCCGACACTTAGACACTCTGAAACTCTGACACGCCAGCTTACCTCCACATAAAACAGTTCTTAACAAAAAACGCGCGCCTTTTAACAGGCGCGCGTTCTCTAAAGCGTCGAGCGAAATATGGGCTCTTACCTGGCATACTGTTTCATCATCTCGGCCAGGCCGCCCATGTTCGTAGCGTCGAACACTGTGGCGCCTGACGGAAGCTGGAATTTGCCCGGAGGGATAGGCTTGTTGACGGAGATATCGCTGAATATCACCTCCGTTGTATTGCCCCGGGGCCCGTCAACTGTCATCTTTACGGGAAAATTTTCCTTCTGCCAGACCCAGACCTTCGTCCTGCCCGGGGACATCCTGCCTCCGCCGTACTCGTATACATCGCAGGAATAGGGGCCCACCCTATCCGTTCCGACTTTCCTTGCCCCCTGCCCTTCAAGAAAAGATATATACTCCTGAGGATTCTCCAGGTAAGCGACTGTCCCCCCCTGCATGTTGGGTACTTTAGTGACAATGTTCTGCGACGGGATGTAATTGTAGATACCGTCCTTTCTCATTATGAGAACATACTTTTCTCCCCCCGCGCTGGATTCTATCCTCATGTTGCCGCCGTCGACCCAGACCTTCGATACCATAGGCGGAGAATACGGGGTCTTTACCTCCTGGGTATAAGAACAGGTGTAGGCTGAAGCGGACGAAGACACGGCCGCGCAGAATATCAGCGCGATAACTGCGGTCATTAAGCTCTTTTTCATCATTTTCCTTCCTTTTGTTTTAAAGATAAGGGCACCTAAGCCCCTTCGCGGAGAAAGAGCAGTCTTTTTCGCATGGTACCATTTTGATGGAGACTTCCGAATCGGGTATATGCGTCTTTATATCGTTCTCTAGCACCCTTACGGTCTTATGGCCTTCCCGGAAAGAAATATCCTCGGGGACGACAAGCTTGAACTCAACGAACTTTTTTCTGCCGGAGGTCCGCGTCCTGAGGTCCCGGAATTCACAGAACCTGTCCAGGTGCTTTGACAGCTGTTTCAGTATCTCCATCTGGCTGCTCTCCTCGACCGAAGCGTCAAGCAGGTTGAAAAAGGATTTCTTCGCCAGGTCGACCGATGGTATTATGACCATGACGCTCACCAGAAGCGCCGCCACCGGATCGACGAAACGGGCGGAACCCTCCATTCCCCTCGAGGAAAGGAACATGGAGACCAGAAAAGAAAGCCCGATAACGCCCGATATGAATCCCTCCAGCTTATAGTGCACTCCCTCGGCGTGGATCGCCGGCGAAGAACTTTTTTCCGCCATCTTGAATATGTAGAACGCCCCGCCGAAATTAAGGGACACATTCACCATACTCGAGGCGAACCCTATCCACGGCATCTCGATGTGCCTGGGGTGAAAAAGATGGGTGAGCGCCTGCGAGGACATGGCAAGCGCTATTCCGATAAGGACCACGCCCTCCA
Source organism: Candidatus Omnitrophota bacterium (assembly GCA_014728075.1). GTDB lineage: Bacteria > Omnitrophota > Gorgyraeia > Tantalellales > Tantalellaceae > WJMG01. The sequence continues at coordinate 1,464 of WJMG01000011.1, read as the reverse complement.
TGGCTTCACAGACATTCTCTACTTTACCGTACCCGTAATTATGGAAAAGGTCCGCCGGACGGTTAGCGAGCTTTATGGAGTAATAAAGAATGACCGAGACGGAAAGCCCGACCAGTGAAATGCCCAGGTCTACCGCGATCGCGAGCGAATTCACCAGAAAGAGCGCCGTGGCCTTTATAGAAACGAGGACTACATTGCAGATAAGGCTGACGAAAGTCGCCCGCAACATATAGACTTCGGGTTCAAAAGGTGTGTTGTTATCTTTCATCCTTAGAAGAAAACAGAGGAAGTACGCCCACGGTCTCCAGAACATCCTTGACCTTGTCGGACATGTCGTCTATCACTACCCTCTTTCCTATCTTAACGGCCCTTTTGTGGGAAAGGATAAGAAGCCGTATACCTATGCTTGAGATGTACTGTACATTGGAAAGGTCGAGACGCAGATCCCTGGTATCCGAATCAAAAATGTCGTCTATACGGGTTTCCACCTGGGGGCTGGTATTCTCGTCCAGGCTGCCCTCAAGGCAAAGCGTTAAACTTTCGTTATCCGTCTTTTCAAGCATCTTCATCATCCTTTATCCTGTACTGTTAAGGTAACTGCCTCCTCCTATCCTTATGGACTTGGCGTTAACGATAGCGTCGGATACCTTTCTCCGCGCCCCCCTCAGTATTCTGCTGAAGGATTGCTGGGAAATACCCATCATCTCCGCGGCTTCCTTCTGCTGTTTGCCCATATGGTCGTAAAGCCGGAGAGCCTCGTACTCTTCCATGGCTATCGATATCTGTGTCCTGACATCGGAACCTCCGTGCGGGCTGAAAAGAGCAATATTAGGGCTCTGATGGACTATCTTTTTCTTCCTGGGTCGTCCTTTAGGCCGCGCCGGCCTTGCCTTGTTCACATTCATAATAGATATTGTCGCCCACGGCGCCGAAAAAACCGGGTACGAAATTAAAAATGTCCGGATATTAAAAAGCTCGAAACCAAACAGCTCGTTAATAGTACTATAACTCCCGGCTTAATGTCAAGAAATTTTTGAGTAAGTACTTATTTTGCGACGCGAATATAGGCCTTCGGGAGGCCCTTAGCGGGTTAAAAGGTTAAAAGGTGAAACCGTGTTATGCTTCTGGCTAAGCTTACAGGTTCCGCGGTTGGCTCTTGCCTTATATCGGCCAAGCCGCGAAAGGGTTAAAAGGCGTGTTAGCTCATAGGTCGTAGCTCTTAGGTCTTAGGAAGAGCTTTACAGGAGTGTCATTGCGAGGAGTAACGAAAAGACGACGAAGCGATCTCAAACTTTTCCATCCGCGGCCGGGAGGCCGCTCCTACAAATCGTGAGTAACTTGGTTAAGTAAAAAGTTAAAAGTAAAAAGTAAAAAATAAAGGAAATCCTGGAATAGCATTTTTATTTTTGGGCTCAAAAGACGCGGTGTTCACACAATTCTAGAAAATACATATCCTTTTAACTT
>WJMG01000010.1 GCA_014728075.1 Candidatus Omnitrophota bacterium | reverse complement strand
CCCTTGAGGAATCTGAGAAGTACAGAGAGGATGTTCTGAAAGCGCACCGGATACTAGTTGACGCCGGTATGATCGAAGCCTCCGACAAGCCGGCCGAAGTGCTTTTTCTCAAAGGTTTCGACGAACAGAGCTTCGCTTCGGCCGTCTGTGAATTAAATACCATTGTTGTAGGGCTTGAGGCTTTCAGGGAAAGGCCCGGGGATGTCCCCGCGGAGGAATGGCTGGCTGTTAGGGTAGCCCATGAACTGAGACATATAATAAATTATCGCAATGATACGGGCATCGACCCGCTGGAAGACGAAGCCCAGGCCTTCAGGGATACCTGGCTGGCGGTGAAGATGTTCCGGGGGGCGGGGCATCACCAGACATTGATCCAATATAAGGTGTATAAGGCCTTTGAGGAGATGGTAAAGAACAGGCGTGACTGTTCCCGCTGGGGCCTCGGAGAGATAGAGTTCAGGGATATTTATTACAGCGATATAGGTGATGTAACTGAAAACATTGTGGAAGTGGTGATAATCGACAGGAGAGATCCTTCCGTGGCCGCTTTTCTTTCCATCGATATCGAGAAAGGTGAAGTAAAAGGCCGGAAGCTGGACGGTATGGTCAGGGAAACATGGAGGCTTTTGACGGTTTTTGACAGAGAGGACGCGGAAGACCTCATCGAACGGATGCCCGGGTTTAAAGACCTTGATAAAGAGAAGGTGCTTAAAGCTTTCCGGATAATATCCGGCCAGAAGGAAACGCTTGACGGGGAAGTGCCTGTATACAAGTATTGGGGTTTCGGGGACGCGGACTTTTCCGATCTTTGTTTCAGAAAAGTCGAAATAAAGGACGGCCGGGTGCGCGTGGATGTGCTGAACCCGAAAGATCCTTCTAAGAGCGTTATCCTGGAAGTTGATGTCGAAAAGGAAAACATCTTCATCCCCCGTATGGGAACTTCTCCGGGGCCGGGATCGCCGGAAGGCGTATACGAAGGGGCCGATGCCGGAGGCTTTTTATACGGTCCTATGATCTTTGATAAGATGATACACCTGATAGAGCCCGGTGAGCGGGCCCTCGCGAAAGCCGTTTTCCGGGAAAGTCCCGCTGATGTAGCCCTGGCGGCCGGAATAGTACATCCACCTACACAAGAGAGCGTACATTCCGCTATAGAGGAGGGCCTTCCCGACGGGTTCGCCGGGTTTGAGGAACTCAGTCCCGGCGAAAGGGAGAAGCTCCTGGAAAGATACAGGCAGGACGGGAGGCTGGTGATACCGGTTACCGGTTTGATCCGGAAAACCGGTCTTCTGGCGCATATAGGCCTGGGCAGATTTTACGGGGAACAGGTTGTATATATGGACCCTGTCCTGACCGCGGCCCAGAAAGAAACGGTCAGGTCGCACGAAGAGTACGAGATAAGTAAATGGGAAGGTAAAAGACTGGAAATGGGCTTTTCACACGAGGAAATGAGAGGATGGATAATAGATAATTCCAACAGCTCCGGCACCGGAGAAGCGCAGATACTCGCTGATACCTGGCACCGCGAAGCCTCCGAGCGCGCGGGGAATATAGACGCTTTGTATCTTGAGCCCAACATAGCCGCGGAGATAACCACCGGCATTTCCGATGGTGTACTCGAACTGCTTTCCGATTACGAGAACCGCTCGGTAGACCTGGCCTACGGCCCTGGAATACCTTCGGAAGAGCCAGTTGTTGAGGGTATCGTTCCGGATCACGGGGAAACGGGTTTGACCGGGCGACCTTCCGGGGAAGAATACCGTCTGAGGGAGGAGAAGAACAGGAGGCGGTTTTTCCGTATTCTGGAGCTGGACGAGGAGATCAAGGCTCTCATGTTCTCCCTGTATTCGGGAGTGATCAGCGCGCATGTTGAAAAGAACAGGGTGCGTTTGATGGCGCGCAAGCTGGAGTCCATCGCGTCCGAGCTTTCTTCGTTGGAATTGCGGGGAGGCGAAATAAGGGGTATGGGCCGGGCGCTGGCGGAGAAGGCCGAAGAAGCGCTGTTCCAGTTCGAAAAGGCCCTGGCGGAACTTGAAAATGAAGAAAGCGGCCCTTCCCTGAAAAATCACTGGGAGGTCATGAACCGAAGGGTGACTGATATGGATAAAGGGCTGGCCAGGGAGATCGCCATGAGGATGAGGGCCGTCACTCCTGAGGCGAATTCCGCTTTTATGGACCTTTTGGACAGGACGCGGACTTTTAATGAAATATTGAACCTGGTCCACATTTATCTTACGGATGTGGTTTCCTGGGAACTCTCCGACGCTATGCCTGCCGACACCGAAATATCGTCTTTTGTCAGGGACAGTCTGGACGATATGTGGAACAGGTATCTCGGAGCGGATTCACCGGATTTCGATCCCCTGGACAGCGGATATTTCAAGGTATTCCCGGTCAGCCCCGGAGAAACAGTAGTGCACATAAGGGACTTCGGGCATGTGCTTTCACTGATAATAAAGCCCCTCTCTGACGGAAGTCTTTCAGTGGTGTATAAAGCTGCCATGGTGACCCGGAGGGATATCGAGAGGCTTGATGAGCTTCGGGAAATGGGAGAGGTGGAAGTGGTCCCGGGAGGATCTAATTTCTTTTACGGAAAAGGGTATTTTGAGGTAGGCCCGGATGCCGCGGACTTCGAGGAGAAAATGGTAAAATTACTCGGTTTCTTCGGTGACGAATTCTCCGGTTTCAGCGGTGAGATGCAGCCTTCGCCCGGAACTGCCGTTCCCGCGGCGGATATTGAAAGAACGGAGATGCCAGCTGCCGAGGACCTGATGCTGGACAGACAAATTGCCATGGATGTATGGAAAGTGTCGGATGGAGCCGGCAGGTCGTGGTATCTCAAAATGGCCGATGATGAATTCCCGGGCTACGCCCTGGCGGAAGCGGTCGGGGTCAATGTCCCTCCGTGGGCAGCCGTAAGGCTGGGGGATATTAACGCCGAGGATTGGCCCGGATGGCGGGAAAGTGTTGAGGGTCAAGGTTTCACCGAAGACTCCAGGGTGCTGATAACGCGGGACGCGGCTGCGCTGCGTGAGGAAGAACTTACGGAACCGGGCGCTTCGGGGCTTGAGGCCATGCTGGTGTTCTTTATTTGGGCGGGAGCGGTCGATATAGGCAAGGACTATAATGTGGAAGAGCCGGTTATCGGAGGGCAAAGAAGGTTCGTTCCTTACGATCTGCATTTTGAGCCAGGGCTTCCGGGCGTGATAGACGAGTCGTATCCCCAGTTCATATTCCAGGAATGGAAGGGCCTGGACGCGGGTATGCTGTCCGCGGCGATACACAGGATCGAGTCCATGAGCCCCGATCAAATAAGGGAAAGGCTCGAGAAGGCCGGAATGGATTCGGAAGAAGCCGGCAACATAGCTTATAAACTGGCGCTGAGAAAAGACAGGCTCAGGGAAACGGTTTCAGGGTCGATAGAACGCATGGCAAGGGATTTCCGTTTCGCCCCGGCGTACCTTCCGGTTTCCGTGGATACTTTCAATATTGATATCAACAAATGGGTCAACCGGGTGGTCCATGCCATGAATGCTGCTTCTGAGGAGGGAATGGGAGAAAAAGAGACTGCCCGGATGCGTGATTTCTGGAACGAATTTCTGCTGGAGGTCGTCGGTGAGGATGGGATCGGCCCGATCTACGGTATGGTCAACGGTGACATCGACGCTCAGGAATACGCCACCAGGAACAACCCGTATTTATATGTGAACATAGCGTCCATACTGCGCATGTGCGAAAAGGTCCTGGATGCCGCGGCGAAACAGGTAGAGTTGATGGACAAGCTTCCCGGTTACGGCAGTATAAGCGGAGAAGACAGGGAGATTTTCGAACAATATGTCGTTTCCGAAGGGGGACGCCTTACCGACGGGCTGAGAGGCGTAATGGGAAAAGTGAACTACGCCGAAAAGGGTGTTTTCGATATAGACGAGAGCGATATGATGAAAAGGATAGATGGCATAGCTCTTGAGATAAACGGTGGCAGTCCGATCCCGGGTCCGGACCGGGAAGCTTTATACGACGCCGCGGGCAGGCTAGTTCCGTCCGTAGTAGATGTCATGAACAGGAACGCCCCCACTTACGATATCGCTCCTGCGGACTTTGAAGGCCAGTCTAAGGTGGTTAACATGCTGAAAACCGCGGAACGCGCTATGGGAAGAAAGGGACATTCCATACACGCGGATTTTTACACTTTCGGTATGGGAGAGGACTGGTTCGAGAATTTAAAACGGCAGATAGACGGACGGATAGATGACCTTTATAACGATCTCAGCGCCAACGATTCTACGCGTATGGTGATAAGGATAATCGAGGGGAACGAGAGGAGGGGAGAGGTCATTGCTTACATAAGGAGAAAGCTTACGGCGCTTTCGGGAGACTCCGAAGTTGTGGAAAAATGGATGAGGGAGAATATTATCATTATCTCCCAGGAAGTAGGCGAGCCGAAGCACCTGAACAATGTCCTGGACCTTTTTACCGATATAGCGATAATGGAGGCCAATAGATATCATAAAGGAGTTTATGATAAGGGAAGCCTTCCGCCGTCTCTCGCCGACAGTCTTTCCAGGCTGTTGTCCCTTTCCTCGTCCAATGACGAATTGAGGGCCGTAAGCCCTTCACAGCTGGAAAGCGTACTGGACAGTATAGCCAGGGGAGAGACCGTGCTTAAGATAAGGAAAGTGGACTGGGAGTCCATCCGGGACTGGAAGGACGCTAACGATGAAGTGTTGCGCTCTCTGTGATCGGACGGTTTACAGTTCCCATTACCTGAGGACTATAGATCGACACCTAGTCCGTATAGCCCATTTCCCTTAGGGCATGAGGGTCTTTTTTCCATTTTTCGTGCACCTTGACCCAGAGGTCCAGCGCTATTTTCCGTCCGAAAAGGTTCTGTATGTCTGTTTCGGCGTAACGGCGTATCTTTTTGATCATTTCACCGTTCTTCCCGATGATTATGGCTTTCTGTCCTGCCCGTTCGGCGAAGACCGTCGTGTAGGCGGTAAGTACTCCGTCCTCTTCCTTAAGTTCATCGACGACCACGGCTACGGAATGCGGGACTTCTTCCCTGGCCAGCAGAAGGACTTTTTCGCGTACGATCTCCTGGATAAGGAAAGATGTGCCCCTGTCGGTAAGTTCGTCTTCCGGGTACAGGAACTCGCCTTCGGGGAGATAGCGTTTTATTATTTTGAGAAGGTAGACTAGATCCGATCGTTTTTTCGCGCAGACCGGTACTATCTCGTCAAAGGGGTAAAGTTTCTGAGCTTTGTCCATCATGGGAAGGATGAGGCTCTTGTCCCTGACGCGGTCGATCTTGTTGATGACCAGCAGAACGGTTTTCCCTTCTTTTTTTTCGGGAAGCCGGTCCAGTATCTTCATGTCGTTATCGTTGAAAGCCAGTCTTTTCTCGGTGACGAAAAGTATTATGTCCGAATCCATCAGGGAGGATTGCGCGCGCGAGAGCATCACCTTTCCCAGGAGGTCGTGGGGCTTGTGTATGCCAGGGGTGTCGAGGAACACGATCTGGCAGGAATCTTCCGTGTATATGCCTTTGATTATATCCCTGGTGGTTTCCGGCCGCGGGCTTATAATAGCGACCTTCTCCATGAGGAACCCGTTCAGCATAGTGGACTTCCCAACATTAGGCTGGCCTGCTATAGCTACAAATCCGGATCTTTTCATAGTGAGGCATTATAACATAAATGCCCCACCCCGTACAGCGTATAGCGTATTACCGCTATACCCATCCGGGATAGGTATCTATCCCGGATGGGTATCTATCCCGGATGGGTGTCTATCCCGGATGGGTGTCTATCCCGGATGGGTGTCTATCCCGGATGGGTGTCTATCCCGGATG
>WJMG01000093.1 GCA_014728075.1 Candidatus Omnitrophota bacterium | reverse complement strand
CTATTAGAGAGCCCCGGCCGGTAGAAGCTGACGAGGATGCCCGGTATTGTGAAGTTAAAGAGTTCGATGTGTCTGACCTGGCTCCACAGGTATCCGCCCCTCATTCGGTCGATAATGTAAAAGAAGTAGGGGAAGTCGAAGGAACGCCGATACAGGAAGTGTTCATCGGGACCTGTACAAACGGAAGGCTGGAAGACCTGGAGATCGCGGCCGCCGTATTGAAGAACAGGAAAATAGCCGATGGCGTGAAGTTGATAATTACCCCCGCTTCTCGAAAGGTCTTTCTGGACGCTTTAAAGAAAGGATATATAGACATTTTCATAGAATCCGGCGCTGTCGTTAACAATCCCGGTTGCGGGCCCTGCGTCGGTTCGCATCAGGGAGTGCTCGCGGACGGCGAGAACGCTTTTTCCACGGCGAACAGGAATTTCAAGGGCCGCATGGGTAACCCTAAAGGAAATATTTTTCTCGGTAGCCCCGCTACTGCGGCAGCTACCGCCATAAAAGGCATGATAGCAGATCCGCGGGAGCATAAAAGGCGTTTGTAGGATCGCGCGGGTAAGTTTTATAAGGAGGCCGTATGAGCAGTTACGCCAAGCGTCTGGTGATCAAGGACAACATAAACACCGAATATATAATCCCGGCCAGGTATAAAATGTCCGCTTGCGACGAAAAGGACCTTTCGGGACATATCTTCGAAGATGTGGATCCCGGGTTCAGGGAAAGGATGGAAAAGGGGGATTATCTGATAGCCGGTTCCAATTTCGGCTGCGGTTCATCCCGGGAGGAAGCCCCTCTCGCCCTTAAGGCCTCCGGCTTGAAAGGAGTTATAGCCAGAAGTTTTTCAAGGATCTTCTACAGGAACGCTTTCAACATCGGTCTTTGCCTTATCGAATGCGAAACTAATTATATAGATGATATGGATGATATCGAGGTGGATATGGAGGAGAACATTCTCAGGAATAACACGAAGGGTGTCGATATCGACATAAACCCTACGCCTCCGATGATGAGAAAGTTTCTGAAGAACGGCGGAGTAGTGAGCTATTTTATCGAGAACGGAAGCCTGGACGGACTTGTGTGATATGCGTATCGCGGAACTGGGGATAGTAGATTATTTAAACGCACTGGATTTCCAGAAAAAGACCGTTGAGGACAGGATAGCCGGCAGAACGGAAGATACCCTTATTCTTTGTGAACACCGTCCAGTAGTGACCCTGGGAAGGACATCCGGAAATAAAGATTTGCTCGATCCCGCCTTTTTCCAGAAAAAGGGCGTAAAGGTCCTGAGGACTTCACGCGGAGGCCTGATCACTTATCATTCGCCGGGACAGCTTATGGCTTATCCCGTATTTCTTCTTCCCGAAAACAGCCGGGATGTGTCCCTGTTTATAGACTTGATAGAAAAGTCTGTGGTCCGTGCCCTGAGGCGGATGGGTGTGGACGCCCGCAGGTCCGGGCGGCGAGGTGTATGGGTATCGGGAAAAAAGATAGCTTTTACAGGTGTGGCTTTCCGGCGGTGGGTCTCCTATCACGGAGTATGCGTTAATGTGAATAACGACATTTCAGCTTTCGGAAAGATAAATCCCTGCGGAGAACCCGACATCGAGGTCACTTCGGTAAGGGCAGAATTGGGCCGTCCTTTTGATATGCGTGAGGCGAGGGCCCTTGCCGCGGAAGCTTTCGAAACGGTCTTTTCCGCCTGTTACGGCGCAAAGGCGGTATGTTGATGAAAAGATCCGATACGAGAAAAATACATCTTCCCGTTATTTCGGGGCGAGAGGGTGATATTATAATAACCCGCTGGATAGTCCGAGAGGGAGATAGCGTCAGAATGGGAGATGACCTCGTTGAGGTTTCCACCGACAAGGCTACTTTTGATGTTCCCAGTCCGGCGGAGGGCAGGATCGTCTCCATTCGAAAGAGAGAAGGCGAGGCTGCCAGAACCGGGGATATTATCGCCGAAATAATTTAAAGCCGCTTATCTTAAAGGACTTAGAGGACAAATGAGGAAAAAGGTCCTTATTTTCTACATTTCAAAATTTTCCGGCCATTACCACGCCGCGGAAGCCATCGAAAAAGGCCTTCAGAAAACCTGCCCTGACGATGTGCTTATCGAAAAGATAAATGCCCTTGAGTATACTAATCCTCTGCTCGGAAAGGTCATAAACAAAGCTTACATAGAGATCATAAAAAAACGCCCGGAGTTATGGGGGCACATATACGATAATCCGGACTTCATGGAAAAGACCCAGAGGACACGGGACGCTCTTCATAAGTTCAACATGTCCAAGATAAGAAGGCTGATGGAAAAGCACTCTCCCGATGTTGTCTTTTGTACCCAGGCTTTTCCGTGCGGAATGGTTTCCGACTACAAAAGGTCGTGCGGAAAGAGATTTTCGCTTATAGGTGTGCTGACCGACCACGCCCCCCATTCTTACTGGCTTTTCGCAGAAGTGGATAAATATGTCGTTCCATCGAATGGGACCCGGGATGTTCTGGTCAGAAAAGGCGTTCCGGAGGAGAAGATAAAGGTGTTCGGGATCCCGGTAGATCCCAGGTTCGAGCAGACCCTGGACGCCTCCGCGATAAAGCGCAGGTTATCTTTGGACGAGAGCCTCCCCGTTGTGCTTATAATGGGGGGCAGCCAGGGCCTGGGCGCGGTTGAGAATGTAGTCAGGTCCCTCTCGACGGACCCCGTCCACAGATACCATCTGCTGGTGGTGGCCGGCAAGAACAAACGCCTCTATTCCAGGATAAAACATCTCGCCAAAGCATCCGGAGGGGGGAAGGTCAATGTTTTTTCTTATCTCGAGAACATAGACGAGTTAATGGAGATCGCGGATATTATCGTTACCAAGGCCGGCGGTATGACCACTTCGGAAGCTATTGTAAAAAAACTACCCATGGTCATCGTGGACCCGATCCCCGGCCATGAAAGGATGAACGCCGATTTTCTGGTCAAAAGCGGAGCCGCCGTTGAGGCCGACGGGTACGCCCGTGTCCCGGAGATCATAGACGGTATATTCGATTCCCCGGAAAGACTGGAAGATATGGTTTCCTGCATAGAGAAGATAGCGCGTCCCGGGAGCGCTTCGAATATCGCGTCGCTGGCAATAGAGGATTGATATGCTTTATTACTTTTACATCGCCGGTTTCTGGCTGGCAAAGCACATACCGCTCAGAGTGTCGTATGTTATCGCTGAACTTATAGCCAGGATTTATTACATGTTCGCCAGGGCGAACCACGAGGCTATAAGGTCCAACCTGAAAGTTGTCCTCGGGGACGATATATCCGATCAAAGAGTAAAAAAGCATACACTTAACATTTTCAGGAATTTCTCCAAATATCTTGTTGATTTTTTCAGGTTCTATGAGTTCGATGAAAGATCTATCGAAAGATATGTGAGGATCAACGGGCTTGATATCCTTAAAAAAGCGATGAAAGACGGGAAGGGTGCCGTGCTGGTCGGGCTTCACATCGGCAACTGGGAGCTGGGCGGCGCTATAGTGGCCGCTCTTGGTTTTCCCTTCACGGTTATCGCTCTCGAACATACCGACAAGAAGATAAATGATTTTTTCAACCGCCAGAGAAGCATAAACAAGATGCACATAATACCGCCCGGGCCCCGGATAAAAAAATGTTTTCAGGTGCTGCGCGATAACAAGGTTCTCGGTGTCGTAGGAGATAAAGATTATACGAACAGCGGGTTGCTGGTGGATTTTTTCGGGAGAAAGGCGCTTTTGCCCAAAGGGCCGGCTGTCTTTTCCCTTAAAACGGGCGCGCCGCTCATTTTTTGCGCTCTGATAAGGAACCCCGACGATACATTTACGCTGAATTTCGAGGGGCCTGTCGGACTCGACCCATCGGGCGACATTAAAAAGGATGTGCCCGAACTAATGTCGAAATACATTGCCATATTCGAGGAATATATACGCGCGTACCCCGACCAGTGGTACGCTTTCGAGAAAATATGGAAGCACGAGTAAACAATACGCTTGTAGTGATACCGTCCTATAACGAGGCCCGTGCCATCGGGCAGATAGTCGCCGATATAGTTGATATGGGGATGAGCGTTCTCGTAATAGATGACGGCTCGACCGATAATACCGAAAAAGCCGCTCTGGACGCCGGGGCTATGGTGATACGGCACAAGGTGAACCTGGGTAAAGGTTATTCCGTGAGAGAAGGGTTCAAGTACGCCATGGAAAAGCTGAGTTTCGAGTGGATGATAATGATGGACGGGGACGGACAGCATCATACAGAGGACATACCGATATTCCTGAACGCTACCCATTCAAGCGATTGCACGATAGTTAACGGGAACAGGATGCTGTCCACGGGGGAAATGCCGGTGGTAAGGTTCTTCACCAACAGGTTCATGTCGGGTATGATATCCCTTATATGCGGACAGCGGATCCCGGATACCCAGTGCGGTTTCAGGCTTATAAAAGTTGAAGCGCTCCGTAAGCTGGACCTCGTTTCCGATAATTACGACATAGAATCCGAAATGCTTATGCAGGCGTCAAGGAAGGGCATGAAGGTAAAATCAGTGCCGATACGGACCATCTACGGAGAGGAGATATCGGAGATACATCCCGTCAAGGATACGCTCAGGTTCTTCCGCCTTATATGGAGGTTCATTTTGTCGGGGCGGCAAGCCCGCCGTTAATCGCCGCGTAATGCCGGAATTGAAGACTTAACAGCCTGACCTTAGGAACAAAGGCGTCTGCCGAGTTATCGTACATAGCCGCTCTTATCACAGTCAACGCAGAGGAAGGCCATGAATTACACCGAAGCCCGCAACAGAATGGTGGATGAACAGCTGGCCGCGCGGGGTATAAACGATCCCGGGGTGCTTGAAGCTTTCCGTAAAGTGGAGCGGCACCTTTTCGTTCCCGAGGGGATGAGGGAGGAGGCCTATTCCGATTCCCCGCTGCCCATCGGCGGCGGACAGACGATATCCCAGCCTTACATGGTAGCTCTGATGACCCAGTCTCTAGGGCTCGGAGGCGGGGAAAAAGTCCTTGAAATAGGAACGGGTAGCGGATATCAGGCCGCCATACTGGCGCAAATAGCGGAGGAGGTGTTTACGGTCGAAAGGGACAGCTCGCTTCAGGAAAGGGCGCGCCGGATACTCGTGGCAACAGGATCGGAAAATGTCAGGTTCAGATGTTCCGACGGGACCCTCGGCTGGCGGGAAGAAGCGCCTTTCGACAGGATAATCGTTACCGCGGCGTCTCCCGGAATACCCGAACCGCTCAAGGAGCAGCTCGCCGACGGAGGGAAACTGCTGATACCCGTAGGCACCAGATATTCCCAGTCCCTTATGGAAGTAGAAAGATCCGGCGGGACATACAGAACGCGCGATCTCGGCGGCTGCGTCTTCGTGCCCCTTATCGGCGAACACGGGTGGGAGGAATAGAACTTGAGGAGGCAGATATCGGCCTTCGACAGGCGAGAGGCAAAAGGCAAAGGGCAAAAGGCTAAAGGTGCGATGACACTTTGACACTTAACAGGGCTTAAAGAGGGGGCGTTAAAAAGTCACATATGACCTGAGACCTTCGAACTAAGAGCTATCTTAACGCTTCACGCTCTGATATTGTTATTCTATGAAACCAAAAAAGACCACCGAAAGGACATATATGATATCGCGCGCAAATATTGTTTCAACAGCTGTACTCATGCTCAAAGGGGGGGTTATAGGTGTCGCCAACATCATTCCCGGAGTCTCCGGCGGCACCCTTGCCGTAGTACTGGGGGTTTACGACAGGCTGATAGAAGCCATAACCGGTTTTTTCGAAAGGCCTGAAGACCGTTTGAGGTATCTTGTGTTCCTGGGCAAGATCTTCCTGGGGGCCGCGGTGTCCATACTGCTCCTGGCCGGTCTTATGGACCACCTTCTCAATTATCATTACCATAAGACGATGTTCCTTTTTATGGGTCTTATACTCGGGGGTGTCCCGTCGGTGTTGAGGTCCCACGGGGATATGTCCCTTAAGCCCGCGCGCGCGATGGCCTTCCTGCTGGGCGGAGCTATAGTTATCGCTCTTTCCGTCGCCGGAGGCGGGGAGATGGGGCAGGCTGATGTTACCGTTGTCGTTTCCGCGGGGCCGGCGAACCGTTTTATGATGCTTCTTTCCGGTTTTTTCGCCGGAGGGGCAATGATAGTTCCCGGCGTGAGCGGTTCTTTCGTACTGGTCCTTCTCGGGCGGTATTCCGAGGTCATAAATGCCATAAAGTCGCTTGACACGGTAACGCTCCTGCTGGTCGCCGCCGGCGCCGGGCTGGGTGTACTTGCCTTCTCTGAGGTGATCAAGAGATGCCTTGAAAAGATACCGGCCGTTACATACTATTTTATACTGGGGCTTATATTCGCTTCTTTTTACAGAATATTCCCCGGAGTCCCTTCCGGAGCCGCGGGAGCCGCTCTTTGCGTTCTTTCGTTCCTGGCCGGGGCAGGGGCAGGGTATTCAATGGCGCGTTTGTCGGGGAATAGCGTTCGCCCTTGACCGGGAGAGATTTCTGTTGTATAGTTTTGTTAATTCTCCGGAGGTGAAATATGATAGCTTATTTACTTATACTGCTCGGTATTCTTTTGAGGCTCGTCCCACACGCGGCCAATATGGCGCCTGTCGCGGCGATAGCTCTCTTCGCCGGAGCTTATCTGGACCGGCGAATAGCGCCCTGGGTGCCTCTCGCAATAATGGTCGCCAGCGATCTGGTCATCGGGCTGCACGATGTGGTCTTTTATACATGGGGTGCTTTTCTGCTTACGGGTTTTATGGGAGTGTTTACTCTCAGGGAGAAAAGGACCCCCGCCAGAGTGATGGGTGTCACCGCCGGGGCATCTATCCTTTTTTTTCTGATAACCAATTTCGGGGTGTGGCTGGCGTGGTATCCGCGCACCTTTGCGGGACTCGCGGACTGTTATGTTAAGGCCCTTCCGTTCATTCGGAACACCCTGGCGTCAAATCTGATCGCTGCCGCGGTTCTTTTCGGCGTTTACGAGCTGTTGGCCAGGACGGTCAAAAAACCCGTTGCCAGAAAAGTGCTTTTTGCCGGCAGCGCATAGATACGAACGCGGATGATATCCGCGCAGCATATAACCGGAGGGTGATCGCAAGATCTTGATAGGGAAGCCGGTGCGAGTCCGGCACGGTCCCGCCGCTGTTACCGGGGACGAAAGCCTTGATATCCACTGCGAAAGCGGGAAGGAGGGCGAGTAGGAAGATCCGGAAGTCAGAAGACCTGCCTATCCGTTTAAAATACAAGTCCGGGGGCCCGAGGAGGCCCGGGGGACATGAAGGGGTTTGAAAACGGGGACCCTGTGCCATCACAGAATGAAGGCGCGGGGTTCTTTTTTTTAGGTTAAAGGGTGCTGAGGGCACATTCTCCGTCATTTCCTCATCCTCTTACTCGGGCACAGGCTCCGGAGTGGACCTGGTGAAAGTGGAAATATTTTTACTTGATCCCCGCCCGGATGCATCGCGGAGATGACGACTTTTACTTTTATTTTAACTATGCAGGAAAGAGGAGATGTATGTTCAGGAAAGGTGTATTGATCTTGCTGGTTGCTGTACTGTTCTCTTATGCGGCTAAGGCCGAGGAGGAGAAGGACGGATTTTTCGATGTTATAAAGAAACCTTTTCAGTTCGTTCTTAGGCCCGTGGGCATGGAAGACCTGGGCGATGCCCTTTTCGGGCCGGTCGATAGGATATGTTCCGTTACATCCTTCAGTGAACCTGTCGTGACTCCCGGAAGGACTAAAGAATACATTTATAATATCAACAGGAATGTAGATATCATAACCGCCCGTGAGATAAAGGACATGAACGCTTTGACCGTGCAGGATGTGCTTTCACGCAGGGCGGGCATTGTTCTCAACGGGTTTTTCAATAATTCCAGGGACAATAACCTTGATATCAGAGGGTTCGGTTCCACCGGCAATCTCAATTATCTGGTTCTCTTAGACGGCCGCCGGATCAATCAGATCGATCTTTCCGGGCCGGATCTTTCCCAGATAGATATCAGGACCGTAGAGAAAATAGAGGTTATAAGGGGTCCGAATACGGTGATGTACGGAGATAACGCTACAGGCGGTGTCGTAAACATAATAACCAAAAGGGGGTCCGAAGGGCATAATGCCCGGTACGCTCAGGAAGCCGGAAGTTACAGGTACAGGAAGGAATATTTTTCTTTTGAGGGACGAGAGGCCTTCATGGATTACTTTATTTCCTCTTCCTGGCAGGATTCTGACGGGTACAGGGCAAATAACGGATACGAGGCGAACGATATTTTTGCGGGTTTCAGGATAAGACCGGCTGAAGATATCAGTGTCGATCTTTCCTCGGGGTATCACAGGGACTGGTACGGCCAGCCGGGCGCGCTTTACGACGGTAACATCCAAAGCGATGGAATGGCCGGCACCCGTTTCCCGGACAGCAAGGCAAAAACGGAAGATCATTATTTTTCGGTCGAACCTAAGTTCTTGCTCGACGGAGATACGGAGACAGCTTTCAGCGTACCTTTCACTTACAGGTCAAGAAGGTCCGATGCCCTTGATGTCAGTTTCAACAGATACGAGACCCATCATCACATAAGGTCTTTCGACCTCAGACCGAAATTCGAGGTGTCTTCTTTCCTGTTAGATGATTCGGTATGCAATAAACTGGTGTGCGGAATGGATTATTTCCGGGCTGAAGACCAGGTTTTGAGCGGTGATATAGTTTACACCAAATCACAGGTGGATATAGAGAAAGAAACTCTGGCGTTCTACGCCGAGAACAACGCTTTGATCCGGGACAGGTTCACTCTTAATTTCGGGGTCCGGGGGGAGTGGGCCGAGTACAGTTTCGACCAGAAACAGCCTACCTCTTCCATAGACGAAAAAAGCCTGAAGGACCTGGCTTTTGACGCCGGAGCCGGGTACAAGTATGGTGAAAGGTCACAGCTATACGCCATATATTCCAGGTCATACAGGATGCCTACGACCGATGAGTTTTTCCAGTCCGCTTATGAGCAATTTGACTGGTGGACCTTCGGCGTGAGGGTTTTTCCGGCCGTATTGAATTTCGATCTAAAACAGCAGGTTGCTAATAACTACGAGATAGGGGTAAAAGATAATACTTTTGACCGGTTGCGTATTAAGGCGAATTATTATTTTATGGATGTAAAGAACGAGATCTACTATGATCCTGTGAGCTTTACAAATGAGAATTACCACCATACATGGCACCACGGGTTCGAGCTGGAGGCAGATGCGGATATCGTTAAAGGAGTTAAGCTTTTCGCCAACTATACTTTCCAAAAATCACTTTTCAGGGGAGGGAAGTACGGGAACTGTTCCATACCCCTGGTTCCGGAGAACAAGTTTTCAGCAGGGGTAAGAATGCGCCCCTTGAAAGGGTTCGTTGTCGAGTTCAACGCGGATTATGTGGGGGAGATGACCATAGCCAACGATCCTCTGGCTGATTCCGATCCGCTGGAATCCAGGTTCCTGATGGGTTTGACGGCGGCTTACGAGAGGAAAGGCTTAAGGATATTCGGTATTATAAGGAACCTTGCGGATCACGGCTATTTTTCCAATGCGACCAGGAACTGGCAGGGGAATACGGCGTTCTACCCGGCGCCGGGACGGAATTTTCAGGTGGGAGCCAGCGTGAAGTTCTAGAGAGCGACCGCGGTCATCTTTCGAAAAAACTCTTTCCGGCCTCAAGCGTCAAGGTAGAATGCCAGTGAGCCGTCGTGCCGGTTGAAAGCGTACAGCCCCCTGTGTCTCAACGAAGCCCCGGCTTGTGAAAAAGCTTTCTCGATCTATCCACATTTCAGCCCTGACATCTGAAGCCCGAATTCCCTCTAGTCCCGAGCCTCCGAAATAAAGCTTGCCGACCATCCGAAACCGTGATATACTTTAGGTGTAAAATATTTTGAATTTCAAAATATTTGTATTGCAAAATTTTGGAGGTTTCGTGATGAGTAAAAATACCGATTTCGGCGCCGAAATGGCCGGAATGCTCCCCCGGTTGATGAGGGAGGTGACCAGCAAACAGGAATCCGTTTTTATCAGGAGCGATCTCTCTGTTTCACACATTCTCGTGCT
>WJMG01000092.1 GCA_014728075.1 Candidatus Omnitrophota bacterium | reverse complement strand
TATATTCTCCTCCATCAGCTTCGCTATTCGGGGATCGCGCTCAAAATTGGTCGCGGCGCAGATAGGCCCGGAAAACCCTTTGTTCCTGAGCGTTACGGCAAACGAAAGCCCTTCCGCCGCTGAAGGCACTTTCACATCAGTGATCACCGCGGCGATAGAAATGCTTTTTACCAGGTTAAGGGCCTCCGCCACATTATCACAAAGAATAACGGCTATCCCGGAGCCTTCAAGTTCTTTTTCCCACATTTTAAGGATCTCCCTCTGATCGTCCAGTATGAGAACTGAATCTATTTCCCTTAAACCATCCTGGGCTGAAAACTCCGTTTCCGTTGCCGGGCCCGATTCCCTGCTGGGGACTTTATCACTGAGCGGTAGAGCTACCGAAAAAACAGTGCCTTCACCGGGAAGAGAGGATACCTCGATCTGCCCCCCATGGTCATGAACTATCTTCTCGACAAGGAACAAACCAAGTCCGGTCCCCTTTCCGGAGCTTTTTGTTGTAAAGAAAGGATCGAATATCCTCGAACTTACTTCCTCCGGGATACCTTCTCCCGTATCCCTTACTTCGACTACAGTCCTCTTGCCGGCCACATCGGCTTTCAGCGTGATCGTCAGGTCCTTCTCCGCGGTTCGGGACATCGCGTGGCAGGCATTCTCTATAAGATTTATAAAAACACGAAGTATCTTCTTCCTTTCGACCTCTACGGGCACCGCTTCTTCCGCCTCGATAGAGACCTTCACGCCGCTCTCCTCTATGGTCTGCCAGGCTTTTTCTACCGCTTCTTCCAGTATGCCTCTTAAGTACACGGGCTCGAAAGCGGCTTTCCGCTCCCTGGAATAATCGAGGAGGTCCCTTGTTATATCAACACCCCTCTCCAGCTCCTTAAGCACGGCATCCAGCTTATCTGTATTTCCAGTGTTTATTACCTGCCTTATCATGGCCGCGGCGTTAGCTAACGGGTTCTTTATCTCATGGACTATACCGGCGGACATTTGCCCCAGAGCCGCAAGCCTCTCGGATTTGGACATCTGTTTCTGGGCTTCCTCCAGTTCCCTGGTCCTTTCCTCCACTATCTTTTCAAGCCCGGCCCTGTATGTGGCCAGCTCTTCCTCGCGTTTGCGTTCCTCGGTAACATCGTTAACTATATGGACCAGATAACTCCTGCCGGATTGTTCGAAATTAAAGACCGTCATTTCGGCCAGAAAAGAGGATCCGTCCTTTTTAAGCTGGTCCGATTCGACCGGAACGGCTCCTCCCCTTTCAGATCCGAGTTTCTGTCGGCTCAATTCTTTCAAGGCCTTTTCGTCCGGCCTGAGGTTGCCCCTTCTTAAATCCTGCGGGGAAAGTTCCCTGAACTCCTCCAGGGTATAACCGTAGAGTTCAAGAGCTTTTTCGTTCGCGTCCACACATTTCTGGCTTTCCATCTCCCAGACTATCATGGGCAGGGGCATTAGGCCCATGAGTTTAGCTTTCATCGCCTCGGCTTCCTGCATTCTTTCTTCGGCCTCTCTGGCCTCAGTAATGTCTCGCGTTATGTTCGCGGTAGCTATGATCTCGCCGCCTGCTATTATGGGGAACTTACAGGTCGACATTATCCTGCCGCCTACACCCTGCTCTTCCTTTTTCACTAACTGGCCGTAAGAAGCTTTCTTTTCGTCTTCCATGTATTGTTTTATTATGCCGGGTTCCAACAGGCCTGCGAATATCTCTCTGTCGGTCTTCCCCAATACATCCGTTTTTTCCGTGCCCGGTCCCACAAGTCCTAAAAACGCTTCGTTACAGGCAACTACTCTGTGCTCCAGGTCCTTGACACAGATAATATCGTCCGTGTTCTCTACAACGGCCGAAAGGTAAGCCATGTTCTCCCGGACGCGTTTTTTCTCCGTAATATCCTCGAACATAACGGCAAAATGGCCGGACTCCGGACAATACACGGATACGCTGTACCACCTCCCGAGGGTAGCGAAATATTGTTCCGTCCTGACGGGATCACCCGTCAGAGCGACATTGCCGAACATCTCTACCCAATGGTCCTCTATTTCCGGGAATACCTCCTTCATTCTGCGGCCAACGACCTCGTCTCTATGCTTCCCCGTCATTTCCTCGAATACGCTGTTGATCTCCTTGAAAACCGAGTCGACCGGTTTTCCGTTCCCGTCCACCACGACCTCGTGATAAGCGAACCCGTCCATCATTGCCTCAAAAAGATGGCGGAGCATCTCTTCGCTTCTTTTCAGGCCTGCTTCAGCCTGTTTAGCTTTAGATATATCCGTAAAAACCCCGAGTACTCCGTCCCCGAGACGCTTCTTCTGAACGCTTACGGATATCCTGTCCTCTCCCCATCCCATCTCTTCTTCTTTCCGGTACAGGGAATCGGCTCCGCTGAATATCCTGCGGTCGTCACGGTCGTACCATTCCGCCTGGTAGTCGGGGCCCATAGCAAAATTCCGCCTTACTTCGTACTCTGTCAGCCCTTCGATGTTCTGCCTCACCGGATCGAGGCCCAAAAGGGCGTAAAATGAACTGTTGACATACTTGAACCTGAAAACATCCTCTTCTTCGTCGTATTCTTTGAAAAATACCGCCGAAGGCAGTTTTTCCAGGATCATCCTGGTCATTTCTTCCGCCTGGCGGTATTTGGTTATATCCCTCATCACCGTCCTGAATTCGACTATATCACCTTCGTCGTTCCTGATAGCAATGTCGCTGGTGGACACGATCATAGTGGATCCGTCCTTCTTAAGATAAAATCTGTCCAGGCTCCTCGGCGGAAGCGGAAGTCCTTCGGTTCTTGCTTCTATCCTTCTCTTTACTTCCTCCCGCTGGTCAGGCACCACGAAATCCCATATCTTCCGGCCGATCATTTCCTCTCTCCGGTATCCGAGCATCTTCAGCTCATAAGGATTCACTTCCTTCACGGTCCCGTCGGGAGCTATTACATGCACCCCCACTGTGATAGTATCCCAGAATCCGTGGAACTTCCTTTCCTGATACTCTATCCCTTTTGCAAGAGTACTGACAACATCCAGGATAAAGCTTTTCCTGGAATCCCCCGCCGCATAGCTGTTAAAAAGAAAGACCGCTTTTCCCGTCTCAGCTACCGTATCGAGGATCCTCAAGGCGTTATAATATCTTTCTCCGATCTCTGATTCCTCGTCGAAAGCGTTAAACACCTGTTTTGAGGCTTCTATGGAAAGTTCGTCCCCTTTACCCTGACTCCCCGCAAGATACGCGTTCAATCCCAGCGTGGCGAACCCGTTCTTGAGGTCCACATTTACAAGCTTGTAGATAGAAGGGGTTCCCTCTTCTGTTTTTTCGGCGGACTCTACCTCTCCGAAACCTATGGTAAAAGTGTTCAGGACATGTCCCGCCAGGTTATCCAAATTCTCTTCGCACAGTGAGGCCAGTCCGGAACAAAAATCTCTGCACATATCGTTTATCTCGGAGACCCTTCCCTCCATCACCGCTGTCTCGATATCTTTCCGAAAAGCCTTGAGATCGGCTATAAACCTCCTGAGTATATCTTTTTCCTCTCCACTGAGTTTACAGACCATCCTTCCTTCGGGTGAAAATATCCTCTCTAATTTGAGCACATCCTGTTCTTCGAGGCCCGCCGAGCGCGCGAGGCAATGGACCAGGGAGGGGAGCATCTGAGGGTTCTCTATATCCGCTACGCTCTCCGGCAGAAGTATCCAGTCGTCGTTCTTCCCGTATCTCAGAAAAAGAGAATAAGCTTTCGCCGAAAACAGATGGTCCGGTGCTTTTTTTATCCGTCCGCTCAAACTCAGGAGCCTCAGGAAATTAGCGGCCTTTTCGTAATTCAATATTTGGAGAGTGGCCATCAGGTTCCTGAGAATAAAGTCCACTCCGGTAAAATTCTCGAGTTTCTTGATATCCCCTATGGCCCGCTGGATATCTTCGACCTGTTCATCCGTAAAGACCGACCCGTTCCTGTATCTGGCGCTGAAAGAGGTCAGTCCGGCACCGGAGGAAAAATCCCTGATCTCAGAATATTCCTCAAGGTCTACAAACCCTTCCGAACTCCTTGCCCTGGCGAGAAGTCCTTTCTCGGAAGGATCAAGGGAACTGACTAGCTCCACGGGAAAACTCCCGGGAGTATCCATATAGCGATCGGAATAATAGTCCCTGAACTTGGTGAAGATCTTCTGCATGACCGCGGCATCGCTATGAGCAAACCCGGCTTTGGCGAACACTTCGTGGACCACTGTTCCGGCCAGTGTCCTTTCACCCATGAACTTGGTTTTATTGGGAAGATAGATGCCTTTTCCACCGGCATGTGGTTCTGTCAGCTCCTCTCCTTTACGGTATTCAGTGATCACCATCAGCCGGCCATCGGAAACAAGCCGCGACAGGTCCCTTGACAGTTCGGGACAAACAATGTCGAGAAAACTATACACCAGGAATAGGTCCTTCCGGAAAATATCGCCCTTCCTCTTGCCTGAAACGGGCATATCCGTCAGGCGAGCGTAATTACCTCTCCTTATGGCATCTCTTATCTTTTCGTCGTGGGCGAACTCACTTCGGACCGCCCGGCTTATTGCCAGGGCTTCCTCTCTCTGCTCGTTGCGCAGTTTGCTCACTCTGTCCAGAAAATCCCGCCGGTATTTTTCCCTGTCCGAAAGAAAGACCGCTCGAAACCCTTTATCGCTGCCGGGATCGGATATCAAACAGCAAAGATATTCCCTCTCCCTTTCCCTCCGGGAGATACTGCAGGGAACAAGCCGGATACCTCGCGTATGAAAATATTCCGCGCGGTCGAAAGAGAAAGCGATCTTTGTTTCCTCGGAAGAAAGGTCCACTCCGAAAGAAGCGGCATTGCGGTGGGATATTTCCGAAAAGACATCCACGCTGCCGGAATTGATACCCGAAGCAAGTGAGTACTCAAGCATTGCGATGTCTTTTATTTCCAGGTCGGTTAGCGGCGAAAATACGGACTGGGCGGCGATAGTATCACGACCAACTTCTTGTGAAAATACTCCATATGCGCCGGGAGAAGAAAATAGAAATGTTATTATTATAATTAAAGAAATAAGCCACAAGCTTTTTCTTTTTCGCCTGAATATCATGATCCCCTCTTCGGCCAGAGAACGCCCCCGGATCCGCCATACGGGCTTATCCGCAACTATGCGCTTTCTGACTTTTTAATATGCTAATTTATTTATATTATTATAGGGGAGTGGCGGCAAAATGTCAACTTTTATTATCTTAACTAGAGATATGCAAGTTGTTTATTTTAAATAACTTATATTTTTAGAATAATATTTTTGTCAGAAATTGACCAAATACCCGTCCGGGACAGATACCCATCCGGGATAGGTATCCATCCGGGATAGGTATCCATCCGGGATAGGTACCTATCCCGGATGGATATATCGGTACCTCACGCGCAGACCTCAAGAAGGGTATTCTGTAGTTTATGAGAATCTCTTATGTTATCTATGACGGCGGCTTCTATTTTATGATTGGAAAGGATCTTATTTATGTCCTGCCGGGTGGTATTAACGATAATATCCACATCGTCAAGTTTCCCGGAATTCAACATGCTGATAAGCTCATCTTCGTTCCTGGCGTTCCTTATTTCTCCCCGGAAACCCGCTCTCCTGAGCTCCGAGGACCCTTTTCCCATATCACCGAAAACAAGCGCCACCTTATCGGCGGAAGCGATCTGTATCCTTAGAGCTTTTTCATGCCTGGGAAGAGCTCCTTGGAGCGCACCCTCTATTTTCACCATTTTCTCTTCCATAGATACGGTCTTTTCCATGAGCCCCGATATCAGGCCTTCTTTTTCGAGGACCCTTATATCGTCTATGCCCGTTGCGTGACCCGAGTGTATGAGAACAGGAAAATCGAAGCCCTCCTGCCTTATTTTTCGTGTGAGGATAAGGCCGTCGGGTATATCCCCGCGACCCAGAGGCGGCATTATAACATCGAATATCCCCAGATCGAACACGATGCCTCTCTCTCCGGCGCTTAAGACCATGTCCAGGGCCTCTCTTCCGTCCCGGGCCAACCAGACATTCACCTCTTCTTCCTGAAGTGCTCTCATCATAAGGTCTCTCTGAAGCGGCTCATCGTCAGCTACAAGTATATTGGGCCTTCCTTCGATGAGCTTTGCGGGAATACCGTTAAAATCATCGGATCCGGCTTTTTCCCCCTTTATTCCGTATTCATTCTCGGCCTCCGCTACATCCACCCGGCAGGGAAGATATACGGTGACGAGAGAACCGTCTTCGGTATTATCCATTTCCATCCTTCCGCAAAAGGCCGTAAGTATGCCGTTGGCGACAGCAAGCGAATTGCTTTCTTCTCCCTGCCATTTAAGCACCGCGGGAGCCTGGATCCCGTTACCTATATCCGTCTTCGCCAGCTGGTCAGGAGTGAACTTGAAATAATTATTCTCGAACGACACGACCGCCTCTCCCGTCAACCGGTTCCGTTCTATCCTTATAGAGACCTCTTTCGAGGCGCCACCGGAAATTGTTTCACCTTCAAGAGGGTTCCAAGACATTCCCATGGACAATATATTGTATAAAGCGAATTTATAAGCCGGCCCGTCGGCAGTTATAATCAATTCGTCGCCTTTTCTGCACATTACTTCCATACCCTTAAAGGTTATCCCGTTATTAACAAAAAACCTTTTAGAGCCTTTAAAAGCCTGCACAAAACCATCCGTGGCCGAAAGGATATCCATCTGCTGCAGATCTCCGCTAAAAGCGTTCTCTATATCCAGCAGATATCTACCATTATTCATAATAACCGGTCCCTTTTCGATCATTTCCTCTACCTGCCCCAGTATTCTTACCATCTTCGGCATATCCCGACCTCCGGACTCCGAAAACTCCCGGGCGAACTTAGAGAACTCTTCTCTCATGGCTTCCAGGTCCTCGTATATATAGCCATATATATCAGGGACCAGTTTTTTAAGGTATCGGGAAGAGATCTCTCCGGCTTCCCTTTCTCCGGTATAAACATCCGGCGCGCTACCGGTATGCCTTTCTATGAACGATCCGAACTGTTTTGCCGACACTTCCGTCCCTCTGGTTATATCCGCGGCTAATCTCACGAGTCCCGCGATACGCGACCACATGTTGTTCAGCCTGTCCAGTGAAGCATGCAATGGATCGGGATCAGCCATTTTCCCCTGTATAAGTTGGAAATATCCCCCCATTGCCAGCACATTATTGATATCGTGCCACAAACTGCCGTAGATATTGTCCGCTTCCCCGGCGCTTTTGCGGCGTATCTCCTCCAGGTGAAGATCGGGTACGGGAAACTCCACCGCAATAACGGCGTTTCCAGCAGCATTCTCGCGAACCAGCTCAAAACTTCCTCCGTTCTTCTCAATGGCTTCCCTGACCGAGGAAAAGACCATGTCCCCCCCACCGACGGGAAAGCCTTTTTTGCCGTAGACCACGAATTCCGCCCTCACCTTTTCACCGCCACCGTCGACTTTGTCCAGTCCTACCTCGATCTTCTTTTCGGATCCGTTTTTAGCGATCGAAGCCATTTCCATAAGAAGCGACAGAAAAGCCTTTTTCAGGTCTTCTCTATCCGCTATTATGACTGCCTTGCCGTACGATAAGCTACAGCTTAGCGAAACACCCAGGCTGTCAAGAAGGCTTTTTCTTATTTCCAGAACTTCCGTTATGACCCTGCCGACATCCACCACTCCGTTGCCGGGCTCCGCCATCCGCGCGAACCTCATGTACCTTTCAACTACTTCAGCTATCCTTCTTGCCTGTCCGGAGGCAAGTTTTAATGCCTTTTCCAATTCATCTTCGCCTATTTTGCCCCCTTTGTAGACCCTGACAAGAAGCTCGTTTATCAGGTTTATTATGTTAGAGGTAGGGTTATTTATTTCGTGGGCAAGCGCCGTGGTATTTCCGGAAATAGCCGAGAACTTTTCCGCCTCTACCAGCCTGGAAGTATTCTTCTCCAGTTCCTCCATAGCTTTTCTGAGGGCTCTCTCGGCCTCTTTCTTCTCGGTTATGTCCTGTAGCTGGACAAGCGAGCGGTCCCCTTCGCCGAGTTCCGTTATCCTCCATTCAAGGTAAGCCCTTCCCTTTTTTCGAAAATCAAAATATTCCAGACCGTAAAGCTGTTCGTAGTCCAGGGCCATTTCAAAAGTTTGAATATCTTCCGAAAGGTGATCGACCGTTCCGGCCGTGCCTAGAACTCCCAGGAAGTGTCCGAACTCCACGCCGTATATGCTGGCAGGATCGCCTAACCCGAGTATATTTATAGCGGATTCGTTGGCCATAATTATGCGGCCACTTTGGTCAATTTCCATTATTCCTATGGGTGATTCAATAAAGAGCTCTTCAAACTGCTTTTTACTCGATTCGAGAGCTTTTTCGGTCTCACGATGATGGGTTATGTCACGCAAAGCCGTTTCTACTTTGACCGGAACCCCTTCCCCGTCCCTGACGACCGTATCCACGGTCGAAACTATTATCCTCCTTCCGTCCTTCGTAAGGTATTCCCTGTCGCCCTGTTTTTGCCTCCTCAAGCCGTTAAGTTTGGCCTCGAACCTTTTTCTGGCGTCCTCACGCTGTTCAGGCACCACAAAGTCGAAAATGCTTCTTCCCACCATCTCTTCCCTGGAATACCCCAGTATCTCCAGCTCTCTCCTGTTCACATCGATGATCCTGCCCCGGGGGTCGATAACATGAAGCCCGATCGGAAGCATTTCGACCAACCTTCTGTTCCTGTCGTTACTTTCGTTGAGCTCGAGGTTCTTATCCTTGAGCTCCTGAAGTTTCAGTATTTTCTTTATGCCCACGGCTATCAGCTGTTTTACGGCCTTCATAAGCCTCGCGTCCTCTTCCGACAGATATTTTCCTTCCTTGAGAGCGATCTGGAGATATCCGTAATAACCCCACGGAACATCGTCTACCTCGAGCGGCACAGTGAACAGCTCGCCTAGCCCGTACTTCTCTAGAAGATACCCGTTCTCTCCCGAAAAACTTTCGGGTAAGGGTTCGGGGTCATAGAAACACTCGCCCCGGGAAAGGATCCCGGCCACCTCGGTATCCCGGCGGTAATGCAAAATGGGTTCTTCCGCTTCGCTTCCGTAGCCCAGGCTCCCCCATATATTCTGCCTGTCCACCTCGTAATGCCCTATAACGGCGTAATCGAACTTTACCGCTTGTCTGAGACCGCGGAGTATCCGCCCGCAAAGCTCTTCCACGGTATCAGACTCGCTTACAGCCGTGCCTATCATTTCGAAAACATCTCCGTAACGCCTGCTGAAATTTGTCTGGACCGCGATGGAGAGATTCCTGAAAATACGGACGAAATCTATGTATGCCTGCTGGGCCTGTATCTGAAGCAGGTTGTTCCATTTTCCGGAAGGCACATCCGGGGGGAACCACAGGTCTTTGTCCCGGTCAGCTATTAAAAGCGTAGGCTTGTCCATGAAATGCGCCAGATGAAGGGTCCCGGTATCGGGGGTTATAACGATATCGCTTATTGACATCAACCCTATGAATTGTCTGAGTTTTTCTTTCTGGTCCGAAAAATCGCTCCCTGAAGGTCGGTCCAGCAATATAGCGTTCTCTGAGCTTTTTTCCAGCTCTTCCGCTATCATGTTGAAATACAGATTCGGGTACTCTGAAATATGTTCTCCCCTCCTGTATACTTTTTTTTCTCTCTCCAGGGCATTTGAAGCGGTCTTATTCCCCAGCGAAACCAGGACATAGGCGTCCTTCACCTGCGAAAGGTCTTCCGCTATCGCCCGCCAGTGCTCCATGAACTCCGCGCTGTCCCGGAAATTGGCGATGGCGAACATGTTAAGCATCACCACCGGTTTTGAAGGGTCATATTTTGCTCCTTTGGCATTGAGCCTTTCCCTTAAAAATTCCCTGGCTTTCTCATCTTCTTCTTCCGGCACTTGTATTGATTTTTCCGGCGCGCGTTCCAGTCCGATGGCATCACATCCCTTTTCCAGCGTATCGTAAATATTCTTATACCCTATACCGGCAAACCGGTGCACCTTCCCCTCCCTGTCGTGTATCGAGAGCGACATGGGAGAATCTTTTCCTTTCAGAGTATTGTCGCTCACCCTGAATCCCGAGACTATATACGGCAGAACTTTCTTTTTCTTGCTGAGCATCCTCATCGCCGCCCGGCTTTCCACCAGGTCACCCACGAGGTCAATAATAAGGTCGCATTCTTCCCGTTCGATGGTTTCCCAGGTATCCATAAGAAAAAGGTTGGAATCCATGAAAGGCCTCCCTGTCCTTTTCCTCTCAGAATTTATGAGCTGTATCCTGGAGACCGGTTTTCCGTTCTCAGTCAATACGGTAGGCTCCAATATCTCAACATTCGAACTGATGGTCTCGTCAAGCTGCACTATCTCCGGGTAGTCCATAGCTACCTTTATCTTCGCCTCCGGAAAGGTAGCTATAAGCCTCTTGAGCAGGACCTCGAAAAGCACGAGATCTTCCCCCAGCTTGTCTGAATAGGGCCCGAGTATGAGTACGGTAGGCGATCCTCCCGGGATATCCTGCATCATGGCGGGCAGACCGTATGGTTTTCCGGCTCCGCTTTCCGAAGAGTAATCCCTTCCTTTGACGAATTCTTTCATCGAAACGAATTGAGCGTCGGCCATCCCCGCCATGCCGGCCTCTTTCAAGATACGCGAGGCTTCAGTTCCTATACGCATATAAGACGGCATCTCTCCGGGGTCATCCGCGACGGCATCCGTGTACGCTTCAAGCCAGTCGACGAACAGCCCCTGCATCGCAGAGCACTCATCGTGGGTAAAACCTGCTTTGGCAAAGATCTCATGAACGACAACTTCCGGGCCGAAATACCGGCTGTCGGAGGGCAGGTATATCCCCCTGCCTCCCGCATGGGGTTCTTCAAGACAGGAATCTTTCCTGTTCCCGGTTATTATCATGAGCTGATCCCGGGATACGAGAAACCGGAGATCAGACGAGAGTTTAGGCGCGAAGCTATCAAGAAAAGCGTATATTGAATCCAGCTGTAAACGATAATTGATATCGTTCAACACAATGAACTCTCCGGAAGCGATAGCCCTCCTGATCTTTTCATCGTGTATCCTTTCGCTTTCCAGAGCTCTGTCTATTTCCCGCCGCTCCTTCCTGACCGCGAGGTTCTGTGTGATTATACGGTGGGCAAGATCTTTAGCCGAAGCTTCTTCTTCGGTAAAGAATTCTATGCTCAAACGGCTTTTGTCCTGTGTACTGTCCGCGGTTATAAAACACTTATATTCGGAAACCCCGTCAGACGAAGTTATACTACAGGGGACAAAACACGCTTTTCGGGATAAATGGCGCGTGGCAAGATCGAACCTGAACTCTATCCCTGTATTTTCGGAACTCAGGTCTATACCGAGGGACCCGGCGTCCCTTCTCGCGTTTTCAGAAAAAACATCTACCTTGCCTGCTTTAAGCGAGGACAACAGCACATACTTAAGCATCGCTATATCTTTGACCTGGCGGTCGCTAAGGGGAAGGAAAACGGATTGGGTGGCCAGAGTGGTCCTCTGCTCAGGTATGGCCCCCGCGTTCGAAGGGTATGCTTGAGAGAATAATAAAGAACATACGACCAGCAAGCTCATAACCTTCCGGCCAAAAGTTCTCATCTCAGGAAAAATATACATATATCCCTTTCTAAAAGTTTACTTTTAGTTTTCGTTATCTAAATTAACCTGTTTTTTATATAAATTCAGGCTTTTATAAATTTAATTGCTATATAATACCATGAAAAGTCCTCATTCTAGATATTTATTGATTTAACATATTTTGAAGGGGATTTTCCGGCGGCGGCGACACGCTTGTGAATTGTGGATAGGTTACTGGTGCGCGGGTGCGCTGTAGATGGGTGGGGACAGGTACCGCCTTGGGTTCGTACCTGGTACAAAGGTAGAACGGTACCCGGTACAAGCTATTTCCTACGCAGCCTCAGGGCCTCAAGCGTGATTATGAGAAGCATCATCACAGCGCAGAAATAAACAAAAATATCCCCGTACAAAGTATATAACGACCCGCCCGGATAAATGTAGATATTTTCCGTATCGTAGCCTTCGACGAAGATATCTTTCCCTTCACGGTAGACCCTGGAATAGACCTCGCCTATCGGATCGATAAAACCCGATATCCCGGTATTGGCGGCCCGGACTACCGGCACCCGGTTCTCCACGGCCCGGAACACGGACGAGATGAGATGTTGTTCGGCGGCGGCCGTACGGCCGAACCAGGCGTCGTTGGTAATATTCACCAGAAGATCCGCGCCGGATGCGCAAAATTCCCTGGCGATGTAAGGAAAAACATCCTCAAAACAGATCATCACCCCGAACTTGAAAAAGCTCGTTTGCCTGCTTACGGTATTACTTCCATCTACAAAAGTCCTTGTCGTACTGATATCGAAAAGAGAAAACCCGTTCCCTCTGCCGAAATCACCGATAGGTTTGTCGATGAGGCCCCTGAAAGAACCGAGCATATCCTCAAAAG
The DNA here is from genome assembly GCA_014728075.1 of Candidatus Omnitrophota bacterium. Taxonomy (GTDB): domain Bacteria; phylum Omnitrophota; class Gorgyraeia; order Tantalellales; family Tantalellaceae; genus WJMG01. Next base: position 17,339 of record WJMG01000092.1, on the reverse strand, counting down.
GGATATACTCACCGAACGGCACGAGATGGTTCTTGCGGTATATCTGCATACCGTCTTCCTCGAACAAAGCGGCGGCGTTATAAACGGTCCCGTTATCACGGTAAATTATACCCGCAAGCAAAGGCACTCCGGTCTCAGAAACAAGCTCCGTTACAGCTCCGGGGGCGCCGGCGCCCCCGGGCACGAGGAAAGGAAAGGATGTTTCGGGCCAGATCACGAGGTCCGGGCCTTCCTCCGCGGCCTTTTCCGTAAGCCGGGTATATTCCGCGACTATCTCTTCCGCGACATCGGCGTCCCATTTGAACCTCTGCGGAATATTTCCCTGCACAACGCTTATTTTCATATCGGCCGGATATTTTCCCGGAGACATACGGTAATTGCCGTACATCGAGGAAACAAGCACGAAAAGCAGCGCCACCATCATATAGGATATCTTTCGCTCCGACCTGTCCAGGAGAGCGAAAAGAGCCGCCCCGAAAGCCGCCATCAGAAAAGAAACCCCGTACACTCCCGTGATGTCGGCTATCTGTATTATGTTAAGCATTTTATACTGGCTGGCCCCCAGAAGCGCCCAGGGAAACCCCGTAAAAAGGTTGGACCGGATAAATTCCAGGACGACCCAGACAAAAGAGAGAAGCAGGACATCCATGGAATATTTTGTAACTATCGAGGCAACCACCGCGAAGAGACCGTAGAAAGCGGCCAGGACCAGGACAAGCACTATGGCCCCGGGCACCGTGACATTCGGAAGCCAGTAAAGAACCCCCGAGAAGAAGACGGCGCCCGCAAGATATCCGTACAGAAAAGAGTCCCTCCCCGAAGCGCCTTTCGCGGCGAAAATAAGCGGAGTAAGGGCTATCCACCCCAGAAAAGAATATCCGAAAGGAGGAAAAGCCAGGACTCCGAACACCCCGGATATCGTAGCCAGGAATATATTGCGAATGGTTCTTTTCATGTTATGTCCTCCTCCGGAGGACAGGTTTAGATTTAGACTGAGATTTAGCAAGCCTTCGGCTTGTAAAGATCTTTCTCGATCTCAATCTGAATCTCAATCTTTGCTGTGGTCTGTCGACAAGATCTTACCTGCCGCAGCACTTCTTATACTTTTTCCCGCTGCCGCACGGGCACGGGTCGTTCCGCCCCACTTTCGGCTGTTTCCTCACAAAAGGGTCATTTTTCTGTCCGGGACGGGGCGGAGGCGTTATTTGCTCGGTAGGGTCCACCCCCGCGGGTCCATGCGCGTAGACTTCGTCCTGCCCGGCGGAGGGCGCGCCCAGCACCGAAAAATCCCTGTGCTCGAAGACTTCGTCTTCCGGCCTGAAAACACTTCTCCTGTGCTGTTCCTCCAGAGCGGATATCTTGACTATCCTCTCCGCCATCTGCTCGTCGATATTGACCATGAGTTCCGTGAACATCTTGAAAGCCTCGTGCTGGAACTCGACAAGCGGGTCCTTCTGGCCATAGGCCCTCCATGAGATACCTTCCCTGAGCTCGTCTATCTCACGGAGGTATTCTTTCCAGTTGGAATCTATCACCGACAGCATTACCATCTTCTGGAGATCGTTCATCCTGTCCGCGGTAAGTATCTTTCGCCGGGCCTCGTAGCCCCTGTCCGCGACAGCCAGAACCATGTCCATTACCTCTCCGGTGCTTTTTGCCTCGAACGAGCCGGGCTCGATCTTTATGGCGTATTTAAGCAGCAGGTCCCTGGAAAGCTCCTCCGCGAGGGGGTCCTCCTCCCAGCCGGCAAGCAGCGACTCAAGGCCCACCGACAGGCTTTCGAGAAATTCCTCTTTAAGGTCCTCCGCCTCGAATATCATCCGGCGGCGCCTGTAGATAACCTCTCTCTGCTGGTTCATGACATTATCGTATTTCAAAAGGTGCTTTCTTATCTCGAAGTTCTGGCCCTCCACCCGCTTCTGGGCCGTCTGGATCGCTCTTGTCACAAGCGGGTTCTCTATAACCTCTCCTTCTTCCATCCCCAGCCTGTCCATTATCATCTTTATCCTGTCGGAACCGAAAATACGCATGAGGTCATCCTCTAAAGACAGATAGAAACGGCTGGAGCCGGGATCACCCTGCCTTCCCGACCTTCCCCTCAGCTGGTTGTCTATCCTCCTTGCTTCGTGCCTTTCCGTACCTATCACATGCAGACCGCCCGCCTCAAGGACCTTATTCTTCTCATCAGCCGTTTTCGCCCTGTATTCCTCGAGGTATTTGCCGAAGGCTTTTTCTCTTTCTTCCGGGTCTTCCAGCTCCAGCCTCGCGACTTCATCATCGGCCAGGAATTCGGGGTTGCCTCCGAGCAGTATATCCGTACCTCTTCCCGCCATGTTCGTCGCTATGGTAACCCCTCCAAGCCTTCCCGCCTGTGCTATTATGTGGGCTTCCTTTTCGTGGTATTTGGCGTTGAGGACATTGTGCTTTATCCCCCTGGAAGCAAGGTGTTTACTGAGCGTCTCCGATTTTTCTATCGATATGGTGCCTACCAGCACAGGGCGGCCGCAGGCGTTGCTTTCCGCTATCTCGTCCACGACGGCGTTGAACTTCTCTCTTTCGGTCTTGTATATGCGGTCCGGCTGGCTCAAACGCCTGAGGGGCTTATTCGTGGGGATCTGCACCACGGAAAGAAGATAAATGTTCTCGAATTCGGTCTCTTCCGTTTTAGCGGTTCCCGTCATGCCCGCCAGCTTGTCGTACATACGGAAATAATTCTGCAGGGTTATTGTCGCCAGGGTCTGGCTTTCTCTCTGCACTTCGACCTTCTCTTTGGCCTCTATGGCCTCGTGTATCCCGTCCGAAAAACGCCTTCCCGGCATCATCCTTCCGGTGAAACTGTCAACTATGACTATCTTGTTGTCCTTGACCACATAATCCACATCCCTGCTGAAAAGGATGAAAGCCTTCAGGAGCTGTTTTATGCTCTCAACGGAACGCTGCTGGCGGGAGTAATCGGTAACGAGCTCCGTTTCCTTCTTGATCTTCTCTTCCTGCGGGATGTCCTCGTCGGCAAGTTCAGCCAGTTTGGCTTCGATATCTTCCAGCATGAACTCGATACCGAACTTGTCCTTCAGCATCTCGAGGCCCCTCGCGCTGAAAGTCGCCTCCCTTGTCTTCTCATCAAAGACATAATAAAGGTCCTCGAGAAGCTCGTTCTTTTCCTTTTCCATCACCTTGCTTTCCAGCTGGGATTCCGCCCTGTCCAGTAAGTTCTTGGCCTCCCTGTCCTTCAGTATGATATCCAGGAATTCCCTGTTCCTGGGGTCCGCTTTCTGTATAAGGTAGAGAAGCTGACCCGCCTGCTCTTTCTTGCCCGCGGCCAGGTCTTTCTTAAAAGAAGAAAGATACTCTCCGATCAGCCGTTTCTGGGCCCTCGTTATCTCCTGGACCACGGGACGCATTTTAATATAGGCGTCGTTGGTCTCATCGACCGGCCCGGAGATTATAAGCGGTGTCCTTGCCTCGTCAACGAGTATACTGTCCACCTCGTCAACTATAGCGTAGCTAGGGTACCGCTGGACCGTATCCGAAAGGTCGGCCACCATATTGTCCCTCAGATAATCGAATCCAAATTCGTTATTTGTCCCGTATGTTATATCCCTTGAGTAGTGTTCTTTCCTTTCCGCGGGCCTCATATCGTGCTGTATGACCCCGACGGTAAGCCCGAGAAATCTGTAGACCGGACCCATCCATTCGGAGTCCCTTTTGGCAAGATAATCGTTCACTGTAACAACATGCACTCCCTCGCCCGTAAGCGCGTTAAGCGAAGCCGCAAGCGTGGCTACCAGGGTCTTACCTTCTCCCGTGGTCATCTCCGCTATCTTGCCCTGGTGAAGCACGACCCCTCCGATAAGCTGCACATCGAAATGGCGGAGACCTATGGTCCTTTTAGAAGCCTCCCTTACGGCGGCGAAGACCTCGGGTATATGTTTGTCCAGAACGCCGTTCTTGAGGTCCCGCAGCTCGTTCCTGTGCCTGTTCTTGGCCTGTTCAGAGGTAGAGGTGATTATCATCTCCTTGGCTTTCTCGATATCCCCGGACCTCTCTTCTCTCTCTTTGCGGATATCCTCTTTTATCGAGAACACCCTGGCTCTTATCTCCTCGTCGCTCAGGGACTTATATTCTTCTTCCAGGCTGTTTATCTCTTCCACGAAAGGCTGAAGCTTCCTGAGCTGCCTTTCGGCCTGGGTACCGAATATCTTTCTCAAAAATCGCATTATCATTTTGTTCTCCTTATGAACCTATATATCCGGTAGCGGGTTTCAGGTATCCGGTTACAGGCTAACCCGATACCCGCCACCTGTTACCTGACACCCTGTATTCTTTCACGCTTCATTATTTCCTCGCCATCATTTTCAAATAAGCTTCGATAAAGTTATCCAGGTCACCGTCCAGCACCTTCTCAGCGTTCGAGGTCTGTTCGTCGGTCCTGTGATCTTTGACCATCTTGTACGGGTGGAGGACATACGAGCGTATCTGGCTGCCCCATTCGATCTTTTTCTTATCCCCGTAGGACTGCATGAGCTCTTCTTCCTGTTCCCTTCTCTTCTTTTCGTAGAGACGGGCCTTAAGATACTTCATGGCGGTGGATTTGTTCTTGTGCTGGGACCTCTCTTTCTGGCACTGCACCACGATACCTGTGGGCTCGTGGGTTATGCGTACGGCGGAATCCGTGACATTAACATGCTGCCCTCCGGCCCCGCTCGCTCTGTATGTATCTATCTTCAGGTCGTTCTCGTCGATATCCACCTTTATGTCCTTATCTATATCGGGCACGACATCAACGGATGAAAAGGAAGTGTGCCTTCTCTTGTTGGAATCGAAAGGCGATATTCTCACCAGCCTGTGAACCCCGGTTTCGGCCTTCAGGTACCCGAAAGCGAAATCGGCCCTTATTATCATCGTAACGCTCTTGATCCCGGCTTCGTCCCCTGACTGCTGGTCGATCACCTCGTAAGCGCCTCCGTGATCCTCCGCCCATCTTGTGTACATACGGAAAAGCATGGATGCCCAGTCACAGGATTCGGTGCCGCCCGCTCCGGCGTTTATGCTCATGATCGCGTCGAACCTGTCCGACTCCTGTCCCAGCAGGCTCTTGAACTCGAGACGGTCGATCTCCCTGCGAACGCTTTCGATATCTTTCATCAGGGACTCAAGTGACCCTGTATCGTCTTGTTCCACTATCCCGGCAAGTTCATTTATCTCGTCGTATTTGTCCTTGATCCGGTCGTAAGGGGCTACAATAGAACGGACCGCTTTAAGGCTCCTGGAAAGGCTGTCGGCTCTTTCCTGGTTCTTCCAGATCTCGGGGTCGTTGAGCTCGGCTTCAAGCTGCTCCATCTTTTTCCGGTTCTCGGCCAGGTCAAAGATACCCCCTGAGTTCTTCAAATTTCTCGGAAAGCTGCTGTATGGACTCTTTTAGCCGGTCTAACATCCTTATCTCCTGTCTTTTAACTTATTATTATTATGATTTTAATAAATATACTGGAGCATTATAACATATTGTGTACGGGCCGCAAGCCTCAACACTCTTGCATTGTACCGGGTACGAAGCCAGGGCGGTACCTGTCCCCACCTCTCACCTCTTCTCCCTGAAAAACCTGAACACCTCCCCAGCGGCCTTTTTGCCTATCCCTGACTCCTCAAGGAGCTTCAACGGAGCGTTCTTTATGTTCACTACGGTCCCGAACCTCTCCAGAAGGGCCTTTTCCTTAGAGGGGCCTATACCTTGGATCTCCCTCAGGCCCGTGTCGAAAGCTTTCTTACCTCTCAGGCTCCTGTGGAAGGTCACGGCAAACCTGTGGGCCTCGTCCCTGATCCTCTGTATCAAAAGCAGAAGCCTCGACCCGGGAGAAAGCCGGATAGGGATATCCCTGCCCTCTACATACAGATGGTTGTATTCTTTTGCTATACTGGCCACGGGAAGCCCGCTCAGGCCTATTTTCTCCAGGACGCTTTTCGCGGCCGACAGATGGCCTTTCCCGCCGTCTATGAGGACGAGGTCCGGCAACGGCCTCTCTTCCGTCAAAAGGCGCGAATACCTTCTTCTCACTACTTCCCTTATCATAGAGTAGTCGTCTATCCCGCGCACCTGTTTTATCCTGAATTTCCTGTACGCGGACTTTTCAGGCTTTCCCGCCCTGAACCTGACCATTGCCCCTACAGGCTGGCGCCCCCCTATATTGGATATGTCGAAACATTCGATCACGGAGGGAAGCTTTTCAAGCTCCAGAGCGTTCTGCAGCTCTTCCATTTCCCCGAATATAGGGTACCGGGAACGGTCGTGAAGCTGCTGTATGGCGGTAAGCGCCTCTATACGGTTCTTTGTATTCAGTGCCTTCTCGAATTCCCTGTTCTTCGAGTAACGCTCCATTTGCGCTTCCAGGGACTTTATGAGGTCCCCCTTTTTCCCTTCGAGGAACCTTTTGAGCTGTTCCACCGTTTCCATGTATTCCTCACGGCTTATCCTCCCTTCACATGGGCCCGGGCACTGACCCATGTGATACTCCAGACAGACCTTCTTTCGCAGCTTCCTGCAGGTCCTGAGCGGAAAGACTTTCTTCATGAAAGAGAGCGCGCTTTTCAGGAGTTTCACATTAACATAGGGGCCGTAATAAAGCGCGCCGTCGTTCAGCCTCCTCCTGGTAAGGAAAAGCCGGGGGTACTCCTCGTTGACGGTAAGCTTAAGATAAGGGTAAGACTTGTCGTCCTTCAGCTCGATATTGAACCTTGGCCTGTGGTCCTTAATGAGACCGGCCTCGTAGATAAGCGCTTCCGCCTCGGAAGATGCCCTTATGTATTTTATGTCCCGTATGCTTTCAACAAGCAGCTCCAGTCTGTTGTCCCTGGCCTTCCCGGACTGAAAATAGGACGAAACCCTCCTTTTAAGGCGTAAAGCCTTGCCCACATATATTATCTCCCCCTTTTCGCCGAGGAACATGTATACCCCGGGTGAATCCGGAAGCTCTTTGATCTTTTGTTTAAGCGTATTAGTCATGGTTTCAGTGTTAAGCCGGCTCCCCCGCGATTGTACCGGGTACGGACACAAAGCGGTACCTGTCCCCACCTTCTATTTTTAACCCCGTACCTAGAGCCTGCCGAAGGCCGATATCCGATGTCTGAAGGCTCAATAGCCTCTAACCCCGGAACTTCCCCGCGATCTCCCGGCCTGCCCGCCTGACCTCTTCAACCCCCAGCACGGCTCCCGAGGCAAAGAAAACCGCTATACCGCCGCAAATAACACCGGCAAGGTACATAATAGAGACCGCTGTCCCGGCGCCGGGGGCATAAAGTGTTCTTTTCGCGGCAAAGAAAATAAATACCGCCATGACAACAGTCGAAACACCGACACGCGCGAAAGACCTGAGGAGCTCGCCGGTGCCGATATCACCTACTCGCTTTCCGAGTATCACATAAAGCATCACAAAGTTACAGACTGCCGCAAGCGAGGTCGCCAGAGCCAGCCCGCTGATCTTAAGGTGCCACATCAGAGAGAGATTAAGCACGACATTAACCCCCAGAGAGACCGCGGCGGTCTTCACGGGCGTCCGCGTATCGCCCATCGAATAATATGTACTCACCATTATCTTGATCCCCGCGTAGGCGAGCAGTCCTATGGCATAAAAGAAAAGCGCTCCGCTGGTTATCGAGGTCGAATAGCCGGAAAACTCACCTCTCTGAAAAAGTATCCTCACAATAGGGCGGGAGAGGACCATAAGCCCCACGGCAGCCGGTACCATCACCGTAAAGATGATCCTTAAAGAAAAAAGTACGGTCTTCTTCAGCTGCTCAATGTCCTTTTTGGCGACCTCTTTGCTCATTTTGGGCAGTGCCGCGGTAGCAAGGGCTATACCGAAAACGGCAAGCGGGAGCTGTACGAGCCTGTTGGAATAGTAAAGCGCCGCCACGCCGCCGGGGCCCACTATCCATGCCAGGGATGCCAGGACGGTATCCACCAGAACGCTCAACTGGTAAACAGCCGTCCCCATTGCCCTGGGCACCAGGAGCCTCCCCACTCTCTTCGCTACAGGATGCATCAGACGGAACCCGTAGCCCAGGCGGAAGCCGCGCTTCACCATAGGCGGTATCTGTATCAGCACCTGCAGAAGCCCTCCCCCCAGTACACCCGCCACCATGCTCTTTATGCCTATCAGAGGATAAAGAAAAACGAGGACCAGGATTATGGTAAGATTAAGAAGCACTGAGGCAAAGGCGGGAGTCGTAAAATAGCTGAAAGAATTAAGTACACCTTTGGCATATGCCAGAAGCCCCAGAAATACCACATAAGGAAAGACCATCCGCGTCAGAAAAACGGTAATGGCGAATTTCTGGGGATCCCTGATGAACCCGGGAGCGATAATCCGTACTATCGCCGGCGCGAACACGACCCCTATGACGGAAACCACGACCAGTATCGCCGTCATCAGGTTGAGGATCACCCCGGCGGCCTCCCAGTATTCTTCTTTTGTCCTGGTATGCCTGTACTCGGTAAGAACGGGCACTATGGCGGCGTCCGTAGCCCCTTCACCTATCATATCCCTGAGCATGTTCGGTATCCTGAACGCGACGACGAATGCCTGGGCGTATATATTGGTACCGAAGAATTTCGCGAAGAGGATATCCCTCAGGAACCCCAGCACCCTGCTGCATGAGATCGCTGATCCTATTATGCCTGTAGATCTGATGAGTTTGCGGTTAGTCATGTTTTCAAGTTTTACTTTACCCTTTCTTCAGGACCAGATCCAGGTTCAGGTCTAGTCAACCCCAGTCAATGGTCTATTATCTATGGTCCATCGTCCTTATAAACCGAGCTCCCTTTAGCCCCTGGCAGCCCGTGCCTTCCTATCCGGGATAGATACTTATCCGGGATAGATACCTATCCCGGATAGGTTCCGGTCCCGGATAGGAAATTCGCCTAAACCCTTTTAATCCTTTACCCATGGTCGTACCGGGTACCGTTCTCCCTTTGTACCGGGTACGAACCCAAGGCGGTACCTGTCCCCACCTTCTATTTTTAACCCCGTACCTCTAGCCTGCCGAAGGCCGAAACCTATCGTATTACTTTGATTGTCATAATAACATATAATATATGCCTTGTCATTATTTCCCTTGAGGAGGCGGATGCGGGGCACGGAACGAAAAGCCGGTTTTACCCGTGATTAAGTGCTTTATTTGAAATATTTTACACCGGAGGCGGCCGGCGGCCTGTTTCACGGAACATCTCAAAAAAGCGTTGACAAAAGGCCTTCTCTGTGCTAAATTAACCGTCTGTTACGATTTTCAGCAACCATACAAGCAGTACACAGGAGACAGGGAAATGCCGAATAAAAAATCAGCTATAAAAAGGTTAAGACAGGATAAGAAAAAGCACGACCGGAACAAGGCAATATTGTCCGAGATAAGGACTTTCGCTAAAAAAGCCAAGGCGGCTATAGCCGATAAGGATGCCGTCGGCGCGGACGATACTTTAAAGACCCTCGAATCAAAGCTTACCAGAGCCGCGAGGAAAGATATCATAAAGAAGAACACCGCTTCCCGCAAGGTATCCCGGCTGCGTTCGCAGTGGTCCAAAATAGAAACGCAGGCTTAGTTTCAGATCATACGCTACAAAAAACCCGATATTCGTGAGAATGTCGGGTTTTTTGTGTCCGCGTATTTCAGCGTAACCAGTATTTCAGTCCGGGACCGAAGTGCGTCAGTAAACAAGTAAAGTGTCAAAGTGTCATCGCTCGTCTTCCTCGCTAGTGTCACTGTGACAGAGTACCAGTGCACAAGAGTACCGGGTACCGGGTTACGCGATGTGCGGTAGCCCTCACTATCCCGGAAAGGAATAATATGCGAAATAATACTTCCGGGACAGTGAGGGAACTGAAAACTGATAGCATCAAGCGCCAAGACAGCTCTTAGCTCGGAGGTCGTAGGTTATAGGCGCCTCTTTAATGCCTTTCTTTGTGATTGCTTCCCCCGCTTTCGCGGATGTCGCAATGACGCCTCTGTGCGCAGTACCGATCCAAGGCCGATTCCTTAGCTGAAATCTGATGTCTGACAGCTGAAGGCTCATAGTCTATTGTCTATGGTCCATCGCCCCGATAAGTCTTTGATCTCCGTTCAGCCGCTCAGGAACTCAACCATCAGCATTTCCATGGCAAGAACGGCATCCCTCTTACCTGTTTTGATATCCCGGTCGGTCTCGTAAACAGCCCTGGTCCATTTCTCTATCCTCTTTACGGGGTAATCCCGCGCCTGCCGTAAAAGGCGCCTGGCATAGCCCGGCTTGTACCCGAGCTCCCTGACTATTCCCTCGGAAGGGACCCCTCTTCCCGACAGCAAAGCTATCTTCTGCATCATTCTCAGGTACCATCCCAGATATCCCAGTATCTCCTGCGGCTGTTTCTTGTTATCGTAAAGGTCTTTAAGGATACCGAAAACCCACTCCGACTTCCTCGCGTTAATGGCGTCCACCAGATCAAAAACCGTATCAGCCACGCTTCTGCCCACCAGCTGCTGTACATGCGAAGCCTCTATCCGCCCTCCCTCCGCGAATCCCGCCAGTTTCTCCAGTTCCGCCTTTATCCCTATGGTGTCGTCACCCTTAAGCTCCGCGATAATCTCGACGGCATCAGAAGATATCTCTATCCCTTCTCTTTTAAAGTACTTGCGTATCCATCCCTTCACTGTCTCCGCATCGGGTTTATCGGCGCGCAGAACCTCCATCGCGGAAGAAAGTTCCTTGTAGGCCTTTTTCCTCTTATCGAATTCCCCCGCGATCACAAGCACGCCTGTATCCGAAGGCGAGGAAAGATAGTTCAACAAGGTCTCGAGCGCGCTCTCGTTGATGTCTCCTGCGTCCTTGACAAGGACGACCCTCTTGTCGGCAAGAAAAGGCATCGTCCCCAGTGAGTCCATTATACCGTCGATATCCTCGCACCCGTATACGGAATAATTAAGCTCCTCCTCCCCAGGGGAAAGATATTTACCCCTTATCCTTTTTATCTCCCTCTCACGGATGTAGGGATCGTTGCCGGTTATAAGATAGTTATGTGACATAGTAAGCACACCGGAACACCAGTGCACCAGTGCACCAGAAATTCCGAAAAAAGTACGACCTAACCTAAAGATTCATAGAACTTCCACAGCATTTTTCCGGTCTCTTTTCTCAAATCCTGCAACCTCTTATAATTTTCATCATCAATATATCCTAGCTTAAGCGAAAAATCGATAAGATATTCGGTCTCCGCAAGAGATCCAAGAGCTATGTTTAAAAAATGTCTAAACTCTTTCTTGTTCTGCCTCCCATAACCCTCGACAATATTTAGAGGTACAGATAACGCAGCACGCCTTATTTGAGATATTATCCCATAAGTTTCTTCATTAGGAAAATTTTGAGTTATTATATAAACTTAGTAGGCCAACTCATCGGCTTTCTGCCATATGAGAAGTTTTTTGTAGGCTATATCCGACATAACAACTGGTGCCCCGGTGCTCTGGTGAACTTGTTCACTGGTATTACCACGCTTCCACCGTGCGCTCCACTATCCGCTGGGCAAGGTCTTTAACGGCGTCGTTTATAGCCTGGGCCTCGCTTTTGGCGTCCGGGCCGTCGATGCTGTAATTGGCCTGCCCCATGAAACCCGCTTCGCGCCACATCAACTCCCCCGTATTGTTGTTGTAAAGCTGCAGGTCAACTATAAGCTCCGCGCGGTATTCGGTGACATTGTCGGAACCGTCGTAACTGAGAGGCGAAAGCCGGAAGTCCTTGAGCTGACCTTCAAGCAAAAGGTCGGCCTGTTTGCGGCTCTTGATGTCGAGATGCCTGTCGAATATAAACCCGTCGATAACGGCCCGCGTTATATCAACCTCGAGCCCGGGCCTGTAAGAGAAACTGGACCTCCTGTCGGAAGAGACCCTGGTAGGATCTATATCGTTATCGAAGTTCTCCACATGTACCGAAGTCAGGTCAGGAGGAAGCAGGGACCTCGAGGAATAACCGCATCCCGCCGTCATCAAAAGCACCGCTGCCAGTGCCAGGCTCATGGTCTTCTTCATTTTTTTATCTTCTTTTCGAGTTGAGTTATTCTTTCGCCGGCGTATTCCGCGGCATCGGAACCCGGGAACTTGTTAACGACCTCTTTGTAATACATTATGGCGCCCCTGTATTTTCTCTGGCGCTCGTAGAATTCCGCTATCTTGATAGTGCTCTGCGCCTTCCTGCTGCGCAATTCGTCCAGAACCTTGTCGGCTTCCTTCGCTATCCCCGGAACCGCGGTATTCTCGGCGATCTCCTTAAAGTCTTCCATCGCTTCTTTAGTGCTCTCCTGGTCGTATTCGGGGTCTAGAGAAGCCTCGTATTTGGTAAAAGCAAGCTGGTATTTCGCCTCGGGCACCAGACTGCTTTCCGGATGGTCGTTGATAATGGTCTCGTAAGCCTCTATAGCCTTGTCGTACCGCTTCATGCGCCGCTGCGCCTCGGCTATCTTATACAGCGATTTATCGGCGTAAGGCCCGAAAGGGGCGTTCTCCACTATTTTCCTGTAGATCTCTATTGCCCTGTCCACCGACATGGAAAGTTCGATATCCATGAGCTTGGGCTCTTCTTTTGTCTCAAGCACATTGGCGATATTGTATTCCCGTTCGATTATTTCCTCCAGTCTCCTGGTATAAGGGTAATCCTCTATCACCTTCTGATAGTTCTGGTAAGCGAAATAGTATTTACCGAGTTCCTCGTAACTTCTTCCGGCGTAATACTGCGCTTCAGGCGCCAGTTTGGAATCGCCGTAATATTGCACAAGCCGTTTGAACTCTTCCGCGGCCCGCTCGAATTCGTTCTGTTTGTAGAACTTCATGGCCCAGTCGAACTGCTCACCCGGCGTATCTTTTGCCGCGTACTTGGGATTGACCATTTTCTTGCTTTTGGGGGTCCAGACCCAGAAGGCCTGAGCCGAAGATGCCCAAAAAACCGAAAAACATAACAGAACCGCGATAGAATAAAGGGTCTTTTTCATTTCTTTCATGATGTTACGGGATGAGGGAAATCCTCCGGCAAGCGGATCTCCCGGGTTAAGGTCTACGGCCTTCCGGTGCGAACCGGTTCCGGGCCGTATAATTAATAATAGCGTGGGATTATTGTATCTCAAGTGGTCTTGGACTGTCAATCGCTAATTCACGCATAAAGGCACACTTCACCTAAATGCATGAATTAGCGATACTTACAGCAATACTTAAGCTAGGCCACAGGCCCGTCCGTAACAACGGCTTCGTCTGCCGCTTTCTTGAGCTCGTTGGCAAGCTCAGAAGCGTCGGAGTCGTTGTACAGGTTCAGGCTGTCGACATATTCGGATATAAGCTCCTTGTCTTTCTTGGATATCTCCAGGAACTGATTCCCCACCTCATATTCACTCCCGGAAGGCGCCTTCTTGATCCAGGCAACTTTCGAGATCGCCTTTACAGGCTTTGTGAACATGGGCAGATCCAGCTCCAGTATCAAGCGACAGGCCATGGAGATGAATTCCGCCGTCCTGAAACGGATACCCCCCTGGCTCATGTTCTTGGTTATGGAACTGGCCCCGTCAACACCCGCGCCCTGCCGCAATTTGCGGTACCTTACGGGAATGTGCGTCTTTACCCTCGGGTATTTTCTTTGCTCCGTGTTCTGTTCCACTGCCCTTACCTCCATTCGTTTTGTAGCATTTTCTTTAATTTCATTCCTTACACCACCCCATAAATTATTTTACAAGACCGGCATCCGGAACATCTTCCTGTATGGAATGCCCCGTGAAGTCCGCCCTGTTCTTACGGATCGCGTCGTACCTTGACACGACCTCGTCAACCGAAATACCTTTTATCTCTTTCTCTTCCTTTTCCTCTGCCTTGACCTCTTCCTCTACCTGCTCAAGGGTCTCAGCCATAAGCTCCTCAAGCTCGGCCAGCACCTCATCCGCCGTCATGTCCGAATCGTCCTCAAGCATGAGAGCCGTAATACCCGCCACGAGGGCCGCCGAAACGGAAGTCCCCGCTTCTCCCTCTATAACATCCCACGGCGCGTAAAGGTCGACTTCCGAGCCGTAATTACTCCAGGCCGAGAGCTTACCGTCGCTGTCAACGGAACCTACGGTTATTACCTTCTCACTCGAGGCCAGGCTCTTGTCAAGGACCTCCGTGCCTTCGTTCCCGGCGGACGCTATAAGTATCGCCCCCTTGTCGGCCGCGTATTCAAGGGCCGCTTCAAGGGTGGTGGTCATCGGGAACAGGCTGAAAGGCATGGCAAGCACTTTCGCGCCCATGTCAACGGCGTATTTCACCGCTCCCGCGACTATACTGTTGTCGGTCTCACCGTTGGAGTTGAAGACATCGATATCGATGATGCCGGCTTCCGAAGCCGTTTCACTTATAACACCCGCGGTAAGGTCGGCGTGCCCGAATCCCGCGCCGAGACCGTCGGCAAGGTCAACGCTCGCGAGAAGGTCGATATCAAGCTTGCTTGTATCTATTCCCGCGTCGAGAAGCGCGACTGTAACGCCTTCTCCCGTGAACTCGCTCTTGAGAGTTTCAAGCTTGTCGTAGAACTCTCCCATCTCGTTGGAGAGAACCTCTTCGTCCGACACTATCAGAGAGGCCGTGTCATCGTCAAGCGACTCGAGACCCGTCTTAGCGGGCTTTTCGGGCAGGTCCTCCACGGTTTCCGGTACGGTTGCTGGACGGGGATCGGTATCAGTTATCCAGTCTCCATAAGGAATATCCCCCGAATCAGCTCTCACCTCTGTTTTTAGCCAGGTCCATGTGCCGGAATTATCGTAATAAAAGTTAACATATTTTATTCTCCCACTGTCGTAATAATCATATGTCCTTTTATATGTACCATCGAACCACCAGGCTTTCTTTCCATCATGATAATCGGCTTCAGTATTATAATAGTCTATCTGTCCGGACCCGTTCCAGTAAGTCTGGGCGTACCATCCGGTATCGGTATCGAAATATATCGCCGCTTCACCCGTATTAACCAGTTTCTTTAGCGGATTGCCGTTGTCCCTGTACCATGTGGTCGACTCCCATGCTCCGCCCGAAGTATAAGTATGCTCTATCGCCTTCGTACTGAAAGACGGGCTCGAGACATTCGTGTAAACAGCGCTCTTGTACCCCGTCTTCTTCTTGACCGTGGTATTATCACCCCAATACTCGTACTCGTAAGCGATAGTACTGTTATCGGCACTCTGTACCGTACTCATCACCTCTTTATCAATGGTATCGGCTATGGTGTAGGAATAGTGGACATACACCCTTCCGGAGCCATCGTCGCTGCCATGGTAATAGACTTCCGACTCCTTCTGGTACGGATCGTAGTACCAGGTCTGCTGGTTCATGACCGTTGATCCGTCCGTAGAGTACTGCCTCTGCACGAGTATATCGTTGTAAGTCGGGTTGTTGGGATCGGTCGTGTAAAGCGCGCTTTTATATCCCTTATCGTAGGTCTTGGTGGTCCCGATATATTCGTACTTGTACGCCCTGGCATAGAAGTCGCTTGAATCAGAATTCTTCATCACCTTACCGTCAAGGATATAACCGTCCGCGTTAAGGTAATGGTAATAAAGGTCGTTCGCGTCATAGTACATAGTCTTGGACTGTATCCTGTTCGAAGCGTCCGTATAATAGGTCAAAAGTTCCTGCGTGTTCACGCTTCCTCCGGTAGTGGTGTATACAGCCTGGAAGGCCTGCGTCCTTCCGGAGAAATCGGGCCACCTCTCGTCGGCCGGCATATCGCCCTCAACATAGCCTGTTTCCTTGCTGGCGGAAGAGGAATAATCACCGGTAAAGTTGTATTCGCGATAATAGCTCTTTGCCGAATACGCGTCGGCAGACTCCGCTACCCTGTAGTTCATCCTTCCCCAGGCGTTCCCGCCGAAGGATTCGTTCAGGAAGTGGTAATAAAGGTTACCGCTCGCATCGGCCGCGGCCGTCTTTCTCGAAGCCATACGGTTATCCGCGTCGTCGTAGTAGGTGTACTGGGCGTCGAAATCTCCGTTTGTGGTGTATTCGGCTGAATACACCATCCTGCCCCCCACCGGCTGCTGCACATCCGTTGTATCCAGGCTGCTGTAGCCTACCTTCTTCTTGAGCGTGGTGTCGTCGCCGTAATACTCGTAGTAGTAGGCGAGCGCCCCGTCGGCGTCGAGGGAAGCCAGCTTCTCGTAATCGGTAAGGCCATTGGTCGAGTAATGCTGGTAGACCTTCGCCGGGCTTCCTCCGTCGTCACCCACATAGTAGATAACGCTCTCGGCCGTGCCCGTATCGTAATACCAGGTCTGCTGCCTGACAGGCGTGATCCCATCAGTGGAATACTTCCTCTCTACCAGTATGTGGTCGTAAACCGGCGCGTTGGCGTTGGTCGTGTAATCCACGCTTTTGTATCCCTTGTCGTAGGTCTTGACCGCGCCTGTCGTATACTCGTAAAGGTAGCCTATAGCGTAGAAATCTGAACCGTTGGCTTCTTTAAGGACCTTCCCGTCAAGGGTCTGCGCCGCGTCGTTCATGTAGTGGTAATACTTCTCGGCCGCGTCGGTATATATCGTCCTCGACTGGAGCCTGTTGTCCCCATCGGTGTAATAGGTATAGAGGTCCGTGGCCGTCACACCCCCGGAGGAGGTAGTGTAATCCTTGGAATAGGACTTTGTCCTTCCGGAGAAGTCCGGGAACCTCTCGTCGGCGGGTATGTCCCCTTCTATGTAAGCTATTTCTTTACTGGCAGATGCTGAGTAATCTCCCGTGAAGTTATACTCATACCAGTAACTCTCCGCCGAATAATCACCGGCATTCTGGGCTACCTTGTAGTCCATCCTGCCGTAATCGTCGGTAGCGTCTCCCGGCGTTGAATTGTCGTAGAAAGCCTCGTTCCTGAAGTGATAATATATATTACCCTCGGCATCCGCGCCCAGAACCTCATAATTAGGCCTGGACTTCGAGGCCATCCTGTTCTGCTCATCCTGGTAATACAGGATCTTGCTGCTTACTCCGCCGCCGGAGGAGCTGTACTCCCTGGCGAAGACTTTCGTCGAAAGCGACGGCGCGGAGGGATCGGTGGTATAATCCGCCGAAGCGTACCCCACTACCGTGTCCAACATAGGAGTATCCAGGTAGAATGTCGTGTAATAAGCTATAGCTCCATCGGAATCCTGGGACGCCAGGACCTTTACATCCTTGAGGTCCATCATATCGTCGATCCAGTGATAGTACACATAACCGTTTTCGTCCGGGCCGTCGTAGTAAGTGGCTGACTCCATGTAATTGTCAGCATTATTGTAATATGTGTATAGAGCTGTAGCCGTCAAACCGTCGGTGGTATATTCCTT
>WJMG01000091.1 GCA_014728075.1 Candidatus Omnitrophota bacterium | reverse complement strand
TATCCGTTCTAACCGAGTCGGAGGGAAACCGTGCCTCTCTTCCCCGATACGCTTACAGGTTCCCCGACATCGGCTCGGAGCTGTTGACGAGAGAGCATTTTAAGGATAATACTTTAAAACGCGAGCGAGAGAACAGCTCGCACGCCGGAGGCGTGTGGTTGCTAATAAAAAACGGGACAGGAAAAAGCTTTCTTGTCCCTTCTGAACTCAAAACACGGCGGAGGGAAACCGTGCCTCTCTTCCCCGATACGCTTACAGGTTCCCCGACATCGGCTCGGAGCTGTTGACGAGAGAGCATTTTAAGGATAATACTTTAAAACGCGAACGAGAGAACAGCTCGCACGCCGGAGGCGTGTGGTTTCTAATAAAAAACGGGACAAGAAAAAGCTTTCTTGTCCCGTTTTGATTAGAAACTGGAGCCGATGGAGGGATTCGAACCCCCGGCCAGAGGTTTACAAAACCCCTGCTCTACCACTGAGCTACATCGGCATAAATCTTGAATTTTTCTGTTGCAGTGGACCTCTGCCCCGCAGACCGCGAAAAATCGTTTTTAATTATACATCAAATGCCGGCTTTGTCAAAGGCATCGGGAAGAAAATCTATGATATCGGAAGCCGTGAGGGAGAACGGTCCTACCTCTTCGGCAGCCAGATCACCGGCCAGCCCGTGCAGATATACCGCGGATACGGCCGCTGAATAGAGCTCAAGCCCCTGCCCGATGAAAGAAACGATCATGCCGGTCAGAACATCACCCGTACCACCGGAAGCCATGCCGGAATTCCCGGTATCGTTCACATAAACCCTTCCATCGGGACAGGCAACACAGGTCTTATGGCCCTTAAGGCATACTACCGTCCCCGTCTCTTCCGCAACGCTCTTTGCCGTCCCTTCACGGTCGGCTTGTATATCTTCGATCGATACACCGGTCAGTCTTGCCATCTCACCGGGATGCGGTGTTACTACCGTACCGTAAGCCCTTTTCCTCAGGAAAGCCTTTTTGCCCGCCAGCGCGTTTATGCCGTCAGCGTCCAGCACCACGGGGACTTTCACCTCCTTGAAAAGAGCCTTTACGAGTTTTCTGATCTCGGCGTTCCTTCCCAGCCCCGGACCGAGAGCTACGGCATCGCACCCGGAAGAAAATTTCACCAGTTTGCTCTTCGCTTTAAGGGAAAATGTTTGTTCTTTGGTCTCAGGGGCCGGAAGGGTCATTACTTCGGTAAGTTTGACCTCCATTACCGGGTTCAACGATAAGGGCACCGCGCAGGTCACCAGACCGCTGCCCGAGTTCAGCGCCCCTTCAGAGCACAGGCACGCCGCGCCCGTCATTCCTACAGACCCGCCGACGACCAGTATCTTCCCGTAATCGCCCTTATGAGTATCTTCCCGGCGACCGGACATCTTTCCTATGTGTTCACGAACCATTCTTCACCGCCATTGCGTTTGATAAAGCTAATTCTTCCGTATGAGATATGCTTACTACTACATCGGACAACCCCGACTCTTCCATAAGGCTCCTGGCCTTCCCGTGGAGCTTTACATAAGGTTTTCCGTCGGTCTCGTTCAGTATTTCTATATCCGTCCATGCCAGGCCTATCCTGGCCCCGTCCGGCAGAGCCTTCTTAACCGCTTCTTTCGCGGCGAACTTACCGGCCATATGGATGTAATAGGCCTTCTTTGCCCCGGCGTATTCGAGTTCGTTCCGGGTGAATATTCTCCGCAGGAAAGGCTCTCCACGGGACCCGGAGACTTCGGCGAACCTTTGTATGTTCACCGCGTCAATGCCTATACCGGCTACGCTCATCTCAAAAGCTCCTTCATTTCCTTGACCGCGTCATAAAGACCGGTAAAGATAGCGCGCGAAATTATCGAATGGCCTATATTCAGTTCATACATTCCTTCTATGCGGGCTACGGGTCCTACATTGGCGTATGTAAGGCCATGGCCCGCGCAAACACGCAGGCCTTCGCCCATGGCGGTAGCGCATACTTTCCTGAGGGTTTCCAGCTCTTCCTCATGATCGCCGCCACCGATAAAAGCTTCCGCGTACCTGCCGGTATGGAACTCAACGGTATCTACCCCCGCTTTCTTCGCAGCCTCGGCCTGGCGCTCTTCGGGATCGATAAACAGGCTTACATCAATGCCTTTGTCCCTGAGCCGACTGACGACATCCCGGACCTTCTCGTAATTCCCGGAAACATCCAGTCCCCCTTCAGTTGTTATCTCCTGCCTTTTTTCCGGGACTATCGTAGTTTCATCGGGCAGCGTACGCAATGCTATCTCGACTATTTCGGGATCAACGCTCATTTCCAGGTTAAGGTGTGTCGTGACCACATCTTTTATCCTCGAAAGATCATTATCGCCGATATGACGCCTGTCTTTGCGAAGATGGCATACTATGCCGCTGCACCCGGCTTTTTCGCTTTCCAGGACTGCCTGTACGGGGTCCGGCTCTATGGTTTTCCTGGCTTCCCTTACGGTAGCAACATGGTCGATATTAACACCCAGCCTTGTCATTTATTTATCCTTCCTTACCGCTTCAACCGGTATATAGACCTCGACCACTTTGTTCTCAAACTTAAGAAAACGGCTGTCGGAATTAAGACCGAGATGAAGGATCGTGCTGCGGGTATATTCACCCAGATAGATCCTGTCAGTCTTCAGAGAGTCGACATCCTCCAGCACATCTTTGGGCCCGAAAATGGATATAGTGGCGGGCTCGACCTTGACATCCTGCATGTTCACTTTATATCCGTCCGGGGATTCTCCGTAAAATACGGGCCTCACGGGAACTTCCTTAACAAGAAGATCCGACCTTGCCAGCACCTGTTCAGCGGTCTCCTGCCTCTTGGAATAGCTGTCGGTCATGACCAGGTCGAAAACATAGAACCAGGTCGCCACAGCCAGTATCAGTGAAATGACCTTCGGCCAGAAATTGTGTAGAAAAGGGTTTTCTTCTCTCATTTAGCCGCCTTTTTTTTTCCTGGTGAAAATATCTTCAAAAATATTCTTCAGGGACCGTTTCCGTATACGCGGAAGGAACAGCTTCTCAAGGATCTTGGAAAGGTCCTTTGGATCGAGCTCTTTGGTCATCCTGCCGCCTATAGCGACAGAAATACTGCCGGTCTCCTCGCTCACCACCACAACAAGAGCATCGGTCTCCTCCGAAAGGCCCAAAGCCGCTCTATGCCTGGTGCCCATGGTCTTGGGGATATTGGGGTTCTGGGTCAGAGGGAACAGGCAGGCCGCGGCCTCGATCCTCTGTTCCGAAACTATTATCCCCCCGTCATGTAAAGGCGTACTCTGCGAAAATACTGTATGTATGAGCTCGGAGGTGACCCTGGAATCAAGCTCAACACCGCTCTCGACATATTTCCTCAAACCGACCTCGCGTTCTATAGCGATAAGCGCGCCTATCCGTTTCTTGGAAAGCACAATAGCGGCTTTTGACACTTCGCCGATTATTTCCTGCTCTCCGGAAAAGATCCCCAGCCTGCCGATACGGGCAAGCCCCCGGCGTATCTCCTGCTGGAATATTATAAGAAAAGCCAGCACGCTGATAGCAAGAAGCCTTGTCAAAAGCCAGTTTATAATGACAAGATTAAGCCCCCGGGTAAGCATTATCACAACGGATATTACTATAACACCTTTCAGCACCTGTTCCGCCGCCGTCCCCTGCAAGAGAAGGAAAACCAGATAGAAAGTTGCCCATAATATCAGTATCTCAAGGATCGGCTCCCAGTAAGCAAGAAAAAAATCGATCATTTTCACACACCTTTTATTGCGTCTATGATTTTCAGCGCGTCCGACACTTCACCTACATCATGGACCCGCACTATCGAAGCTCCGTTGAGAACGGCCGCGCATACACTCGCCACAGTACCGTGGATCCGTTCCTTCACGCTCCTTCCGGTAATAGCGCCGATAAAGGACTTTCTGGAAGTGCCTATCATAATCGGCTTCCCTACAGAACTCATTCTGTCTAAATGCCTTATGAGGATCAGATTGTCCTCTACCGTTTTGCCGAACCCTATTCCGGGATCTATTATTATCTTTTCGGGATCTATCCCCGCCTCTTCGGCTTTACTCACGGATCCTTTAAGGGATCCGGTTATTTCATCTATTATATCGGAGTAGAACGGCGCCTTCTGCATGGTGCGTGGAGTACCTTTCATATGCATCAGTATACAGGCGGCGCCGGAATGAGCTATGACCCCGGCCATCGAAGGGTCCGCGTTAAGGCCTGATATGTCATTAACAAGATCAGCGCCTTCATCCAGCGCCGCGCGGGCTACCCCGCTTTTATATGTGTCGACCGAGATCACCGCCCCGAGCTCCTTCTTAATGGCCTTTATAACGGGGACGACCCTTTCCAGTTCCTCGGACACCTTAACAGGAAGCGCTCCCGGCCTTGTGGACTCCCCTCCAATATCTATAAGGTCGGCGCCATCCGCGAGCATTCTCTCCGCCCTTTTCACGGCGGAGACCGTATCGGGCAATTCACCTCCGTCACTGAAGGAATCCGGAGTAACATTAAGGATCCCCATTATCCCGGTACGCCCGTCAAGCGGCAGTATTCTTTCTTTAAGCCGTATTTCCTTCACTATCAGCCCCGGAATCATCTTTACTCTTTCCGCCGGGCCGTGACTTTTCGCGGTCGGCGGACGCTTCTTCTTCGGACAAAGATTTAAAGCCCAGAAGTTCCCTGACCTCGGCTTCTTCCATGGTCTCGTTCTCTATAAGTTTTCTGGCCAAAAGATCCAGTTTATCCTTGTTCTCCAGAAGCTTCGACTTTGCGAGACTGTAACAATGATCTACTATCTTCTTAACCTCGTCGTCAATAAGTTTTGCCGTCTCTTCGCTGTAATTTCTTTCTTCGGTAATATCCCTGCCGAGAAAAAGCTGGTTATGCCTTCTGCCTACGGTAAGATGGCCGAGCCTCTCGCTCATACCGTACAGTGTGACCATGTCCCTGGCAAGCTCAGTAGCCTGTTTTATATCGTTCTGCGCCCCCGTGGAGATCTCCCTGAAAGCTATCTCCTCGCTCGCCCTTCCGCCAAGCATGCCGGCTATCTTGCCGATGAACTGGGACTTTTTGTAAAGATATCTGTCTGTCTTGGGAAGCTGCATAGTATATCCGAGAGCCATACCCCTGGACACTATGGTGACCTTATGCAGAGGATCCGCGCCTTCTATGAGAAAGGACATAAGGGCATGCCCGGATTCATGATAAGCTATTATGTCCTTCTCATCCTCGCTTATCTTTCTGGATTTCCTTTGAGGACCCGCTATCACTCTTTCCATGGCTTCCTGGAGATCCTCCATTTCCACGGCCTTCTTATTTCGCCTTGCCCCGAGAAGAGCCGATTCGTTAATTATATTGGCGATATCCGCGCCGGAAAACCCCGCTGTTTGCTGGGCTATTTTGTAAAGATCGACCCCCTGCTTGATCTTTATGTTCTTGGCGTGAACCTTAAGTATGGCCTCTCTGCCGTGTATGTCGGGAAGATCGACAACCACCTGCCTGTCGAACCTTCCCGGTCTGAGCAGAGCGGGATCCAGCACATCCGGCCTGTTGGTGGACGCCAGAAGAATAACCCCGCTGGCCGTATCGAACCCGTCCATCTCGGAAAGCAACGCGTTAAGTGTCTGCTCTCTTTCGTCGTGGCCTCCCCCTATCCCGGAAAATCTCTGCCTGCCGACGGCATCGATCTCGTCGATAAATATGATACACCCCTTCTGGCTCAATTTTACCGATTTCTTGGCCTGCTCAAAAAGATCTCTCACTCGGGAGGCTCCTACCCCTACGAACATCTCGACAAAATCCGAACCGGAAATGCTGAAGAACGGCACACCGGCCTCTCCGGCTACAGCCTTGGCCAGAAGTGTCTTTCCTGTCCCGGGCGGTCCCATTAAAAGGACTCCTTTGGGCATTTTACCCCCGAGCTTCTGGAATTTCTTCGGTTCTTTAAGGAACTCAATGACCTCCTTAAGCTCTTCCTTTGCTTCGTCTATACCCGCCACATCGTTGAAGGTGACGCTCATTTTGTCCTTTGTGGCCAGCCTCGCCCTCGATTTTCCGAAAGACATCATCTTCCCGCCGCCTGAAGTGGCGCCCCTGTAAATAAAAAACCAGAGGAAAAGAATGAATATGAGCATGGGCCCCAGTGAATAGAAAAGGTTCGACAGGAAGGTCTGGGGAGGTTTTATATCGAATTTGGGGATATTGCGCCGCATCAGAGCGACAAGTTCGTTGTCTTTTTCGGGTATGTTCACGGTAAAGCTCTTGCCGTCACTGAAAGTACCGGTAACCTTGTCCTTTATAAGAACAGCGGAAACTATCTCCGAAGTTTCCCGGTTAGTCTCCACCGTGCTATAGAACTCTTTATACGAAACCTCCCTGGAAGTCTCCTCCATGGACGAATAAACCCACTGGAAAATGTAAAAAACCCCTAATATTATGAGTATCCAGACAAAAAGGTTCCTGTTATCCTTGGACGGCCCTTTGCCGGGCATCTTTTTTCTCGGGCTTTTATCCCCTCTGTTCACACCGTTGCTCATCTCTACCACCGTTGGGTTATAAAATAATATTTATATATATATCGGGCTATTTTAGCACACTACCAGGTACCGGTCAATCAGGCATATCGGCCGTCAAAACGGCAGCCATTGGCAAAGCCCCCGGTCTCCTACCGCTTTTTAGAAAAAACCACCTCTGAAGCCTTGCGTTCGACCTTAACGCTTCCCGGAAGGTCAAGGGCTTTTCCTTTTTCCGAAGAAGCAACAAGCGAAGAAAAATCCATCCAGTGCCTGTAAGTAAGTTTTTTCAAATTACCGCCGGCCCTGGCAAAAAGCTCCCTGAAAAGCTCTTTTCTCAGCGAAACAGGCTGAAGAAGAAGATCTTTAAGCTTCACGCTGTTGGCTTCACCGCAAACAGTCGAAGACAAGGCTTTCTCACGGCCCCGTATTATATACTCCATGTCCTCTCTGACCGTATCGGACAGGTTAACCAGGTTCCTCTTAAAACCGGGGTTATACTCCTTCACCAGAAGAGGGATAAGTTCGAGCCTTATCTTGTTCCTGCGGTAGCGGCGGTCATCGTTCGTTGTGTCCTCGACGAAACTTTCCCCCTCCTCTTCAAGATAATGAAGGATGTTCTCTTTGGGGACCCTAAGCAAAGGGCGCACGATCCGTACCTCGTTTTCGTACCTTACGGGAGCTATCCCGGAAATGCCTTTGAGAGAAGACCCGTAGACTATCCTCATGAGTACGGTCTCGACCTGGTCATCCAGCGTATGGCCCGTGGCCAGCACACCGCAGGATTCTCGCGCGGCGCTTTCCAGCAGAAAGGCATACCTCTTTTCCCGGGCCCTTTCCTCTATTGAAAGGGGGTCTTTCCCGGAAGAAAGGACCTTGACCTTTCCTCTCAAACATCTTATACCCTTTTCCCCGCACAAGCGGACGACAAAATCAGCGTCGTTCTCGGACTGTTCTCCTCTGAGGCAATGATCGACCGTCGCGGCTATCAGCTCTATGTCCAGCTTTCTCCTTAAGACGGAAAGGGCGTTAAGAAGGCATACCGAATCAGCACCGCCCGAAACGGCGGCAAGGACCCTTTCGCCCTTCCTTATCATTCCGTAATGGTCGACCGTATCCTTTATCTTCTTAAGGAAGGACTGTCTGGATAAGCTTTTCATATTAACCCCGTAAGAACAGGAGAAAACAGAGCTGCGCGGAAAACGCGCTTCTTTAACCGGCGCGGACCGTCAGGCCCTGTCCGCGTTCCCATTTTCACGGCTCCTTCTCTCCCGGCTCCTTATAGCTTCCTCCTGGCTGTAAACACACCCGCAATAATCCTGCCTGTAAAGGCCCATCTCCCGTGAAAGCTCCACGGCCCTTTTGCACCCTTCCTTCTTCTTGAAATCGGCTATTATGAACTTATCTCCCCCTATCTCTCTCCCCAGCCTGTTCACCAGCACAGCGTCCTTCAACGGACTGACCGTAAGCGTAGTGGTAAACCTGTCGAACATGTTCTTCCTCATCTGCCGGTAAGCGGCCTCGAGCCGCAGTCTAAAGCATATTTCACAACGCTTCCCGCCTTCGGGCGCATTTTCGGCGCCCTTGACCGCCTCGAACCATCTTTCCCTGTCGTATTTTCCCTCTATAAGGTCAAAGCGCATTTCCCGGGCAACGGCCCTAGCGGCATCGAGACGCCTGTCATACTCGTCGTGCGGATGAATATTCGGGCCGTAAAAATATCCGGTCACTGTATACCCCTCGCACATGAGCCTTTCTACTACCGAAGAAGCGCAGACGCCGCAGCAGATATGTAAAAGCACCTTCATATTAAAGCTCCGATCCGTAAACTCGCCCCACGCCCCCTACGGCCCTTTGCGCGGACATCCGGGCGGGGGCCCGGCCTCAGATCACCACTACCATAAGATCCTCGGCAACCTCCACCCCGGGATATTCTTCCACCATTGCTCTCAACTTATCCGGATCCCCGAACCTGCGGCTTATGTGAGTAAGGACCGTCCTTTTTACACCTATCGAGCTTACCATCTCCAGCACCTCCGGAAGACAGGCGTGCTTGTAGGCTCTTACCCTGCCCACGGGCCCGAAATAAGTACAATCCTGTATCAGAAGGTCCGCCCCGGCCGCGAGCGTCCTAAGGTTATCGCAAATAAGAGTATCGCCTGAGAATACAAGTTTCTTGCCTTTTTCCAGGCGGCTTATATCACCGAAAAACACACGGCGCCCCGCGTATTCAACGCTCCCCTTCTCTTTGATCTCTCCGTATACAGGTCCTTCCGGAGGAAGCCCCGCCGCGCGGGCCTTTTCCGGATCTACAGTCTCTTTGTCCTTTTCGGCTATCGCGTAAGCCACGGCCGGTACGCTGTGCTCAACCGCCCCTGAAAGAACATCGAAGCGCTCCTTTTCAAGTACCCGTTTGACGCCGCGCCCTCTGAAAGGAACGAACCTCGGATTGACCCTGTATCCCCCTATAGAATAACTGAAAGAGAGGCATTTGCCAACGCGTTTCGCTTCGGGCGCGAATATATCCAAAGGCCTTTCCCTTCCCTCGAACCCCATAGTGTCAACAAGACCAGGGAGGCCCAGGCAATGGTCCCCGTGCCAGTGCGTGATGAAAATATTATCGATCTTCATCATATTCAGCCCGGCGGTCATGAGCTGCCTTTGCGTACCTTCTCCGCAATCAAAAAGAAGACATTCTTCCTCTCCGTCATCGTAACTTACATACAAAGAAGAATGCGCCCTGGTCCTGGTAGGGACACCCGCAGTGGTACCCAGTACGGTAACTGATATTTTTGACATGGTCAAACCTCGAAGATATCCTCTATGCCTTCGGCCGGCGGCTGATCGTCGGGAGCAGCGCATTTCAGAACATTACCGTGTTGTACGCAATTTTTCTTTTTCCATCTCCGCACGGTGCGCTTAAGACCTTCTTCGGTGGATACCCTGGGAAAATAACCCAGGATGGCTTCGGCCCTGGAAATATCGTATGTCCTGTCCCTGAAGATCCTGCCGAAAATATCCCTTACGGGCGGTATCAGCCTCGCCGCTCCGACAGCCCAGGAAGGAACGGTAAAAGGCAGCGGCACACCCAGCTCACCGTAAAGGATCTCAAGGAACCGCCTGAGGGTTATAACCTCCTTATCGGCCAGAATGAAAGTACCTTCGAAACATTCGTCCGAATAAAGAGCGAGTTCCATAGCATCCGCGATGTTCCCCACATACCCCAGCTGCAGTTTAGAGTCCATTTCGGGAACATCCAGAAACGGTATCCTTCTTTTCGCCAGGGCATCGAGAATGCGTCCCATGGCGTGCGGTTCGTCCTCACCGTAGACCATACACGGCCTCAGAACCACCGCTCTCATGCCTTTATTCCTGTAATCTTCCACTATCCTTTCGGCCTCGAGCTTTGACCTTCCGTATGGATTTCTTGCCTTATAAGGCATATTATCCGAAAGCGGCATATCATTATTACCTCCGACCACGGCAATGGAACTGAGATAGACCATTCTTTCAACTTTATTCCTGAAGCAGGCCTGGCATATGTTCTTTGTGCCCTCAGCGTTCACCCTGTAAAGCTCCTTTTCATCGCTCCCCACCACCTTCGCCGCGCAATGGACCACAGCGTCGGGCCTCTCCGCGGTTACCACTTTCTCGACGCTTCCCTCGTCCTCTAAGGGCGCGAAAACAAAACGGGTTCCCGTTCTTTCAAGGAGATCCGTCCGGCTGGACCCCCTGACCATACATACCGTTTCCACCCCTCTTTCCAAAAGACGATAGAGAAAACGCTTGCCTATGAACCCGGTCGCGCCGGTCAAAAGCACCTTCACATCAAAACCTCTTCCTGTATTTTATCTTCATTACGATCACCGAAAGACACAGCAGGAAACCCACCAGGTTCGCGAATATTATGGGGAATTCCTCTATAAAAATACCGTACACGAGCCAGAGAAAAATGCCCGTAGTAAGTATCACATACATTATAAGGGAAATATCCCTTACATTCTTGGTGCGGAACATCTTGATTATCTGGGGCACGAAAGAAATTGTAGTACATATGCCCGCGACAACACCTATTAGCCCGATATGGAGGTCCGTCATATATGGTCCTTTAGCTGGAGCGCCTCTACCCGAGCAGGATTTTCATAAAAAGAGATACCAGAGGCACTATTATCCTGTCGAACAACCCGATATATAAAAGCACGATAAGAATGATAAAACCGTATCTTTCCAGCCAGGCGAGCCTCGCTACGGCCTCATCCGGCAACAGTGAAAAAAGGATACCCGAACCGTCAAGAGGCGGTACCGGCATAAGATTGAAAATACCGAGGACCAGGCTTATAAGCACACCCGTAAGAAGAAAAGTCCACGGAAAAGATCCGGGCGGGAATACCCCCGTTTTGAAGACGGCCGTAAAAAGCACGGCAAGCGTGAAATTCGCGGCGGGTCCGGCGGCGCTTGTCAGAAGCATTCCCTTTTTCGGGTCCTTAAAATTATAGGGGTTGACGGGAACCGGCTTTGCCCATCCGAATATCACCGGGGAATTTGAAATGATCAGTATAGCCGGAAGCAGCACCGTGCCTACAGGGTCCATATGAGCCGCCGGGTTCATGGTAAGCCTTCCGGCGTCTCGCGCGGTCATGTCCCCCAAACGGAAAGCTACATAGCCATGGGCGACTTCATGGACTACTATGACCAGAAGAAAAACAACAATGGATATTATGATATTTTCCACCTTATCGCGTAATATTGGGGCACATCAGAAAAACCGGGCTCAAACGCCGTTTACCCGAGCGTATAGCCAATGCGCTTCAAAGCTTTATTCATCCTGTCCAGGGCAAGGTTCCTGGTCCCGCCTTCCGTAAGATTGTCCTTGCAGATAACGGCGTAGCCTTTCCTGTTCCTGATCTTGAATGATTTAACCTGTGACTTCGGCACTTTTTTAAGCTTTATCTCTTTCTTTTTTGCGGCCATTTCCCCTCCCCCGGTTAAATGATGATCTGTTATTTCCGCTGTTTGAGGTATTTGTAATAGTCCGAGTCGGTCGTAAGTATAAGGGTCGTGCCTTTACCTACCGTCGCGGCGTATGTTTCCAGGGTCCTCATGAAAGAATAAAAGTCGGGATCTTTACTGTAGGACGAAGCGTATACGCTTATGGCTTCGGCGTCGGCGCGACCCCGTATACCCTGAGCCGTCCGGTACGCTTTTGATTTTATCTGTTTCAGTTCTTTCTCGGTACGGCCTTTTATCTCCGCGCTCTTTCCCATCCCTTCCGACCTGTACTGTTCGGCGGCCCTTTTACGCTCCGAGATCATCCTGTCGTATACTTTTTCGCGTACTTCTTCCACATAATTAACGCGCTTTATACGCACATCGATAAGATCTATACCGTACTGGGGGGCCAGCTCTTTTGCCCGCGCGATTATCTCGCTTTCGATATCATTCCTCCCCAGGGTTATACGCTCCAGAGCCTCATCCGCCACTGGAGAAACGCTCTCAACTGTCCCGGCATCGAGTATCCTGTTAGAGTCCCTGATAGTTTCTACCAGAGGATGGCTGGAAATAACATCCCGGGTAGCCGAATTTATTATATCGTCAAGGCGCGCATGTGCTCCTCTTTCACTGCCGACGGACTGAAGGAACTTTAACGCGTCGTAGATCTTCCATCTAGCGGTGACATCGACCCAGATGTACCTTTTATCCCGTGTGGGTATCTGGTTAGGGTCCCCGTCCCATTCGAGCAGGCGTTTGTCGAAATACTGGGCATTCTGGACAAAAGGCAGCTTGAAATGCAGGCCCGCTTTCGTAACCGGTTTTCCTATAGGCTTACCGAACTGTGTTATGACAACCTGTTCCTTTTCGGAGACCGTATAAAAGGTCCCGCTTATTACAGCGACGGCCAGGACCACAACGAGACCGATAAAAATATTCATGATATTTTTCATCACTTACCACCTCCTTCGCCTTCCAGTCGGAGCATCTGAAGAATGGACGACTGGCTGGGGTCCACTATGAACTTCTTATCCGTTTCCGGAAGCACGCCGCTCATTGTCTCAAGATAAAGCCTCTGCCGCGTTATTTCGGGGGCTTTTGAATATTCCTCGAGAGTTATAGTGAACCTTTTAGCTTCACCCTTGGCCCTGTTGACCTTATCGACCTCGTATCCTTCGGCCTGACTGATGGTCCTTCTGGCCTCGCCTTTCGCTCTGGGGATAGCCTTGTTGTAAGCTTCCCACGCCTGGTTTATCATCCTTTCCCTCTCCTGCTTGGCCTGGTTAACCTCGTTGAAAGCGGGCTTAACCGGGTCCGGCGGATTTACATCAAGAAGCTTGACCGTCACCACATCGATCCCGGTCCCGTACCTGTCAAGAAGCTTCTGAAGTTCGGTCTGGGAATTCACGGCTATCTCTTCCCTCTTCGTGGTAAGAACTTCGTCAACGGAATAATCACCGCAAAGCCTCCGCATGACCACCTCGGACATATCACGGACATTACCGGCCGGTCTCCTTGTGTTAAAAAGGAATTTAACGGGGTCCGATATCCTGAACTGGACTATCCACCTGACATCGAGAATGTTGAGGTCACCCGTAAGCATCAGCGATTCGTCCAGGTAATCGTTTCGGGCGTAAACGCTCCGCACACCGGCTTTCCGTGTCCTGAAACCGAATTCTTCCTTGAACACCTTTTTAACTTTTATGGGAGTCGCCTTCTCTATACCGAAAGGCAGCTTAGCGTGCAGGCCTGACTCAGTGGTACGGACATACCTGCCGAACCGCTGGACTACGCCTACTTCATCCGGACCGATCGAATATATGCTGCTTTGAAGCGCCAGCAGGACTATCAAAAAAATAATGAACGGTGCCAGGTATTTGCCGTACCCTTTGCCGATATCCTTGATCCTTCTGGCTTCCTGTTTGAAAAGATCGTCGGGAGAACGAAAATCTTCCATCCTAACCTCCGTTATTAATATTATTATTACAGGTGATCCGCATTCTCATTTTATACCAGGTCATTGACTATTACAACCGATATTAACTCAATTCGTTGACAAAGTTATATGTTTAACATATAATTTAAACTCATCGGTCAACCCGGCGGGGTAGCTCAGTTGGTCAGAGCGCACGGCTCATACCCGTGTTGTCGGCGGTTCAAGTCCGCCCCCCGCTACCATATATCCGAAGATCCGGCTGCGTCCGCAGCCGGATCTTTTTACATAAAGCCGTTCTTCTTCAGCCCCCTGCGCGTTGAATTGACCCATAATTCCGTCATCCCGGAACTTTTTCGATCCATCCTCCTCCCGCCACCACCTCACCGTCGTAAAAAACGGCCGCCTGTCCCGGAGAAGGAGCGAACTGCGGCTCTCTGAACTTGATCCTTACACCTCCCTTCCCGCGGAAAGAAAGATCGGCCTTGGCCTTATCGGAAGCGTACCTGATCTTTACCCGCAGGGACATATTCTCCGAAGGGGGGTCTCTCAGAAGCCAGTTCAGCCCCGTAACCAGGACTTCCCTTTTCATAGCTTCTTCTCTTGGCCCGACTACAACAAGATTTTTAACGGGATCTATGCTGATAACATATACAGGCCTGCCCATTGCAACTCCCAGACCCTGCCTCTGCCCGACCGTATAATGGGATACGCCCTTATGGGTCCCGAGGATCCGCCCGGATGAATCAAGTATCTTTCCCGGACCGTGAGAAGCATACCCGAGATCCTCAAGATATTTCCTATATCCCCCGTTCCCGGGAGCGAAACAGATATCCTGGCTCGAAGGGGTACCGGCGGAAACAAATCCCCGCTCGGAGGCGATCCGCCTGACCTTTTCTTTCGTGATCTCCCCGAGCGGAAAAACTATCGAGCGAAGTATGTTCCTGGGAAGCGCGTAAAGAAAATAAGACTGGTCTTTTGCGCTGTCGGCGCCGGTACAGAGCAGGTGTTCCCCCTGCTTTTCGATGATCCTAGCGAAATGGCCGGTAGCTATCTTTTCGGCACCCAGCTTTTTCGCCTCACTGAAAAGACGCCCGAACTTGAGCCTGGTATTGCATATTATACAGGGATTTGGTGTTCTGCCGGCCGAATATTCCTTCGCGAAATACGATTTGACCTCCTCCTCGAATTCACGGGACAGGTCCACCACACGGTGGATCATGCCGAGCCGGGCGCATACGGCCGCCGCTCTGGTTACGGCTTCTTCGGAACAACAGAATTTATCATCCCGCTCACCGGCGTCGGCTCCCGCGTCCCAGGTACGCATCGTCATGCCGACAACATCGTATCCCTTTTTCTTCAATTCGTAGGCGGCCACGCTGGAATCAACACCGCCCGACATAGCGATCATTACCTTCATTTTAAATATTCCCCCGGGAAATATCTCTCCGCGCCTTTCGAGAAGACCGTCCGCTTTTCCCCGTTCTTTTCATCGATAACCAGAACTTCCACATCATCCTGAAGTTCCGCAAGGAGCACGGCTCTTTCCGGACCCATAGCCATCATCCCTGTGGCCAGAGCGTCAGCCCGCGCGGCGGAACCCGTTATGACTGTTATACCGGACGGGGCTTCGATAAGCGGGACTTCGGACCCCGGATCTATTATATGGGAAAAATAACTTCCGGCAGCCTCATTGAACACGACATTTTCGTAGTCCCCGCTTGTAGCCACGGCCCCCTCGTATATCCTCAGGACAATAGCTATACTGCCCGAACCCGGGTCTCTTACCCCGATATTCCAGGGTTTACCGCCGGGCCTGGGCCCGCAATACATGTCGCCTCCCGCGTTCACCAGAACGCCTTTTATCCCCTTTTCACGGAACAAGCCGTATATTCTGTCAACTATATATCCTTTGGCTATTCCGGAAAGGTCGACCCAGGCGCCGTTCCTGAGCTCTATTTTCCTGCCTGCCCGGTCTATTTCCACATTACGCCATCCCAGGCCGCCGTAGCCCGCAGGAATAGTATCCCGTATCTTTTCCGGAAGAGCGGCATACAGGCCCGAATCCCTCATTACGGGAGCCACGGTTATGTCGAATCCTCCGTCCGTCGACCGGCCTATTTTTTCCGCGATAGATATTACCGAATAAAGGTCCTCGGAAGCGTTTAAACTTTTACTGCGGTTAAGCACATTGACTTCGCTGTCGGGATAATAAATGCTCAGTACTTTCTCCAGATATTCAGCGAGTCGAAAAGCCTCGTCAATTGCGTTCAGGGCCTTTTCCCGGCTCACGGCGGGATCTCCCAACTTGACCTGCAGGTAAGTCCCCATTACGGGGAGAGTGCGGGAATATTCATTTCCCTTAACAGGGGTACAACCGGAAAGTAAAGCGGCCGAACAGATGCAAAAGGCCAAAAATGATGTGACTGTATTTCTCATGTACCTTTCAACTAGCCTATAGCCCTCGTGACCGCATCCATATCCACATGTTTTTCGAACATATCTATAGCGATCTTGATCTTGTTGACATCGCGGGACTTGATCTTCACCGTCAGATCGTGGATCCTTGAAGCAACATCGTAAGTGTCCCTTCTGGTCATAAGGACCGGTATCCCGGCTTTTTTTAGAGCGTTGAAGACCCTCCGCCTGGGAACCATACCGCCGGAAAGAACGAGCCCGGTCATTCTCAATCTGAACTTATACCTGGATGAATGCATTTTGATTATATGGTTCAAAAGATCCGTCCTGTCACCGGGAGTGATCATCAAACAATCGTTCTCTATAAAATGTACGGCTTCTTTAACCTCCATCGCGCCGACAAGTACTTTTTTAGTCTGCCGGTCAAGGAATTCCTCTCCGCAGAGAACATGCATATCAAGTTCTTCCTTAAAATCCCTGAGAGTGGGAGCATCGAGCATTTCCATGTAAGGAACAACTCCCAGGACAGGTATGCCGAGCCGGTTAAGCCCGAGGCGGACATATTTATTGACCTTTTCGTACTTTGCCGGGCGGACCTTATTGACGATAACACCGGCTATCCTTACTCCTTTACTGTCGAACAAAGCCTTGTTCAGCATGATCACATCAATAGGGTTGCCTATTCCGCCCGGAGAGACAAGTATCACCCCGGCACCCAGCATTTTCGCCACATCGGCGTTAGAAAGATCGAACACCGACCCTACGCCCGCGTGGCCGGTCCCTTCTATGACCACCATGTCCCTTCCCTCGGCCACAAGCCGGAAAGAATCGGTTATCTGCTTATTGGCATCTTTTCCGACAAGCCCGTCAAGATACCTCTCCGTAAATCCTTTATCGATAGCTACAGGGGAAAGAGCGTCGAGAGGAAGCCCGAAATCGAATATCCGGTCCATCAACAGGGAGTCCTCGTCAACCTTGAACCCGTGTTTTTCCAGATACCGTTGCCCTACCGGCTTGATGAAACCGACCCCGTCGAACCGTTTCCGCATGGCTGCCAGTAATCCGAGCGATATCGTGGTCTTACCTACATTCTGCCTGGTAGCGGCTATAAATATTCTTTTTGCCCTTCTTACGCCGAAGATCTTTTCCCAGTTATCAAGGTAATTTTTCATTCGATGGCACCGTTCCGGTCAAAACGAACTGTCCGCGGAAGGGAATTCCCCCGACTCCACTTCCTGCTTGAAAGCCTCGATGGCCCTGACCGCCTCAGCATTAAGGTCAGCGTATCGTTTAACGAATTTCGGGACGAATTTATCGAACATCCCCAGAAGGTCGTGGATCACCAGGACCTGCCCGTCGCAGGAGGGCCCGGCCCCGATGCCGATAGTGGGTATAGTAAGTTCTGCGGTTATTTTTCCGGCCAGAACGGCCGGAACACATTCGAGGACCACGGAAAAACACCCCGCGCCCTGGACCGCAGCCGCGTCTTTTATTATCTTCTCGGCATCCTCTTTCCCGCGGCCTTTTACCTTAAACCCGTTCCCCTCGTCCACGCTCTGAGGGGTAAGCCCTACATGCCCCATAACGGGTATCCCGTCGGCTATTATAGCTTCTATCCTGCTGACGACGCCGGTCCCGCCTTCCACCTTAACGGCATCGCAACCGGCCTCCCGGATAAATCTCCTGGCGTTCCTGACGGCGGCGTCTTCGTCAGGCTCACACGACATATACGGCATATCCCCTACAAGCAGAGCACGCTCAACGCCTTTTCTAACTGCCCTGGCGTGGTGTAACATATCGTCCATTGTGACCTTTCTCGTCGTTTCATACCCCAGCACCACCATCCCGAGAGAATCACCCACAAGAACGGCATCTATACCTGCCCGGTCCACCATACGGCCGGTAGGATAATCGTATGCGGTAAGCATGGTTATCTTTTGACCACGCTTTTTTTTCGCCTCGATCGATGATATTACTTCGTTTCGGTAACCCATTTTGCCGACCTCTATCATATAATACCGGTAAGATAATCCACAAAATCCACCGTTATCGGACAAAAATACACATGGGAATTCTCGGAGCCTGAAAAATCCAGCACTTCCCGGGCAAAGTCTTTATTCCACTCCATGCTGCAGGCGAAATTCTCGGGGAAGACCACCTTGTTCTTATTTTCCCAGTATTTACGCGAAGATTCTCTTATAACGGGAGCTACTCCCCAGAATATCTCGGTATCCGTAAGGTGTTCCCCCCATTTACGCATGTGATCGATATCAAAAAACGGCTGGGTGAAAAAACCGTCCGCTCCGGCGTCGATCTTCTCTCCGGCGTAAGCTATTTCTTCCTCAATGGTGGTCCGCCACTGATCTATTCCAGCGTAAACCTTCACGCCGGGCATTTCCTTCTTTATCTTGCGTATGAGGCCCGGGCTGTCGCAGGGCATTTCGCTCTCAGAGACTATTTCCGGGTTATCTCCGAGGATCACAAGCGCTTCTTTTATTCCGAGCTCCTGGAAATACCGTTTGAAAGGCAACGGCTTCTCCCTGTGGACGGAAACCGCGCGTATATGAGGGATAATATTACTGAAAAAAGGGGCGGCGACCCTGCAGGCTTCAGGTATACGCATATCGAATTTTAAAATATCGGGAATATTTAGGGTGTCTATGCAGGAGAACCTTTCTCGGACCTCTTCAAGTTCAACCGTGAAGGACTCTTCACTTCTAGGCACAAGTTCAAGTGATACTCTTCCCATTTGTCACCTCTAACCTTTCTGTTCCAGATATGCCCTCAGAACATTCCGCATGAGGATCGAGACAGTGACCGGCCCCACCCCGCCGGGCACGGGCGTAAGATAAGACGCTTTCTCAGAGGCCGCGCGCGGATCCACATCTCCGACCACTCCGCCGTCCACTTTATTTATCCCCACATCAACGACTACCGCCCCTTCTTTTATCCATCCGCTTTTGACAAGCCCCGCAGCTCCCGCCGCCACGACGAGGATATCCGCCTTTCGGGAATGGGATATTATATCCCCCTTTTCGCTGGTCGCGAGATGGCACACGGTCGTCGTAGCGTTCTCGTTAAGCATCATAAGGCTCAGGGGTTTGCCGACTATAGCGGAGTGTCCGATTATCACGACCTCCTTGCCGTAAAGCTCACATCCTATATTCCGCAGGATCTTCATAACGGCACCCGGGGTACATGGAACTATATCGGCTTCCATACGAAGGATCTTGCCGAGATTGTACGGATGTATACCCTCGGCGTCCTTGAAAGGGGCAACGGCCGCGACGGCCCTGTTGTGGTCTATCCGGGCAGGTACCGGGGATTGAACGATCATAGCCGTAACGCCCCGGTCGCCGTTAAGTTCGTTTATCAGGGCAAACAGTTCCTCCTGGGATGTCGCCCCCGGCAGTTCTATAGTTTCGAAATCGATCCCAACATATTCCGCCGCCCTCTTCTGCATCGCCATATATATCCTGGCGCCTTCGTTAGAACCGACCGACACCGATACGAGCTTTAACGGACCGCCGCCCCCGGAAACAATGCCGGCGATCTTTTCCTTGACCGAATCGTTGCTTTTACGGGCTATCGCCCTGCCGTTGACCATTTTGACCATCTCACCGGTCCTTTCGTTTAAGAGCATCTTCGATCATTAACTGTACGGCCTTATCCAGGTGAAAGATCTCTTCCCGCTTTATGTCCAATTCGGAAGAAAGCTCTCGAACGAACTTTCTATCATCGATGTGCCTGAGATTAACGCATACATTATGCCTTGCCGCCGAGTAAGAAGAGCGCAGGATCGAGGCCGCGCATCCGACATCGGAGATAAGGTTCCTGTTCCCTTCCTTAGCGAGGAACAAGGAGATCTCCGCCGAAGCGAAAGAAAGTCGGCAGATCTCCGCGGGCACCATCGCCGCCTTCCTGTAAAGCTCCTGGAGGTCACCCGACCCGGATGAAAGGCCTTTCATGAGTTCCCGGAAGACTTCGCAATCCTTGTCGACAAGGACTTTAAGGCTTTCCAGCACGGCCCTTTGCTGTTCGCCCGAACGGACCAGGTCTTCCGGACCTTTCCCGTCCTTGTCTAGAGTGTAATTTATAACCATCAAGTTAAGCGCCGCCCCCAGAGCCGCCGCCGCGGCGGATGCGCTGCCTCCTCCCGGGGTCATCTTCCTGGAAGACAAGTCCCCGAGAAATGCGCTGAATTCCCCTTCCATGTAACTTCCGTTCATGGAACCCCCTCATGTAAGTGAAAGTCTTATTCAGACAAGGCCTTTTATATCACCGGTCTTGAGGTCCACATCGATGCCGGCACCACGCGGTTTCTTAGGCAAGCCCGGCATGGTGTTCACACCCTCGCACTTGGCCACTATATACCCCGCGCCCGCGGCTATATCGATGTCGTCGATGGTAAGTTTAAAACCCCTGGGACGGCCTTTCTTATTAGGATTATTTGACAATGAGAGCTGGGTCTTGGCCATACATACAGGCAATTCGTCAAGTGAAGTGCCCTCTACGCACTCGATCTTTGCCAGTACCTGTTCCGAATATTTCACTTCACTGGCTCCGTACATAGATTTGGCCACCCTTTCGATCTTGCTTCTGAGGTTCATATCGAGAGGGTAAAGAAAAGTCATCCTGGACTTTTCCTTAGACGCCTCTATTACGGCTTTAGCCATCTCAACACCGCCCTTGCCGCCTTCTTTGTACACATTACTTACCGCTATCCCGTGAACACCGAGCGCCTCGGCCCGTTTTATGACCACATCGATCTCTTTTTTGGTATCCGAATCGAATTTGTTAATGCAGATAACTATAGGCACACCGAACATCTTCAGGTTCTCGACCTGCTTCTCCAGGTTGGAACATCCACGGTCTACGGCGGAAAGGTTCTCTTTCCTGATATCGGAGGGCAGAACACCCCCTTTGACGGAAAAATCGCCGCTATGTATCTTAAGGGCCCGTACGGAACAGTTCAGCACGGCTACATCCGGCCTGAATCCGGCTTCACGCGCTTTTATGTCTATGAACTTCTCGGCACCCAGGTCCACCCCGAAACCGGTCTCGGTGACGGTATAATCGGATAATTTTATGGCGATCTTATCTGCTATGACCGAGCTCGACCCGTGAGACACATTGGCGAAGGCGCCCGTGTGTACAAAGCACGGGGTATGTTCGATAGTCTGCATAATATTAGGATTAAGGGCCTCCTTCATCATTGCGGTCATCGCTCCCGCGACGCCCAGATCTTCGGCAGTTACGGGCTTTCCTTTTTTATTGAAAGCCACTATAACTTTCGCGAGCCGGGACCGGAGGTCCTTGAGATTTTCCGCCAGCGAAAGAATGGCCATGCATTCCCCGGCGGCCGTTATATCTATCCCGCTTTTCCGGCTTACACCGTGAAGCTTGCCGCCGCCGCCTATGGAAATATTCCTGAGCGACCTGTCGTTGAGCTCCGAGACCCTTTTCCAGTTGATACTGTCCTTGTCTATATGGAGGTGATTATCCCAGAAAAGGCTGTTATCGAGAAAAGCCGCGCAAAGGTTCTGCGCGTTGGCAACGGCATAAGAGTCACCGGTAAGGTTCATGTTAATAATATCCGTCGGCAGGACCTGGGAATGCCCTCCTCCCGCCGCTCCGCCCTTGATGCCGAAAGTAGGTCCGAGTGACGGCTGCCGGAGACACGCGATGGACTTTTTGCCGAGCTTGTTAAGGGCCATCGAAAGCCCTATGGTATTAACCGTTTTACCTTCACCGAGATGGGTCGGGGTTATTGATGTCACCAGCACATGCTTGCCGTTCTTCCTTTTTTTCAGAGAATTCAATATATCCGCCGACACTTTGGCCACATATTTGCCGTGAGGGATAAGGTATTTGGATGTAATTCCCGCCTTTTTGGCTATATCCTCTATCTTTTTAAGCTTGATACCGGAAGCCACCTTTGCGTCATAACTGTAAGCCATCTTGAACTCCTTTTTTTCTTCTCGACCGAAGACCGGCGGAAAATACTACGGCTCCTTTAATCTCTGCGCCCCTGAGCTCCGCACGGACCGAAAGACCTGCGGTGTATCGGACACAGACCGTGTTCTCTTATCGCCTCTATGTGCGCTTTTGTGCCATACCCCTTATGCCTGCCGAAGCCGTATACAGGATATTCACGCTCATATTCGGCCATTAGCTTGTCCCGGAAAACCTTAGCAACGATGGAAGCGCAGGCTATAGAGATACTGTGGGCCTCTCCTCTTACAAGACACATCCTTTCCTGCGGCAGGTCAAGGTCCATCATACCGTCCACAAGGAGGTAATCGGGCCGGCGCGAAAGATCGTGAACGGCCCTTTTCATGGCCAGCAGGGTAGCGTTCAATATATTGATCGTATCTATATCTTCAACCTCGGCCCTGCCGATACCCACATCGCATTTGTCCATTATCTCCAGAAAGGCTCTTTCCCTGGCGCGCTCTGTCAGTTTTTTTGAATCATCTATCCTTTCCGAAAAATCGGAGTTGATCACTACCACGGCGGCCGCGACCACGGGACCTGCCAGAGGGCCCCTTCCGGCTTCGTCTATGCCGGCTACGGCACCGAATCCTTCATCAAAGGCTTTTTTCTCGAAAAGCAGCCGATCTGCCGGCTCAGGATTCTTTTTTGTGGACAATTTTCTCCTTTACCCGTGTAGCCTTCTTTCCTTTCTTGGCCCTGAGATAATAAAGTTTTGCCCTTCTGACCTCACCCTTTTTCTTTACCACTATTTTTTCAACCAGAGGTGAATTAAGGGGGAAAATGCGCTCCACACCCTCGCCGTACGATATTCTCCTGACGGTGAACATCTCACGCGTACCGTCTCCTTTGCGGCTTATCACTATGCCGTTGAAGACCTGTATACGCATTTTGTTCTCTTCCTTGATCCGGAAATGGACATCAACGGTATCCCCCACATTAAAATCGGGAACATCCTTTTTGATGTATTTTGATTCCAGGTCCTTTATCTGTTTCATTTTTCCTCCTGTAGATCTGCTCTCTGTTACATTGTCTTCTATGCCAGAAGGCGCCGCTCAGCGGCGCTTCATCACTTCCTGTGCTTTAAAAGGTCCGGCCTTCTTTCTTTCGTCCTTTCCAGGGACATCTGTTCCTGCCATGCGGATATTTTTTTGGGGTCCCCGCACAGAAGCACCCCGGGGACCTTCATGCCTTTATAATCAGCGGGTCGGGTATACTGGGGATACTCAAGCAACCCGTGCTCAAAGGATTCATGTTCAAGACATGCCTCGTCACCCAGCACACCGGGCAGGAGCCTTATGACAGAATCGCATATTACCATGGCAGGCAACTCTCCGCATGTAAGCACGAAATCGCCTATCGATATCTCTGAATCGACGAGAGACCTGATCCTTTCGTCGAACCCCTCGTAATGGCCGCAAATAAAGATAAGACGGTCCTTTCCGGACAGGTCCCGGGCTGTACTCTGGTCAAATCTATTTCCCTGCGGCGTTATAAGGATAACTTCCGTATAGGATCCAGGCCCGGGCCTGATCTCGGAAAGCGCCCTGTCCACGGGTTCGACCTTCATGACCATCCCCGGGCCTCCCCCGTAAGGCTTGTCGTCGACCGTACGATGAAGATCATCCGTCCATTTCCTCAGGTCGTGTATGCATACATCCACCAGTCCTTTTTGCTTCGCCCGTTTTATTATGGACTCATCGAAAGGACCGCTGAACATGCCGGGGAACAGAGTGATTATGTCTATTTTCATGGAACTCCGCTGAATAGCAAATACTCCCTGACGATCAACCGATCTCTAGTCTTTTTATTATGCTGCTTACCGTTTCGGAAGGCTTTGCGCCGTTCTTGAGCCAGTACCCGACCCTCTCCCTGTCAAGAGTAACCTTATCCTTACCCTTTTTGGGGTCATAATGCCCGAGCTCTTCCAGGGCCCTTCCGTCCCTTTTCGTGGATTTGGTCATGGCAACGATCCTGTAAAAGGGGTTTTTCTTACTGCCGAACTTCTTCAATCTCAATACTACCGACATTACTTTATCCTCCTTGTTTCATTTTATGCCTGCCCCCGGCATAGCATACCGGGCTGCCTGACTAACCTTTACGGACTTTCCCGTTTCTCTAAACCTCTCAGCGAATAGCTCTCAGGCGATCCTTTTCAGATCATTCGCTTTCCCTGCGTATTTTAGCTCCGACCTCGGATAATTTTTTCTCTATCTTCTCATATCCCCTGTCAAGGTGGTATATCCTGGAGATCTCGGTAACACCTTCCGCTACCAGCCCGGCAAGCACCAGGGCGGCTGACGCTCTCAGATCGGAAGCCATGACCCTTGTCCCGCTCAAACGGTCAACGCCGTTTATTATCGCGGAAGAACCTTCCAGCATTATATCCGCGCCCATCCTGTTAAGCTCGCTTATATTTATGAACCTTTCGGGGTATATTTTCTCGGTTATTACACTTATCCCTCTGCTCAGAGCGACCAGGCTCATCATCTGAGCCTGAAGGTCCGTCGGAAAACCGGGATAGGTCAAGGTCGTGATATGAGTAGCTTCTATATCCTCTCCGCGCCTGTATACCTCAAGCCCCCATGCATGCTCCTCAACGACACCTCCGCATTCGCTGAGCTTATCTATTAGCGCAAGGTTATGTCCCGCGAAAGCGTTCTTAAGAGAGAGCCTTCCCCCCGTCAATATCGCCGCTATCATATATGTACCGGCCTCTATCCTGTCGGATATCACATCGTAAGACACGCCTCTGAGCGAATCGACGCCTCTCACTACAAGGGTAGGGGTCCCTATCCCTGAAATGTCCGCCCCCATCGCTACCAGGAAATTTGAAAGGTCCTCGACTTCCGGCTCACATGCGGCGTCCTCGATCACCGTCTCACCTTCGGCCAGAACGGCCGCGGAAAGAGTGTTGGCGGTAGCCAGTACACTGGATCCGAAATGCCCTCCCAGGTATACTCTTGCCCCCTTGAGCCTGGGAGCGTCCGCTATGATATAACCTTCCTCTATCCTGATATCCGCTCCCAGGGCCCTCAGGCCCTTCAGATGGAGGTCTATCGGCCTGGGGCCGATCACACACCCCCCCGGGAACGAAACCTTTGCCCTTCCGTATTTCCCGAGAAGCGGGCCCAGAACGGAGATTGACGCCCGCATCGTGCTCACGAGATCGTAAGATGCCGTAACATTATCTATCTTACCCGCTTTTACCGAAACAGAACCTGAATCTATACGCGCGTTCTTGCCCAGGGCCCCCAGTATCT
This sequence comes from Candidatus Omnitrophota bacterium, assembly GCA_014728075.1. Classification (GTDB taxonomy): domain Bacteria; phylum Omnitrophota; class Gorgyraeia; order Tantalellales; family Tantalellaceae; genus WJMG01. The sequence continues at coordinate 66,290 of WJMG01000091.1, read as the reverse complement.
TTATCATCGTCCCGACATCCTTAAGCTCAGGGACATTACCGATGACACATTCGTCCTCGGTGAGTATTGAAGCCGCGAGGATGGGAAGGCACGCGTTCTTGGAACCGCTTATCTGTATCTCCCCGGCAAGGGGAGCCCCTCCTTCTATGACCAGCTTATCCATTCTTACGCCCCGTTATTACCCGCTCGTGGCCGGCTTCATCCCGAAAAGAAGCGATCTCCTCCAACCCGTTCTCCCTGAAAGCGCGCTTGACCTTTTCAGCCTGGTCATATCCGACCTCAACGGCTACCATGCCGCCTTTTTTCAGGTAACGCCTTGACCGCGAAGCTATTATCATAAGGTGGTCCATCCCCTCATCCCCGGACAAAAGCGCTATCTCGGGTTCGGCCTTTACCCATACATCCAGACGCGCGAGATCCGGCTCCGAAACATAGGGAGGATTTGACACGATAACATCAAAAATTTCCGTATACCCCTGCCCCAGTGAATCGAACATGTCAGACTCCAGAAGATCTATACGGCCGGAAACCCCGAAAGCGTTAATGTTATCCGCGGCCACGGCCAAAGCGTCCCTGGAAATATCCACTGCCGTTATGCGCACACCGGGAAGACGCCTGGCAAGGCTTATAGGTATTATCCCGCTGCCCGTTCCCAGTTCCAGAATACGCGGACCGTCCCACCCTTCCTTACGACAGGTTTCGCAAACAACCTTAACGAGGACCCCGGTCTCGGGCCTGGGTATAAACACCCTGGGATCCACGGAAACATCAATGTCCAGGAAAGACGCCTTGCCCTTCCTGTACTGTACCGGTATATTCTCGTTCAGAGCGTTATCAACGGACAATTCGGACATATCATGCCTCATTCAGCCTGAGCTCCCTGTCGGCCTTGTTAAGCGCCTCCACAAGTCCCTCGAGATCCCCCTCCAGGATATTGGCCAGATCATACAGCGACAGGTTTATCCGGTGGTCGGTCACCCTGTTCTCGGGAAAATTGTAGGTCCTGATCTTCTCCGACCTGTCTCCGCTGCCTACCTGTTTTTTTCTTGCCTCAGAACGCTGTTTCATCTGGTCTTCCTCTTTTTTCTCAAGCAGACGGGCTTTCAGCACTTTCATGGCCTTGTTCTTGTTCTTGTGCTGACTTCTTTCGTCCTGACAGCTTACCACTATTCCGGTAGGCAAATGAGTTATACGAACCGCCGATTCGGTCTTGTTGACATGCTGTCCTCCGGCCCCGCTCGCCCTGTAGACATCTATCCTCAGATCCTGAGAATTGATGTCTACCTCCACATCTTCCGCTTCGGGAAGCACCGCCACCGTAGCGGCCGAAGTATGGATCCTTCCGCTGGCTTCAGTCTCGGGGACCCGCTGTACCCTGTGGGTACCTTTCTCGAACCTCAGGTGCCTGAACACATTGTGTCCCTCAACGGAAAAAATAACTTCCTTTACTCCCCCCAGCTCCGTTTCGGTAAGACTGATGACCGGGGTCTTCCATCCCTTCGCGGCGGAATATTTCGTATACATCTTATAAAGGTCTCCGGCAAAAAGACCGGCTTCCACGCCTCCGGTACCGGCACGGATCTCCATTATCACATTCCTCTTGAGCTCTTCGGAGTCTTCCAGCAGCAAAAGGTCCTCCAGGTCCTTTTTTTTGCCGCCAAGGGCTTTTTCTATTCCTTCCAGTTCTTTTCCCGCCAGCTGGGCGTATTCGCTTTCGCCCTCCTCTTCTATCATCCGGCAAAGGGATTCCCGTTCCGCTTCGAGAGCGAGATACCTGTCATATTCCTCGACTATTTCCTTGAGATCCGCGTATTGCTTTGTTTTTTCACGGTATTTCTCCCTGTCGGATAACAGGTCCGGAGAAGAAAGCTCTTTCTCCAGCTTTTTGAACTGTTCTTTTTTATCTTTGAGAGACTCGAACATATAATATTAATTAATAAAAAAACATGATTGGCAAATCCTTTACGATCCGCCAACCATCTGTCAAATTGTTCCTTTAGCCTTTGATCTATATCTGACGCCGCTTAAGCAGATCATTCACCTTCAGCGGGTTTCTCCTGCTTCTTTGCGGCCTTCTTGCCCTTTGAGGCATACCTTTTCTGAAACCTTTCGACCATACCGGCGGAGTCGACAAGTTTCTGTTTTCCGGTATAGAAAGGATGGCATTTGGAACATATCTCTACATGTATACTGGGTTTAGTGGAACGGGTATGCACCGTGTTCCCGCACACACATACGATCGTCGAATCCTCATATTTAGGATGTATACCTTTCTTCACTTCTAACCCTCCTTATATATATTTATTTATACGCATGTCAAGGCGAACTAATATTGTACTAAATTTAGCGTAAATATCAAGTATTTATTGCGTTCCGTGGACCTCGCCGGGAAAAAAGCGCATAGCATGTTAAGTTGACAGGAAGTTCAAGAAACAACATTCCGATACAGGCTCTTTTCTATGAAATCCTCGACCGGGATCCGGGAAAGATACGATTCCCTTTGGGCCGATCAAGCCTGTCCCATATTGTTGAGAAATTCCTCGTTATCCTTGCTCTTTTTCATCCGGCTGATAAGAAGCTGCATAGCTTCCGCTGAATCGAGGTCGCTCAGCGCCTTGCGCATGAGCCATATCTTCTGCAATTCATCGGGCTCTATCAGAAGATCTTCCTTCCGGGTATTAGAACGCTTAATGTCGATCGCGGGGAATATCCTTCTCTGGAAAAGGCTGCGGTCAAGCTGTATTTCCATATTTCCGGTCCCTTTGAACTCCTCGAAAATAACTTCATCCATCCTGCTTCCCGTATCAATAAGCGCGGTCGCTATTATGGTCAGACTTCCCCCTTCTTCGATATTCCTGGCGGCTCCGAAGAACCTTTTGGGTCTGTGGAGGGCGTTGGAGTCGACCCCGCCGGACAATATCTTTCCCGAATGGGGCACCACTGTGTTATATGCCCTGGCCAGCCTCGTTATCGAATCAAGCAATATTACAACATCATGCTTATGCTCGACCAGCCGTTTGGCCTTTTCGAGGACCATTTCAGCTACCTGACAATGCCTCTGCTGCGGCTCGTCAAAAGTAGAACTTATAACTTCCGCGTCTACCGACCTCTGCATGTCCGTAACTTCCTCGGGACGCTCATCGATCAACAGTATGATGAGCTTTACTTCGGGATAATTGGAAGTTATGCTGTTGGCGAACTTCTGAAGGAAAACTGTCTTCCCGCTGTATGGAGGAGCGACTATCATTCCTCTCTGGCCTTTCCCTACAGGGGTCAAAAGGTCCATAATACGCATGGAGATCTCGTCAGAGGAAGTTTCGAGATCGAACCTTTCTTCGGGATAGAGCGGCGTCAGGTTCTCGAAGAATATCTTGTTCTTCGCCACTTCAGGGTTCTCGAAATTAACGGCTTCCACTTTAAGAAGAGCGAAATACCTTTCACCGTCCTTGGGAGGGCGTATCTGTCCGCTGACCGTATCCCCCGTCTTCAGGTTGAACCGCCTGATCTGTGACGGAGAGACATATATATCGTCCGGACAGGGCAGGTAATTATAATCCGGGCTCCTGAGAAACCCGAACCCATCCTCAAGTTTTTCCAGGACCCCTTCACCGTAAGCCAGGCCGCTCTTCTCAACCTTAGCCTGCAGTATGCTGAAAATCAGGTCGTGCTTCTTCATACCGCTTATTCCGTTAATATTAAGGCTCTTGGCAAGTTCGGTCAGTTCACCGATCTTCATGTTCTTAAGCTGCACTATATCCAGCTCTTTCCTTTCCGGGCGCTTAGAGGTCTTTCTCGTTTCCCCTTTACTCACATTTTTTGCCATATCTTTCTTACTCCTTCTTTTGTTATCTCAATATCATCACTGTTATCTATTATATAGTCGGCGTATCCCCTCTTTTCTTCCTCCGACATCTGGTTCTCCATCATCCTGACCGCCTCAGCCTCGGAAAGCCCCCGCATCCCGGCCCTTTTCAACCTTGTCCCATAGGGAGCGGCGACCAGAACAACAACATCGACGAAGTCGTTAAGCCCTGACTCGATGAGAAGAGGCGCGTCGATCACCACCGGATCACCTGAAGCCCGCGCTTCCTTTTTTATCTTTTCTATTATTCCCGGATGTAATATGGAGCAGAGGCCGCGGAGACACTCTGACGACTTAAAGGCTTTTCTCCTCAACCTTTCCCTGTCGACTTCCCCTTCCCGGAAAACTTCTTCTCCGAAACGGTCCCGGATCCTGCGCTTCACCTCCGGGTCTCCCCGTAAAAGCTCGTGAGAAACGGCGTCAGCGTCTATGACCTTAGCCCCCAGTTCGGCGAACATCGCTGAAACGGTGCTTTTGCCGGATGCCAGACCGCCGGTAACGCCTATCTTCAAGGTCTTATCCATAAACCGCTCAAAAGTCCATCGGTTCCATTTCCAGCCAGTTGGGCCCGTATTCCACATCCGCGACCAGGGGGACCTTCAGGTCAAAAACGCTTTCCATCATTTTTTTTACTTTTGCGGCCGCCTTTTTGAGCCTGTTCCCGGGCACATCAAAAACAAGCTCATCGTGAACCTGCAGGATCATCTTCACATCGCTGTCCCGGAATTCTTTGCCGCACTCTATCATAGCGAGCTTGATCAGGTCGGCGGCCGATCCCTGGACCGGGGTATTGACAGCCGCCCGCTCGGCAAATCCCTTTATCCTGTCGTTGGAACTGTTTATCTCCGGGATATACCTCCGCCTGCCCAGGATAGTCGTGACATAACCGTTCCCGCACGCCTCGGATACGGTCCGTTCTATGAATTCCCGTATCCCGGAATATCTCTCGAAATAGGCGTCTATGAAACCCTGCGCCTCGTCTATCCTGATGTTCAGATCTTTCGAGAGCCCGAACGCGCTTATCCCGTATACGATCCCGAAATTGACCGTTTTAGCTACTGAACGCATTTCCGGAGTAACTTCCTCAAGGGAGCTGTCAAATATAAGTGAAGCGGTATACTTGTGGACATCCTCAGATCTTTCGAATGCTTTTATGAGATTTCTGTCCCCCGAAAGATGGGCCAGAACCCTTAACTCAACCTGGGAATAATCACTGGCCAGCAGTAAACGGCCGCCCGATGAAGGAATAAAAGCTTTACGGATCTCCTGGCCCATCGGCGTTTTCACGGGAATGTTCTGCAGGTTGGGTTCACTGGAAGAAAGCCTTCCCGTAGCGGTTACGGCCTGATTGAAAAGAGCGTGGATCTTTCCCGAAGGGTCGGCCTGTTTGCGGATGGAATCGTAATAAGCCGTTTTAAGCTTATTCAACTCCCGGTATTCCAGAAGCTTTTCGGGAAGCCCGTGGTTACGGGCAAGCCTTTTAAGCACGGATTCATCTGTGGAAATACCGGTTTTTGTCTTTTTCAGGGCCGGGAGACCCAGTTTTTCGTAAAGTATTACCTGCAGCTGTTTCGGGGAATTAATATTGAATTCCTCTCCGGCTATACCGTATATTTCGGCCGTCACTTTTTCCAGGCGGTCACCCATTTCGGATGAAGCTCTGGAAAGGAAATCCAGGTCCACCGTGACCCCCTCATCTTCCATGTCGGCCAGGATCTCCGCGAGGGGCATTTCCACGGTCTCGAACAGTTGGATCAGCGTCTTATCCCTGAGTTCATCTTCCAGCCGGGGACGCAGCGTAAAGAAAAGATCCGCGCGTTCGCAAAAATATTCGATGTCGCCGGGCCCTTCCGAAAGGTCCATCATGCCCTGCCCCTGGGTGTCCCAGTTCACATCCTTCTTTCCGGAGGAAAGAATGCGGTCAAGGTAACGGATAGCCATATCATCGGGCTCGTATTTCGGCCTTGAAGGGTCGATCAGGTAATCCGCGAGCATGACATCGAAAAAAGGGCCGCCGATAGAGATGCCGGACCGTCGGAAAAGCCGTAATTGCGCCTTAAGGTCAAAACAGACCTTGGTGACCTTATCGCTCCGCATCAGGCGAGCCAGATCACCCCCCCCGGAAACAAGCTCGGTCGGCACGAAGATAGCCGAACCTTCCGCCGCCGATAAAGCCAGGCCCGAAAGGCGGCCCGAAGTATCGTCTATGACCGGAAAGAAAGCGAAGCCATTACCCCCGCGGGAGCCCGCCGCGAACGCTTTGAGCCTATCCGCGTCGCAGATCTCGTAGTTCACCTTCTTGCTTGCGCGGGGCGCTATCTCTTTCAGGAGCTTATTGAACTCGTATTCCTTGTAAAGTTGGATCAGGGTCTCTGTATCCGGTTCCCGTACGGCCGCTTCGGAAAGCTCCAGGTCTACAGGGACCTGCCTGTCAAGCGTTACCAGCTCCCTGCTCAATTCGGCATCTTCCCTGGAATCGGAAAGCTTTTGTTTAAGAGAAGCTGAAAGCTCCTCAAGGTGGCCGTAAAGCCCCTCAACCGTCCGATATCGGTCTATGAGCCTGGCAGCGGTGACCTTACCCACTCCTTTTACCCCCGGAACATTATCGCTGGCGTCACCCATCAGCGCCATAAGCTCGACCATTTTTCCGGGTTCCACGCCGAATTTTTCCTTGACTTCATCCGGTCCGTAAAGATTGTACGCGGAGGTTGAAGGGCTCAGCACCTTAACCTTTTCTCCGACAAGCTGTAAGGCGTCTTTATCCCCGCTCACTATCACCACGCTTTTCCCCTGATCCCTGGCGCGCTCGGCCACCGTTGCGATAATATCGTCCGCTTCGTACCCATCCTTCTCCAGAACGGGTATACCGAATGCCTTTATCACTTTTTTGATCTCCGGCATTTGCTCAACAAGGTCATCCGGCATAGGCTTACGGTGTATCTTATATTCCTCGTACCTTTTGTGCCTTTCAGTAGGAGCGGGAGTATCGAAAGCGACAACCATCATTTCCGGTCCGTATTCCCGTTTTATCTTTTCCAGTATGTTGATAAAACCGTAAATGGCGTTCGTCGGCCTGCCCTTCGAAGTCGCAAGCTCTTTGATGGCGTAATAAGCCCGGTAACAGAGCGAATTACCGTCAATAAGGTATATCTGTTCTTGTTTTTCGGTCATTGAGGGGTATGTTAATGAGGGTTTATTTTTTCAGGGGTCGGTAAAAAGAAATACGGTATGTGCCGGTTTCCGGATTACTGTTTGTCTGGGTTAATGCGAAAGGAGTTCACGAGCAGTCCATATCGTTGTCAGCATAATTATATTATATAAATATCCCCGGTTTGTCAAGTTCACGGGCTTTATAAATCCCCGGACGAGAACAGGGAGCTGCCGGGGAACGCCCCCGCCCTGAAGGAAGACCGGCTGCAGCGAAGACGAAAAGTCATTCCCGGAAAGTCTTCAGCTGACTCCTGAGGACATCTGCCGCTTCAGCGGGAGGGATCTCCCCGCGGTCGAGTTTCTCGATCACCTTATCCATATGACCGATCTTTTCCATTCTGCTTTTACGGTCCGAATCCAGCTTGTCGGCAAGCTGGTTTATCACTTCCGCCAGATCCTGCAATTCATCTTTATGCCTCAGCTTCAACTGCCCGGAATAAGCTCCGCCCGCTACTTTGGAAAGATATCTCTTGATCCGATAAATGGGTCCTGCTATACGGTTGGAAAGAACAAGGCCCACGAAAAGCACGAGCGGGACCAGGAACAGCAGACGCATGACGAGCACCGCATTTACCTGTTTTACGATATCAAGAAGCAGGCCCTGAGGATAAACCGCCGCTAATTTCTCTCCGAACATTATCCAGGTCGTGACATAGACGGTATAACCGGTAACACCGACCACGGCGAACATCATAAGAAGGATAAGGGTTATGTACCTGATCTGAAAACGCCTCGCGATGAACAATGTCGTCCTTCTTCTCATGCCCCCCATATCATTTCTCCCTGCTCCATATCGTTATATCCCTGAATACGGTGATCGGCAAACGCTCTCCTCTCGATCTGCGCAGCCTGCTTATCAAAGATGACATCGGCATATATGTAATATCAACGCCGTCGATCTCGGTCAGCCTGTCGCCTTTCCTTATCCCCGCTCTCGAAAACGGGCCGTTCTTCCGCACCCCGGAAACAACAACACCTTCTTTTTCAAGACTGAGGGCGCCTCCTATTGTCCTGCCGTACCTGCTGAACAAAATACCGTCGAAAATGGATACGGAACCGGAGAGAAGCGGCTCGTATACACGGGCTATCAAAAGGCGCACTTCTCCCGGAGAGCTCATCATCTCCGCGACTTCTTCCACCGAACGATAATCCGTCAACTCTCCCCAGACAGCTACTATCGTATCCCCTTCTTTGAGCCCGGAACGGGCCGCGGGAGAATCATCAACCACTTCGGTCACAACGGTCTTCTGGCCGGCCGTCCCTATAGAGACCCCCAGGTCATCACGGACTTTCATCAAGGGATCACCGCCGGAGCCTCCGGTAACCGCCTCCTGTTTCAACTCCACATCCTTCCGGATATCTTCGCGCACGCTTCCTTCAAGGAAACCTTTAAGGTAATCGTATCTTAACCTGGCTTCGCTATGGGCCGGGTCTATGCTCAGCACCTTCTCGTAAGCGTAAAAGGAATCAACATAGTTGCCCCTTACGAAAAGGTTCCTAGCGTCCTGGAGAAGAGCTTTTTCGTCTGTATCGTAGATCACCGAGCGTATTGCGGATTTTTTTATCGTTCTTTCACCCTCGAAGGTGGAAACGACCACTCTGTCCTTGAACCTTTCCAGGACAAGACCTTTGACCCTTTTGCCGTTTTTGAGTATAACGGTATCGCCGTAACAGGACCCGGTAAGGACGGCAAGGAAAAACAGGGATCCCCATACGGCTTTAAAGATATTCATTCGCAAATCATCTTTCTGAAGTTCAACTCGCTGCTTTCAGCGCGAATGCGATGAAGAAAGCGGGCTTCGCGGACCGTCTTCTCATCTGCGGAATATTACCACCAGCAGAACAGCTATTATACATGCCGAGAGTATGTAAAAATCGTTGAAGTAAAGGAAATCACTGACCTTATCCCTCAACGATTCGTTTCCCTTACGGCGCATCTGCCGCAAACGCTCGGCTCCCGTGCGGTTATCGCCCTCCTCCCTGAGCAACCTGTCCTTTTCGGCAATTCGTGAATCTATCTCGGACTTTATAGCGTCTATCTGTTCTTTTCTGAACCGGAGAAGCTCACCGCCTATCCGGTACGCAGAAATGACACCTTTGTCCACCAGGCGGTTGAGCGTCTTCTTCTTTATCTGGAGGTATTCCGAAAGTTCATCCAGTGTCAAAAGTTTTTCGGGCATATCAAGCCTTGACCTTTCCGTCAGCTATCCACTGGTCCACTTTGTTCTTTTCGAAGACCCACTCTCCTCCTTCCCTTGTGCCGGGGAGCATGCCGCCATCAGCCCATTCGGTCACTTTCGCGGACTCGACCTCAAGGTATTTTGCCAGCTGCGAGATGGTCATCCAGTCTCCCCGCCCGGAAGGCGCGGAGGATCCGGACCCCGTCATCCTGAGATTTCCGTTTATTACAGCGCCTTCTTCAACGGAAAGACTGGCAGCCTCGACATCACCCTCAAGAACCGCGGTCGACTCTAAAGAAAGTACGCCGAAAGCTTTTATGTTGCCTTTTACATTACCGGCTATAGAAATGCTTTCACCGGTTATATCCGCCGAGATATCGGCTTTTTTCCCTACCATGAGACGCCCTTTTGTATCGAGCGTGCCCTCGAACTTCCCGCTTATCCTCAAATTAACGGGATCATCAAACCTTAATGTCCCCTGCATGCTGGCGTTAACATCCAGGACCTTCTCTTCCTGTTTCGGAAGCGCCTCTTCTTTATGTTGTTTTTTCCGTCTCATCACGACCTCCTTTTTATTTCGGTAAACGACAAAAATCCGCTCATTTCCATTCCACTTCGTGAACACCGGAGAGGTTCAGAAGCTCGGAAACTACATCCTTGCGATAAAGCCTTGAAAGCATAAGATCGACTATAAGAAGGTATTCATCCTGGTTCCTGTCTTTTTCGACTTTCCGGACGCTGCCTCCGTAAGCTGATATTATTTTATGTACATCCTGAGCGTCTACAGCCTCTTCGGAGGAAAGCCGGATAATGAGTTTCTTGCCGCCCCGCTTGAGCTCCATTCTCTCCTCCAGCTTGGAAAGAAAAAGTGTACATACTATCAGGACCGTACTGAGAACAGCGGCTATATACATGCCGGCGCCCGCCACGAGTCCTACGGCGGCTACGGCCCAGATGCTTGCCGCGGTCGTCAATCCTCTGATAGATGCGCCGTAGCGGATTATAGCTCCGGCGCCCAGAAAACCTACACCCGTAACGATGTTTGCGGCTATTCGTGAAGGATCGACCGCTCCCAGATGTCCGTACATGGGCGCCACCACCACGGAAGCCACCATAAAAACCGCCGAACCGAGACAGACCAGTATATGGGTCCGGAGTCCGGCCGCGCAGCCGTTGACCTCTCTTTCAAAGCCGACTATTGCACCGAGCACCGTAGCCAGCAGTATCCGAATGACCATTACGCCGGTCTCCATATCATCTCCTTCCTCCGGTCAACCCGGAAGGTTCGGCGTTTATCGCAAGGTCGCTCCTTTCGCCTTTCCTGTAAAGCCTTTCTCCGAGAAGGGCTACCATCGCCGCGTTATCGGTACAATATTGCTTATCGGGCATAAAAAGGTTTATTCCTTCAGCCTCGCAAAAAGCCCTGAGCTTTCTCCTCAGCGGACCGTTGTTCACCACTCCCCCGCCTATAACGATGTTCCCTGTGCCCGAAGATCTGACGGCCCTTTTCAGTTTTTCTATTATAACATCCAATACCGCCTCTTGAAAAGAAAAGCAGATATCGATCAGGTCCTTCTCGCTCCGGGGGCAATCTCTCCAGTAATAAAGAACAGCCGTTTTGATGCCGCTGAAGCTGAAATCCAGTCCGCTGTCCCGGCCCAAAAGGGGCCTGGGAAACCCTATCCTGTCTTTTCCGTCACTTTTCCCGGCCATCCTCTCAACGACCGGTCCTCCGGGGTATCCGAGGCCGAGTATCTTGGCTACTTTATCGTAAGCTTCACCCACGGCATCGTCCCTGGTCCTTCCTGTTTCCCGGATATCTTCGACCGATCGGCACAAAAAAAGACTGGTATGCCCCCCCGAAACTACCATACCGGTAAAAGGTTCGTCTTCCGGGGGCATCCCATCCGTAAAACCCGAGAACAAATGCGCGTGCACATGATCGATCCCCAGTATTTCGGCGCCGGAAGAGTAACTCAGCGCCTTGGCGAAGGATATGCCCACAAGAAGAGAACCGGGAAGACCCGGCCCCTGCGTAACAGAAACGAGGTCTATATCCCCGGCACCAATATCCGCTTTATCCAGGGCTTTTCTGAAAACCTGCAGTATATATTCCGAGTGAAAGCGTGAAGCTATCTCGGGAACGACCCCTCCGTAGGAAGAATGGAGATCTACGCTGGAGGAAACCTCGCTGGAGAGCACTTTCCCGTCGGAGACGACAGCCGCCGCCGTCTCGTCACAGGAAGTCTCTATACCTACGGTTATCATAAGAATCAGTCCCTTTCGCGCGGTGGGGACATAGCCTCCACTGTATTTCCGGAACCTTCGAAAGGCCCGGTCCTTTTTCCGGCAAGTGCCGAGAGCGTAGTGAACTTTACCCCCATACTCTTGAACTCGTCCACATATTCGGAAATAACCCTTACGGTAACGGGCCTGTCATGCCCTATAGCCAGTACGGTCCCGCCTTCATCAAGAATAGACCTTATCTTTTCCATCTGTCCCTTGATATGGTCTTCATCATTCACATTGTCAATGAATATATCCCTTTTCAGTACCGTCACGCCCTTAGCGTTTCCTATCTCGGAACAAACGGATCCGGCGGTAGTAAGGCTGTCCAGAAAAAAAAGATCTCTTTTCCCTATTTCCTCGAAAAGTATCTCCATGGAATAAGGATCGGCGGTAAGTTTAGACCCCATATGGTTATTAACCCCGGCCGCTCCGGGAACAGCCGCTACAGCGTCGGAAAACATCTTTCTTATCTCTTCCGGGCGCATGCCTAACTTAACGGTACTTTTTTCCAGGGCCGCGGACCCGTCTAAAGGTTCCATGGGCATATGTACTATGACCTCTTTACCCCGGCCAGAAGCCGAACGGGCGACATGGGAGGCATACGGCGTATCGGGCAGCACAGCCAGAGTAACCGGGACTTCCAGGTCAAGCAAAGCCCGGAGGTTCCTTGTTGAGTATCCGCAATCGTCGAGCACGATCACAAGTTCACCCCGGGTCTCTTCGTCAAAGCTCTTTTCGGACCGAACGGACCGTTCTGTGCCTTCATCCGGTGACCGTGTCGAAAAATGATTAAAGACCAGAAACCCGGAAAGGATCAAAAGAAAAATACCCGCGATCGCGGTCACGACCCTGGATGAGAACATACGCTCCCCATGGGGTTATCTTCCCTGAAGCGGCCCGTCTTCTGCTCCGCCGCTTTCCCCGGTCTTTTCCTCCGGAAGACGGACAGAAGCCTTGCGGGAAAGTTTTATGCCTTTCAATATATCAAAAGCCGCCTTTATCTGGTTGTCCTCCAAAAGCGGCATATCTTTGACCTCAACGGTCACATTTTCGTGCTTTAGCCCGGACCGGTCGCTTTTGCCGTCTTTTTCCTCTTCGTCCCCGGCATCTTCGTCGTCGGGAAGCTCGATCTTACCCTCAGCGGCCAGTTTCTGGAAAAGGTCCTCTTTTTTGCGGCCTTTTTCCCTTTCCGGACGCCGGACCCTCTTAACATAAATGTCGGGATCTATGCCGGTGTTCCTTAGGCTTTTCCCGGAAGGGGTGAAATAAGAGGCCGTAGTAAGCCTCAACGCTGACTTGTCCTTGAGCGGTATAACTGTCTGTACAGAACCCTTGCCGTATGTGGTTTCTCCTATTACCAGGCCTCTGCCGTTGTCTTTAACAGCACCCGCCAGGATCTCGGAAGCGCTTGCCGACCTTTTGTTAACGAGTAAAGCAAGGTCCATTCCGTCAAAATCGGAGATCTTCTTGGACCTGAACTCCGCCCTCTTCCCCGGATCCCTGCCTTCGGTATATACTATTAGAGCGCCCTGGGGAAGGAACAGGTCCGCGACATCTATGGACGCGTTCAGAAGCCCGCCGGGGTTATCTCTCAGGTCCAGTATGACCCCCTGTACATCCTTTTCGGAAAGCCCGTTAAGGGTTTCCCTGAGGTCCTTCGCCGTTCTCTCCTGGAACTCGACCAGGTTGATGTAACTTATACCGTCGGCGATCACGCTCACATCCTTTATGCTTTCCAGCTTGATAACGGCTCTGGTTATACGAAAATCCTTCAGGTCTTTTTCGCCTTTCCTGTAAACGGACAGCGTAACGCGGGTACCGGGGTCACCCTTAAGAAGGTTTACAGCGTCGCTGAGCGTCAGGCCACGGGTAAGTTCACCGTCTATTTTTATTATTTTATCGTTCTTTTCCAGCCCCACTTTCGCGGCCGGTGTGTTCTTTATCGGGGATATGACCGTCAGTATACCTTCTCTCATCCCTACCTCGATACCTATGCCTCCGAACTCCCCTTTAGTCTCTTCGGTGATCTCCCGGAAACTCTCCTGATCAAGGAACTGGCTGTAATCGTCGAGTTTTCCCATCATCCCCTCAATGGCGCCGTAGACCAGGTCCCTGGCCTCTACCGACTCGACATAATCCGTACTGATAAGGCTGAGAGCGTCGGCGAAAAGCTGTATAGATGAGAAAAGATCCTTCTTCCCGTCCACCAGACTTCCGTTCTCAGCCCGGACCCCCGTGACCATGCAATAGACCACGCCTGTTAAAACAAGCAATATAAGAAACTTTTTCCTGATATTTTTCATAAGCCCGTCCTCGTCATTCTGAAAGTTTTTTACTGAGTATCTCTCCGGCAAGTTTAGGGTTGGCTTTGCCTTTCGTTTCACGCATTACCTGTCCTATAAGAAAGCTCAGAGCGTTCTTCTTCCCGCTTCTGTAATCACCGGCGGATTTCGGGTTGTCCTCTATCACCCGGGCGGCTACAGCGTCCAGCTCAGCGGTGTCGGATACCTGCTCCAGGCCTTTTTCCTTAACTATTTCCGAAGGAAGTCTGCCCGAGACCAGGTGGTCCTTCAGGACCTCTTTGGCCGCAAGTCCGCTGATCTTGCCCGAGGCTGTCATTGTTATTATCGAGGCCAGACCGGACGGGGTCAGCTTAAGCGCGTCAAGACCTGCCTGGTGTTCCTTTAAGTGCTTCAACACCTCTCCCTTTATCCAGTTGAGCACGGACCTGACATCGTCACACTCTTCCAGGACAGCCTCAAAAAAACACGCGACAGGCCTTTCGGATACAAGGAGTTCCGCGTCCCCGGCATCCAGCCCGTAGCATTCGATGAACCTGGACTTCTTGGCCGAAGGTAGTTCCGGCAGCTCCGAGCGGATCCGTTCAACGACCTCCCTGCCGACCTCGAAAGGCACAAGATCGGGTTCCGGGAAGTACCGGTAATCCTGGGCCTCCTCCTTGGACCTCATCGAAAGCGTAACGGCATTATTCTCGTCCCAGAGCCTCGTTTCCTGTTTCACCGCACCGCCTTCCTCCAGAAGGTCTTCCTGCCGTTCCTGTTCGTAAAGCAGGGCATCCCTCACCGCCTTGAAAGAATTAAGGTTCTTTATCTCGACCTTGCTCCCTAATGCTTTGCTTCCTTTCGTTCTGAGAGAAATATTGGCGTCACACCTCAGGCTGCCTTCTTCCATATTGCAGTCTGAAACATCAAGGTATTTTATGGTCTGTTTGAGTATCTTAAGGTATTCATAAGCTTCTGAGGGAGAGCGCATATCGGGTTCGGAGACTATCTCCAGCAAGGGTGTCCCGGTCCTGTTAAGGTCTATAAAGCTGCTTGCGGGGTCCTGGTCGTGCAGGAGCTTCCCCGCGTCCTCTTCCATGTGAGCGCGTGTTATGCCGATAGCCCTTTCCCCGTCGCCGGAAGTCAACACTACCCGGCCGTTGTAAGCTATAGGCATATCGAACTGGCTTATCTGATAGTTTTTCGGAAGATCGGGATAATAGTAATTTTTCCTGTCGAACTTGACCGTACCCTGTATGTCGCATTCCAGGGCGAGAGCAACCTTGATCGCGTATTCAAAAGCTCTCTTGTTTAGAACGGGAAGGGATCCCGGGAGCCCCAGGCAGACCGGGCAGACCTGTGTGTTGGGGTCAGCACCGAACTTCGTGCTACAACCGCAGAATATCTTCGTCCTGGTAGCAAGCTGGACATGTACTTCGAGCCCTATAACTGTTTCGTATTTACTTCCCATGGCAAAAATCGATTTCTCCTGCAGGTTGATCGCGCCCGCGAAAGGCGTTCAATCCTCAATCGTTCCGGGCTTTAATTCGTGAAAGCCTGTATTCCGTTCAAAAGCGTGAGCTATGCGTATCAATTTCTCTTCGGCAAAAGGTGCGGCCATGAGCTGCATGCCCACAGGCATCCCGTTATCGCCCAATCCGCATGGAATTGACACGGCCGGTATTCCCGCGAGATTGGCGGGTATGGTAAAAATGTCCGAAAGATACATTTTAAGAGGATCATTGCTCTTTTCCCCTATACGGAAAGCCGTGGTGGGAGAGGTAGGTGTTACTATAGCGTCACAGACCTCGAACGCCTTCCTGAAATCTTCGGCTATACAGGTCCTCACCTTGAGGGCTTTGAGATAATACGCTTCGTAATAACCGCTGCTCAGGGCATATGTTCCGAGAATAATACGCCTTTTAGCCTCGTCACCGAACCCTTCTGTCCTGGAACGGACATACATGTCTATCATGTCCCGGGCCTCTTCGTCCCTGTACCCATAATGGACACCGTCATACCTGCCCAGGTTTGAACTGGCTTCCGCGGGACCTATTATGTAATAACAGCTTACCGCGTACCGCGTATGGGGCAGTGACACTTCGAGGATCTCCGCTCCCAGCTCTTCCAGCGCCTTTACGGCCTCCCGCAGCCTTTCCTGAACATCCCCGTCTATCCCCTCCTGGAAATATTCGGACGGCATGCCGACCTTCATCCCTTTTATGTCCATCCCCAGGCTTGCGCAATAATCCGGCACTTCTATATTCACCGAAGTCGAGTCTTTTTCGTCATATCCGGATATAGCCTTCAGCAAGGTGGCGCAATCGGTCACATTCCTGGCCAAAGGTCCGATCTGGTCCAGGCTTGAAGCGAAGGCTATAAGCCCGTACCTGGAAACCCTGCCGTAAGTAGGCTTAAAACCTACTACTCCGCAAAGGGAGGCCGGCTGTCTTATAGACCCTCCCGTATCGGAACCTAGAGCACATACCACCTGGCCCGAGGAAACGGCCACCGCCGAACCTCCGCTGGAGCCTCCGGGTATGCGGTCCTCGTCCCATGGGTTCCGGGAAGGGCCGTAAGCGGAAGTTTCGCATGACGAACCGAAAGCGAATTCGTCCATATTAGCACCGCTGATCACGAACGCTCCCTCGTGATCCAGTTTTTCGATGACCGTAGCGTTATAAGGCGGGCGGAAACCCTCGAGCATACGGGAAGCGCAGGTAGTAAGCTCTCCCTCCACGCATATATTGCTCTTAACCGCGACGGGAACTCCGCCAAGGGGGCTTTTACGCCTTTCCGGCGAAAAAGCCGCCTTGGCCTTGCGGGAAAAAGCTTCTCTGTCCAGGGTTATAAAAGCGTTCAGATCGCGGTCGGATACATCTATCCTGTCAGCGATAAAAGAAGCCTTATCCTCCGGGGACCTCGGCTCCTCCTTCTCCCAGAGCCTGTAAGCTTCTATGCTTTTGAATATATCTTTCATTCAGGATTCTTTGATTATTTTCGGAACTTTAAAAAAATTACCGCTTTTTGCGGGAGCGTTCGCCAGGGCTTTTTCGTTCGGAAGTGAAGTGCCCGGCTCATCCTCTCTGAAAACATTCCTCATGGAAGTAAGAACATGGCTGGTGGGGGCGACCCCTTCGGTATCGACCTCGTTAAGCTGGTCTATATACACAAGAATATCGTTGAGCTGCTCCCGGAATTTTCCCATTTTATCGGATTCGAGTTCAATACGGGAAAGCCTCGCCGCGTACGATACATCTTCTATGGATATAGAATATTTATTCTTATCTTTGCGCATAATAGAAGATACAATAGCACATCGGTATAAATAAGTAAAGAATGACCGCCAGAGAGACGACCCTCGTCACCGAACGGCCCCTTCGTGAACAATATCGCTTATAGCCGCGTAATCCGAAAGGGAAAGATCCTCGGCCCTGCTGGAAGGGTCCAGACCTGCGCCTTGCAGGATCTGTATCCATCCTTTCTTGTCAATACCGCGGATCCCGCCTCCGGAGAGCGGATTGACAAGCTTTTTCCTCCTCTGAGAAAAGGCCTTACGGATTATCAGGAACATAAGCTGAGGATCTGCGGGCTTAACCGTCTTTTCCGGCACCAGTTCCATCTCTAGAAGGGCCGAGTCGACTTTCGGGACGGGGTAAAAACAGTTCTTTTTCACACGCATGACCTTTCTGGGCTTCGTGTGATACTGGACATAACAACTGACCGATCCGTAGGTCCGTGAACCGGGCGGCGCGGTAAGCCTGTCCGCAAGCTCTTCCTGTATGACCACAAAAAAACTGTCTACCCCTTTCCCCTCCTCGATAACTTTCCCGATGATAGGAGTGGAAATATAATAAGGCACATTCCCGTAAACAACGACCCTTGAGGCCCTTCCGCCTATAAGACCGGCTATGTCCGTCTTCATTATGTCACCGTTCACAAGCCGGATATTCCCCGCGTCCTTAAAGAACGGCCTCATTACCGAACAAATCCTGCGGTCTTTTTCCACCGCGATAAGCTCCCCGGCCGAACCCGCAAGTTCAAATGTCATCATCCCGAACCCCGGCCCTATCTCCAGAACCGTTTCATCCCCTTTAAGCCTCAGGTTATCGAGTATCTTCTTCCGTACATTCTTGTCGATAAGGAAATTCTGCCCGAGAGAACGGTCCGGCCGGAATCCGATCTCTTTCCATACAGACTTTAAGTTCCTCAGGTCCATAGCCTTTAATTTTCCACGGCCCTTAAAGCCAGTTTTATCGCCGCCAGCATGGAACCGTGGTCCGCGATCCCCTTTCCGGCAATATCGAAAGCCGTGCCATGGTCCGGCGAGGTCCTTACATGCCCGAGTCCCAGGGTCATGTTCACACCCCTGTCGAAGTCCACCATTTTGAAAGGCGAAAGGCATTGATCGTGGTACATCGAGAGTACTATATCCACTTCGCCTTTCAATGCTTTGTAAAAGACCACATCGGCGGAAACCGGCCCCTTGATGCGCGGATAATCCCGCGCGGCGGCGGCCACGGCGGGCCCTATAATATCTAATTCCTCCCTGCCGATCCTGCCTCCTTCCCCGCAATGAGGGTTAAGCGCGCAAACTGCGATAGACGGGTCTTCCGCCCCGGAAACTATATACCTGTCCGCCACTACCTGTCGTATAGTGTCCACGATCAGTTCAGGTGTAAGACTTCCGGGAACATCCTTAAGGGGGATATGGCGTGTTACGGGCACGACTTTGAGTTTCTCGCCTACCATTACCATCGTCACCTTTTCAGCGCCGAAAGCTTTCTGAAGATGCTCCGTATGCCCCACAAATCCGGGGCATACGGCGGCAACCGCTTCCTTGCTGACAGGGGCCGTAACGATAGCGGACTTAATGCCCTCGGGTGTCCGCTTCACGAGATCAACCGCCGTGTCTATACAGCTAAGAGATTTTGCCGCGCCCTTTTCCGTAGGTTTGCCGAAAACATTCCCTTCCAGTGCTCCGCCCGGGTCAACCAGAGATATCCCGGATCCGGGAAAACGGAAAGCGGCCGCGTCTTCCGGGGACACCTCCCGCAGAACACCCGGCCCCGCAAGGCCGTTGAAAACATCCCTGTCGCCGATAACAACATAGAGGACGCCATCACCGGTCCGGATGTCGCGAAGCGCGTTCAGGATAATACCGGGGCCGATGCCCGCCGGGTCCCCCATGGTGAGAAAGACCAGTTTTCTATTTATAGGAAATATGGGCTTCCTCCCTTTCTTTCTCGAGCCATTCGACCAGCTCTTCCTGGAACTTTCTCTTATAGAGCTGGTCCTTCAGGAACTCGTTGACCTCTTCAAGGGAAAGCTGCCTGGGCTCCTCGATATCTTCCACTTTGAATATATGGAATCCTATGGGCGTCTCGACGACCCGTGAGATCTCGTTCTCTTTGAGCCCGAGCACTACTTCTTCGAGAGGCGGCGCCAACTGTCCCTGCACGATATACCCCATATCACCCTTTTTATCAGCAAAGGGCCCTTCGGACCTGGAGGCCGCCACTTCGGAAAAATCAGCGCCTTCCTTTATTTCCTTACGGATGGACTCGGCTTTAGCGCGGTCTTCCGCCTTGTTATCCTCGCCGGATTTCCGGACCATCAGGGTCCTTACCTTGTAGCTTTTCGGAGAGATGAGCTTTTCACGGTTTTTTTCGTACAGTTCGCTTACTTCTCCCGGCGCCACGGTTATTTTCCCGGAGATCTCTTTCTGGACGACCTGCTGGGCGAGCATCTGCTCCCTGATCTCCTTCTCGAACTCGGACAGATTGGTTCCTTTCTGATCAAGGGCCTTCAGGAATTCTTCCCTGCTGCCGTAATAGGACTGTATCCTCTCTATCCTTTGCTGCAGCTCCTGTTCGTCTATCTCTATATCAGCTTTTTTCGCCGCGCTTATCGCCAGTTTTGAATTGATAAGCTGCTCCAGCACCCCCTTTCTTGCCATCTCAAGGCGGTTCTGCAGTTCTTCACCCTGAAAATTAGCCTCTATCTGGGCTTTGATAGGGTCGAAAGTCCTGTCAAATTCTCGCTGTGTTATAACCTCGCCGTTAACTTCCACTATCACCTTATCGACCATAACCGCATGAGACGAAACACAGGTGAGACCGGCACAGGCGAACAACAGCAACGAAAATACCGCCGCATATCTTCTTGTCCTTGCTGACATGTTATATCCCTCCCTTCATGTTGTATCGTTAAAACGCTTACTTTTCTTTTTCCGGGTCCATAGATAAAGCTTCTTCGTTTATCTTAACTTCCGTATCCCGCTTAAGTTCCGCGAGAAGAGAACTGAAAGCTTCGCTTCTCTTCCTGGCGGCGATCCTGGCGCGGATGGAATCCTCGACCTGCTCCAGGGGTCTCAACACGGGATCCCGCCGGTCGGTAAGTTTGATTATATGGTATCCCAGACTGGTACGGACTATGCCGGAAACCTGACCCACCTCGAGACCGGCGCAGGCTTTTTCGAATTCCGGCATGAGCTGGCCTCTGGGAAAATAACCTATATCACCGCCGTTCTGCGCGGTCGGGTCCACCGATTTTGCCCTGGCCACTTCCTCGAAAGGCACGCCTGCATCCAGAGCCCTGACGGCTTCTTCCGCGTCATCCTTGTTCAGCAGAAGGATGTGGGATGCCCTTAATATCTCGGGGGTCATGTACCTTACCGGATTACTCAGGTAATACTCCTCCACTTCCTCGTCGGTGATGGTAACGGCTTCGTTAACCTCGTCTTTAAGCAGCCTGGCTATCAGTATTTTTTTCTTCGCCTCCTCCACCATTTTCCGGACTTCCCTGTCCTTGTCCACTCCCTTCTCGAGGGCGGCGTTATAAAGCAGAATGTCCGTGATCAACTCCTGCAGGAACTGGCCTTTACGCGCTTTTGCTATTCTCTGATACCGCGGAGGAAGGTTAGAGACCCTTTCGTTAAAATCGTTCACCGTTATCCGGGTGTTCCCCACGGAGGCTATGACCTCATCGCCGGGGTCCTTTCCGCCGCAACCGGCGGCACAGGCGCAAAACACCGCGCCTATCAGCAAAACCGCTATTCTTTTCCGTTTGAAGCTTCCTTTCATCTTTCCTCTTCCGTTCCGGGCCCCGCGGAAACAACTTCGGCCCTGTATTTATCGAAAACCCCGGCGTCTATGGCCACGGCGCATTGTTCACAAAGCTTGCGGAGATCCGGTCCGGTTTCCATCCAGAGGCCGTTATAGTCGGTAATTACCCGTTCCCGGCCGCTGTCCAGGACCATTTCCATTATTTCCGAACTTGCTGAAGCCATTACATAACCAAGGCGCCTTCCTTTATTCGTATCTATTCCCCGCGCTATAACATGTATGTAGACCCTCGGGGCCGAATCGACCACCTCGACCCCTTCGCAGGAAGCGATGTATGTCTCGAGGAAACTTTCCACTTCCCTGTTTATCCGCCAGTCCCCTATCACCTCAAGCTTAACGCGTATAGGGCCGCTGTCCGCGAAACACGGCGCAACGGGCGAAAGTACCGCGCACATCATCAAGGCGGTTAAAACTGCTTTTACCGGGCTGCTTTTCATCATTCTCCAAAAATATCTTTTTAGTTTTCTGTTTACACCTTACTGATAAATGTTATAATATTAAAACTTCGGTGGGGCTATAGCTCAGCTGGGAGAGCGCCTGGTTCGCAATCAGGAGGTCAGGGGTTCGATCCCCCTTAGCTCCACCAAAACAAACCTTTCCCGAACGAAGTTAATCATCGAGTTCTTCCGCGAAAGAATCCACCGCCTCCTTCATCTTTTTCCAGTCAGACTTTGAATGGATCCCGAACTTCTGTTTTCTTTTCCAAGTACCGTCCTTTTTCTGCCACAGATAAAAACAGACCTGTTTCTTGGCGTAACTCTCGATCATTACAACGGCCGCCCACCATCCGAATTTCTTATTGATAGTCCTGTGGTCCACGACCCTGAGCGGTGGTTTTATAGGAACCGCTTCCGCTACGGACCCTTCCCCGCCTACGAGTCTCTCGTCTTCCGCCACCGCCGGTTCATAGATCATCTCTTCCATGGCGATCTCCTTATTTTTTGTTGAGCCTTACAAGAAAATCCTCGTCTTCCGTATCAAGGACGATATGCCCTTCCCGGGCCAGCCAGCCGAGGCTCATGAGCGCAAGTTCTTTTTTGAGACCCAACCCTTCCACTATCTCGCTGAAAGAAGAAGAACCGTGTTTTTTCTCCAGATAATTCCATATATCTCCCGCCGCCAGACCTATCTTGGTTATCATTTTACCTCCTTTTGGCTTAAGGTCAAAATCTGATCTACGCTTTATCCTTGAGGATCTTTTCTTTATCTACCCGCTGATTATAGCTTTTGCACCTCGGGCATACCGAGATCTCCTCGTTCCGGCTGTCGATATAATTATAAGCGCATATCGGGCAATGCCAGATATATTTTTCATCGGACCCGTAGCTTTTAAGCCCGGTGCCCAGATCGAAGAAGGACCAGACAATAAGCATAAAGACCGCGGTAAAAAGCAGGTAAAAGAACAGGGCCATTGAAATATCCAGTTTGACCATCTATCTTCCTCCCGTTTCAAGGAGGACCTCAACTTCTACCCACTCCTCTCCCGGCTCTGTTGTGTTAGCCGGAGCGAAGATCCAGCTCTTAACATATTCGGCCGCTTTAAGGTCAAGCTGGGGGAACCCTGTAGTGGTCAAAGGCTCCGCCATCTTTACATTACCCGCACGATCCACCAGCACCCTGAACCTCACCGCGAAACCGGCTTCATTCCCGTAAAGCCCCCTGAGAAGATTGGGCTGTTCGGGCCTGTGAACCACCTGCCTTTCGGCGGAAGAGCCTCCGGATAAGGGCCCGGTCCGCGGGACCGCCGGCTCCCCGAGCATTGGCCTGGAAAGCATCATATCCGGAAGGCTCTTGCTCCCGGAAAGAAAATCGAAAACACCCGCTGCCGGAGATATGCCGAAATATCCGGGATACCTCTCGACCGAGAATTTACGCCTGGGCGTGGCGACCTTCAAGTATCCGCCCGCCGGGGCCGCCGAGAACTCCCCGTAAGCTGTTGAGAACCCGGGTTCGGAATGCTCTATCATTATCTCGAACGCTGTCTTTTTAAGTATAGGCCCGAGAAAATCCACCTGGGTAAAAGGCTTGATCCTCTCAAGGCCTTCCGGAGTAATGATCTCGACCGCTGACATTCCCGCCAGGTGTACTCCCACGGAGATAAGAATAGCAGTTCGTAGCGTCCTTGATATAGGCATAAAGAACCCTTTTACTGGGTCGTAGCGATGTTTATCTGTTTTATGTCAACCTGACGGCAAAGGTCCCATATCTCGATCACTTTGCCGAGATCGGCCTGCTGGTCCGCTTTTATGAGCAGCGGCTGGGAACTTTTCCCCGCGGCCGTTATCCGGGAAAGCAGCTCTTCACCCTCCACCGGCCTTTCGTCGATAAACACGGTATTATCCTCCGTGACCGTAACCACCATTACCTCCCTGTGAAGGACCTCGCTGGTCACCGCTTTAGGAAGGTTGACCCGTATACCGGGCTGAAAAATAAAGCTGGAAGTAAGCATGAAGAAAATAAGCAGCAGAAACACCACATCTATAAGAGGCGCTATATCGAGCCTGCCTTTTTCCAGAAAGGTTTTCCGTTTAAACTTCATCTTCTTCTCTCTTGGCCCCTAGTATGTTAACCAGGTCCGTTGCGCTCTTCTCCATCTCCAGCACGAAACCGTCTACTTTGCTTACCAGAAAGTTATAGGCCACATAAGTAGGGATAGCCACGGCAAGTCCCGCGACGGTAGTAATAAGAGCTTCCCATATGCCTCCGGCGAGATCACCGGGGTTCACCGGCATGAGAGCCGTAGCTTTCTGCTCTATCACCTGAAAGGACCTTACCATCCCCGTAACGGTGCCCAGCAGGCCCAGGAGCGGGGATATATGGGCTATGGTCGCCAGTACACCCAGGTTACTTTCAAGGCGGGGCACTTCGTGAAGGCCCGCGTCCTCGATCGCTTCCTTGATCTCGACCCTCGACCTGTCGTGCTTCAGGATCCCCGCTTTCAATATACGGGCTATGGGACCCGGCATCGCGTTACATTTATCGATAGCGTCCAGCACCTTGTTCCGTCGCAATGTCTCGGATATATCCTCCATAAAATCAGCGGTATTTATCCGGGCGTTGTGAAGATACCACAACCTCTCGATCAGCACGGCTACCGCTATGACCGAACATAGTATTATCAAGAACATCAAAGGCCCGCCCTTAATTACAAGTTCCCACATTCTCCCTCCTGACATTTACCGTCGATGGTTTATCGTTGCTTCAAAAGTTTCAGTTTTTCCTCGGCGAAAGCCGCCTCACGGCCTTCACCGTCGGCAAGTTTCCGGTAAAGCTTAAGCGCCCTTTCCGGTCTTCCCGTAAGCTCGAGAAGCCGGGCACATTTGTAATGGGCCCTCATGACCCAGTATTCCCCCGCGGGATACTTGTATTCCACCTTGAGGTATTCCTCGATGGCGTCATCCACACGGCCGGACATTTCCAGTGATTCCGCGATATCGAACTGTATCTGGGCGTTGGTCTCTGTATTTGAACCCGTGATCGAAGTACGGAAATAATCTATGGCCAGGTCGAATTTCCCCTGTTCCTTGTAGATCATACCGATACGGTTATTCGCGATGTTGGTTATGCCGCTTTCGGGATAATCCCTTAAAAGCCTTTTATACATGGAGATCGCGCGGTGATGCTCCCCGTTCTTTCTGTAGATGTCCCCGAGCGTAAGCACTATCTGCGGCGCCCGCCCGCTTCGCGGCATCTCTTCCAGGACTTTGCGGAAATGCTCGATGCTTTTGCCGGTGCTCCCGGAGTCGTTAAGGGCCCATCCCAGCCAGTAGGAAGCTTCTTCGGCGTATTTCGTATCGGGGTATTCCGCCGTAACCTCGGAAAAATAGCGTCCGGCTTTATCGAAATCCCCCTTGCCGTAATAATATTCCCCGAACCACAGTTTGATCCCCGGGGCGAACCTGGGATCGGAGGTCTCGTTAAGTATCCTGTTAAAAATTTCAAGGGCCCTGGCTTCGTTACCGGTCTTGAAATAAGCCCACCCCAGGTTATATCTTGCCCGGAGGGCCATGTCTTCACCGGGAGAAGACGCGATAATGGCATTATATCTTTTTATCGCTTCGGGGTATTCCCCTGCGTTGTAAAGAGCTATCGCTTCCTGCATATGCGCTTCTTCAGCCAGCCTGCTTTTGGGGTACTCCTCCCGAAGAAGCCTGAACTGCTCCGCCGCTCCCTTGAAATCGCCCCTGGCAAAATACAACTGTCCCAGCTGAAAAACAGCTTTATCCTTAAGCGGAGATGACGGGAAATTTACCAGCAGTGAACGGAAGGCCAGGATCGCCGAATCGAACCTGCGCTCTTCTTTCATAATGGAACCGACCTGGTACTGAGCGTGGTCGGCCAGGAGGCTTTTGGGATGATCCCTCAGCACCCTGTCGTAAACATCCACTGCCCTGTAGAACTCGCCCCTTCCCTGGAGTATGTCGCCGATACTGCAAAGAGCACTGGCCACTATTTCTTCCCCGTCCGCCTCCTCGACGGTCCTGTCGAACGCCTCAAGAGCGTCTTCCTCGCGGCCGTCAGAAAGATATGCCCAGGCCAGGTTATAATGGAACTCACCGGAGAGCTCCGCCCCCGGAAGAGCCTCTATGGCTGTTTCGTAAACTTCGGCCGCGCGCCCGTGCCTTCCGGTAGCCGAACAGGCTTCGCCTAACATCAGATAAGCGTCATCGGTCCACTTGTTCCCGGGTATCTCCTCCACCACGGTCCTGGCGGCCTCCGCGGCCTTTTCCGGATCCCCTTTTTCCATGTTAATGCGCGCTATCCCCATCTGAGCGGCGGCGGTGATCTCCGGGTCCTTTGAGTCCGAAGCGGCTTTCCTGAACCAGCTCTCGCTTTCTGAAGCGTTGCCCGAACGCAGAAGGGCCGTTGCGATCATATATTCGGCCTGCGCGCGCCAGGGGGCACCGACCCCTCCTTTTACGGCTTTCTTCGCGTTGTTTATGCTCAACAGGTATTCGCCGGTCCTGTATTGCGCATCCGCCAGCATGTAATACACATCGAATATCTTCTCGCTGACCGGGTAAGCCGACGCGAATTCCCTGAGATGTACCTTGGCGCGATCGAGTTCTCCGGAACTGTAAAGCACTTCCGCTATTTTATATTTGGCGTCAAGGGCCAGGCTGCTGTGCGGATAAAGCTCCAAAATATCACCAAACACCTCAAGGGCAAGTTCGTATTCCGCCATTTCCTCGTAACACCAGGCCTGTGAAAAATACGAATACTTTACATATTCGCTGGAAGGGAAATCCTCGATAACCGACTGATAATACGAAAGAGCCTGTTCGAATTCGCCTTCCCTGAAATAGACCTCCGCTGCCCAGTAAGTAGCCGCGGCAAGAAAGTCTTCACTTACATCCCGGCCTATAACGAAATTGAACTCGGTAAGAGCTTTAGTGGAAAGGCCTTTCTCCAGGTATACCCTTCCCAGCAACAGATGAGCTTCCGCCTGCATATCACGGGGGATCTCGGACAGAAGCACGGAATTCAACTTGTTCTCCGCCAGATCGTAAAATCCGTCCTTTATGGCTTTCCGGGCAAAATCCATATCAGACCTGTAAACCGCGTCTTCGGCCGATAAAGGACATGCTGCCATTAAAGCAACAAGCGGTATAAGCAGAAAAATTTTCTTCATCTAGACGGTTTTTCGCGCAAACTCGCGGGACGATCGCTTAGTTTAGGT
Source organism: Candidatus Omnitrophota bacterium (assembly GCA_014728075.1). Taxonomy (GTDB): domain Bacteria; phylum Omnitrophota; class Gorgyraeia; order Tantalellales; family Tantalellaceae; genus WJMG01. Next base: position 39,660 of record WJMG01000091.1, on the reverse strand, counting down.
TATAAGTCATAATTATAACATATATGCTATCAAAATAGAGAGCCGCCATCAAGGTATTTTTAAAGCGGCCGGCAGGGGCAGCGCAAATACCAAAATACCGGAGATCAAAGCACTTCACTGAGATATTTGCCCGTGTACGAAGCCTTTTCGGCGGCTATTTCCTCGGGAGTCCCGCAGGCGACCAGCTTGCCCCCCTGGTCCCCGCCTTCGGGCCCCAGGTCTATGATATGGTCCGCGGACTTAATAACATCCAGATTGTGCTCGATGACCAGAACGGTATTCCCCGAATCGACCAGCCGGTGAAGGACATCGAGAAGCTTGTGTATATCGGCGAAATGAAGGCCTGTTGTAGGCTCGTCAAGTATATAAAGGGTCTTCCCAGTAGCCGTCCTGGAAAGCTCCGTGGAAAGTTTTACGCGCTGTGCCTCCCCTCCGGAAAGGGTTGTCGCGGGCTGCCCGAGTTTTATATAGCCCAGACCCACATCGTAAAGCGTCCTGAGCCTGGCCTCCACAGGCGGTATGTTCTCAAAGACCTTAAGGGCCTCTTCCACGCTCAGGTCAAGTATATCAGAGATATTATACCCTTTGTAAGCGACCTCGAGCGTCTGGTCGTTGAACCGCCGTCCTCCGCAGACCTGGCACTGGACATAAACATCGGGAAGAAAATGCATCTCTATCTTTTTTACCCCGTCACCGCGGCAGGCCTCACACCTGCCTCCTTTGACATTGAAACTGAACCTGCCGGGCTTGTATCCCCTCAGCCTGGATTCGGGAAGCCCGCTGAAAAGTTTCCTTATGGGATCGAACGCCCCCGTATATGTGGCGGGGTTCGACCGGGGTGTCCTTCCGATAGGGGCCTGGTCGATCACTATGACCTTATCGATGTTTTCCATACCCTTGATGGCTTTGTGTTTCCCGGGGGTCTGTTTGGCCCTGTAAAGCTCTCTGGCAAGCGCCCTGTAAAGTATCTCGTCGATCAGCGTACTTTTACCCGACCCTGAAACACCGGTTACGCAGTTAAATACGCCCAGCGGGAACTTGACATTTATGTTCCTGAGATTATGCTCCGCGGCGCCCTTTACCTCTAAATAATTTCCGCCGGGGGGCTTGCGCCTCTTACCGGGCACTTCGATCTTGATCTCGCCCCTTAGATACTTACCGGTAAGGGACCTTTTGCTCGCGAGGATCTCATCGATATTTCCCTGGGCTATTATTTTCCCGCCGTGTTCACCCGCTCCCGGCCCCAGGTCGATTATATGGTCAGCCGACCTTATCGTCTCCTCGTCGTGCTCTACCACTATAAGGGAATTACCCAGGTCCCGCAGGGCCGTAAGCGTATCGAGAAGTTTGCGGTTATCCCTCTGGTGAAGCCCTATACTCGGCTCGTCCAGCACATACAGCACTCCGACCAGTCCGGCTCCGATCTGAGTGGCAAGGCGTATCCTCTGGTCTTCCCCCCCGGAAAGAGTATTGCTTTTACGGTCGAGCGTAAGGTAGTTCAGGCCGACATTCACCATAAAATCGAGCCTGGCGCAGATCTCCTTGAGAGCCTCTTCGGCGATCTTCTTTTGAGTCCCCGTAAGTTTCAGCGAGGAAAAGTACTCCTTCGCCTGCTTGATCGACATCCTTCCTATATCCGCGATATTCTTTCCGTCCACATATACCGACAGGGATTCTTTCCTGAGGCGGTCACCGCCGCATTCCGGGCATGGCTGTTCCGACATGAACGATCCGATGAGCTCCTTCATGAAATCGCTGTCTGTCTGCTGAAAACGCCTTTCCAGATTGGGGATAACGCCTTCAAAACCGGACTCTTCATCCCCGTACAGGACCATCCGGCGAAGCTCATCGTCAAGATCTTCCCAGGGCGTGTTAAAATCGAACCCGTGATACCTGGCAAGGCGCCGTATCCGCCGCCTGAAATGAAGGACCATTCCCTTACCGCCCCTTTTCCAGGGGATTATGGCCCGTATCAGCGGCTCCGAAGGGTCTTTCACGAGCAGTCCGGTATCGATCTCCTGTTTGTTCCCGAGCCCGTTACAGACGGGGCAGGCCCCGTAAGGGCTGTTAAAGGAAAAATTCCTGGGAGCGAGCTTGTCAAAACTTATACCGCAATCCACGCAGGCGTTCTGTTCGCTGAACAATATATCACCGCCGGATCTCTTTTGGCTTTCGGCGGGAGAAACGATCACTACTCCCCCTCCCATGCGCAGAGCCGTTTCAACGGAGTCCGAAAGCCTTGTCCTTATCCCCTTTTTAACGACCATCCGGTCTATAACGGCTTCGATGGAATGTTTGACCTTCTTGTTAAGATCGGGTATCCTGTCGCTTATCTCCGCTATCTCGCCGTCTACACGAAGCCTGATAACCCCTTCTTGCCTTGCCTTTTTCATCAATTCAAGATGCTCGCCTTTTCTCCCCTGAACAAGCGGGGCGAGGAGCATTATGCGCGTACCTTCTTCCATGTCCAGTATGTTGTCCACGATCTGCTGCGAACTTTGTCCGGATATGGGCTTTCCGCAAACCGGGCAGTGCTGTATGCCCACACGGGCGAAGAGTATCCTCAGGTAATCGAATATCTCCGTCTGTGTTCCTACGGTAGAGCGGGGATTCCTTCCGCTTGCCCTCTGTTCGATGCTTATGGTCGGAGACAGCCCCTCTATATGGTCCACACGGGGCTTCTGCAGGCGTTCCAGGAACTGCCTGGCATAGCTCGACAGCGATTCGACATACCTGCGCTGGCCCTCGGCATATATGGTATCGAACGCGAGGGAAGATTTTCCGGAGCCCGAAAGCCCGGTCACCACGCAGAGAACACCCCTGGGGATACTGGTCTCGATATCCTTGAGGTTATGCTCCCTCGCTCCCTTAATGTAAATGTATTCTTTTGCCATAGTTGAATAATTCTAGCATATGCCACCTCAAGTAACAAGTTATAATGACCTGCCGGCTCTTCGGTCGATTTGTAAATAATTAAATATTATTTGATTTTTTAGAAAATAAAGGGTATATTTGTTTTGAAGGTATTTTTACAGAACACCATCCGGGAGGATATCTTATGAAAATAGGCAAAAAGTTGCGTCAGTTGAGAAAAGACCGCGGGATAACCCTTAACGAACTGTCGGAGAAAAGCGGTGTCGCGCTTGCGACTCTCAGCAGAATGGAAAACAACAAGATGACGGGAACGCTGGAAGCCCACCAGAACATCTGTAAAGCACTGAACACATCGCTGGCCGAACTTTACGCCGGCATCGAGGAAGAATCAAAGACAGTTGAAAGCGTACCCAGGAAAAGAAGAACAGAGCATTTCGTGCATTCGCCCAAGGCCCGCTATGAACTGCTCGTCACCAAGACCATGGACAAAAAGATAATGCCCCTGGTCATACGGCTCGATCCCGGGGGCAAGACCCAGCCTGAAGAGAACAGGACCGGGGTGGAGAAATTTATTTACATACTTTCGGGGGCGATGACGGCCGTAGTGGGAAAATCGGATTATTCGCTTAAGACCGGCGACAGCCTGTATTTTGACGCCTCGCTCCCCCATACATTCACCAACAAGGGCAGGTCAAAGGCCGAAGCGATCTGCGTAATATCTCCGCCGGCTTTATAGTTGATAAGCACAGCCCCGGGTCATTACGCTGCGCCCATACAAAAATCAATAACAGGAGGAGAATAAAATGCAGAAAAAACGGATACTGATATGCGACGACGAGGAAGGTGTGCGCGAGTCGCTGAACCTTATCCTTGAAAACGATTACGAGCTTGATTTCGCGAATAACGGCGCGGAAGCCGTAAACAAGATCAAAGAAGCCCCTTACGACGGCCTGCTTCTAGATATAAAAATGCCCGTCCGTAACGGGCTTGAGACTTTAGAGGAGATCAGGAAAATAGCCCCGGAACTGAAAGTGATAATAATCACGGGATATCAAAGTGTTGAAATGGCAACAAAAGCAATGAAATTAGGAGCTGTAGAATATATTTCCAAGCCTTTCAACAAATCAGAAGTTTTTGAAAAAACAAGAAATTTATTAAAATAATCTTCCATGATATGAATTATTTACATTTTTTTTCACTATCTGGAGCAATAAATTTCATAGGTGCACTTATCTTAGCCGTCTATGTATTATCTAAAAACCCCCATTCAAGAATTAATTTTCGCTTTTCAATAATGAATGTCTTCATAGCAATTTGGAGTTTTGGATATATCTTTTGGCCCTTATCAACAATCCCTATTAAAGTTTTATTCTGGTTTCGATTCCTACATTTAGGCGCTGTATTTATACCTATTACTACTTTTCATTTCGTGTCTACTCTCTTAAAGATTAAACGAGATAAATTGCTTTTTATAGGATATTTATTCGGAACAACTATCGCACTATTAATTTTTACGCCATATTTCATATCAGGCGTGCGTTCTGTAGACATTTTTCCATACTGGGGAATTCCAGGCCCAATTTATTATGTTTTTTTAGCATATTTTTTCACTTATGCTATGTTATCAATTGTGACACCATTAAAATGTTATCGTAAAGCATCTTCAGCAAATAAAAATAAAATAAAATATATTGTCATTGCATTGATAGCAGGATATCTAGGCGGTTCAACTAATTATTTTCTTTTTTTTAAAATCCCTATCCCCCCTTACTTAAATTTACTTTTAACAATTTATATCGGAATACTTGCTTATACCATTATTGCACACAAATTACTCGACATTAATATAGTTTTTAAAAAAACTGTTATATATAGCGTTATCGTTTCAACTCTTTTAGCACTATACATTTCGACCATCTTTATTCTCGAACATATATTTAGAAATTACTATAAATATCATTCTATTTCTTTCTCTTTGTTTATTTTATGTTTTTTCCTTTTTTTATTTAATCCTATAAAAAACAAAATTCAATATCTTTTAGACAAATATTTCTTTCATGGATCCATCTCGCAAATCGACGAAGAAAATATAAAGTTGAGAAATGAACTCCAGCGAGCAGAAAAGCTCAAGGCCATATCCACCCTTGCCGCCGGCATGGCGCATGAGATAAAGAACCCCTTAACCTCGATAAAGACCTTTTCCGAGTTTTTGCCCGCCCGGCACAACGACCCCGTTTTTTTAGAGAAGTTCTGCCGGATAGTCCCGGCCGAAGTCGACAAGATCAACAACATCGTCAGGCAATTGCTTGAATTCTCAAAACCGGCGAGCCTCAATATACGCAGAACGGATGTTAATCTTTTGATAAACGAGACTTGCGAGTTCCTGAACAACGATTTTCTCAGAAAGAACATATCTGTTGAAAGGCACCTGTCCGACCTTCCCCGCATAAACGCCGATCCGGTCCAATTGAAACAGGCTTTCCTCAACCTTCTCCTTAACGCGAAAGACGCGATCCGCCCGCCGGGTTCGATCGTAATAAGGACCGGGAAAGAAGGAACGAAAGTGTTCGTTGAAATATCCGATACCGGCACGGGGATAGAAAAGGAAGACCTGAAGAGGATATTCGACCCCTTCTTCTCCAGGAAGGACGAAGGTTCCGGATTAGGCTTAAGCGTAGTGCACGGTATTATAGAGAAACACGAGGGCTCGGTAAAAGTCTCAAGCACAAAGGAAGGCGCCTCTTTCAGGATAGAGCTGCCTGCCGGAGATCAGACATAATTCTTGAACTTGCCTTTTTTATATGCCAGCAGAAAAGCGCTTACAACTACCGGGTCGAACTGAGTTCCCGAATTTTCCTCTATTATCCTGACGGCCGTCTCGGCCGGTTTTTTCCTCCTGTACGGCCTGTCGCTGGTTACGGCGTCAAAGGTGTCCGCGACGGCGATTATCCGCGCGACGAAAGGTATCTCGTCGGCTTTCAGCCCGTCAGGATAGCCTTCCCCGTCGTATCTTTCGTGATGCGCCCGCACCTCGTTGCACACGCCTTTCAGTTCGCTTATCGGATAAAGTATCGCCGCGCCTGTAAGCGAGTGTTCTTTTATCCGTTCGTACTCCTCTGAAGTAAGCTGGTCCTCCTTGTTCAATATACTGTCCGGTACTCCTATCTTCCCCACATCGTGGAGGAGGCCCGCTATGTGCAGGGTTTCCCTGAAGTTCAGGTAAGCCTGTGCTTCCGGCAGATCGTCAAGCTCCTCGGATATCGAAAGCGCGTACTGGGTCACTCGTTCGGTATGGCCGTGGGTATACGGGTCCCTGGCGTCTATAGCGGCCGCAAGCGAGATCGAAGTATTGATGAATATACGGTGCTCCCTTTCGTAAAGCTCGTGGACCTCGTATATCTTCTCCTGCAGGTCCTGTATGAGATTGGCGTTCGAAATGGCCATGGCGACATCGTTGGCGAGCGTTCCGAAAAAACTTATCTCCTGCCTGCAGAAGCTCATGTTGGAAAGCTTTTTCCCCAGGACAAAGACACCGAGAAGGTCCTTTTTGTAATATATCGGGACGCACAGGGTGGCCTTGAGAAGCTCCATCTGCTTTATCGAAAGTTTCACAAGCTCCGACAGCCCGGTGTTACCGGCCACTTTTTCGTTCCTCGTAAGCGAATCCAGCAGACCCTTGTAGCTTACGGCCCCGGTTTCGGAGATCGTGAAATTCCGCCTCTCGTTGAATAATTTCACCAGCGGGTTGGTAAAGGTCAGGCGGATAAACCCCACGGGTATCTTCATCCCCTCCACGCCTTTGGAATCGATAAGGTTAAAGCAGTCTTTATCCCTGCTGAGGACCAGCATGGCCGTATGAGTGACCTTTACCTGTTCGTCGATGGTGCGCACGATCATCTTTATCAGGTGCTCCACCTTCTTGAAGCGTATCATGGTCCTGGACGCGTTCTCGAGAAAGTACTGGTAATCAAGCTCCGGTTCTTCTCTCCTGCTGCCGAGGTCGCTGTCCATGGGGATAAGGCCGCCGTCGCAGCTCCTTATCTTTTCCGATATCCAGTCCTGCAGCTTAAGCCAGTTATTCTCCTGCGCGAAATTGTCGTTTTTCGTAGAGTTATTCACCCTCTGTCTCCTCCATTTTTATCTCTTCGGCCACGGTCAGCACGGTCCTTTCCAGCTGTTCCAGCAAAAGAGGCTTGGTTATGTACTCGTACACACCGAGTCGCCTCGCTTCCTCTATCCTGTCGGTATCGTTCACCGCCGTGATCATTATTATCCGGCTTTTCCTGTTCACTTTCTTTATCTCCCTCAGGGCCTGCATGCCGTCCATGACGGGCATCTTGACATCCAGGAGCACTATATCGGGTCTCCTGGACTCGACCAGGTTGAGCGCCTCCCTGCCGTCGTGGGCCACGAAAACCTCGAAATTCCTGTCCTTGAAAAAATTTTTCACGAAATCACAGATATCTATCTCGTCGTCCACGACCAGGATCTTAAGCATAGCGTCAGCCCCTTTCTTTGTGGGAGGTTCAACGGCCCGCCTGACCGTTTCCTCCAGGTCTTTAAGGCTAGAGATCGGTTTTTCCACAAACGCGAAGGCCCCTTCGTCAAGAAGCCTCTTCCGGGTCTTGCCCGAATCGTTGTAAGCGGTTATGAATATAGTCCTTGTACGGGGATTTATCCGCCTCATCTTCCGCATGACCTCGTCCCCGTCCATGCCTTCCATTTTAAGGTCGAGAAGCGCAACATCGTACCGGTTCCTTTTCGCGAGCTCAAGCCCCTTGGAACCGTCGTTGGTGACATCGACCCTGTAGCCTCTCAGCTCAAAATACCCCTTGAGCAGTTCCGTAAAACTGGTTTCGTCATCTATAGAGAGGATCGCTTTCCTGCCTCCCTCTCCGGCTCCGTACGGAATGTTCATTTAACCGCTACCTTTCTTTTCCCGCCGTCCTCTCCGCCGGCAAAAAGGCCTGCGCCCTTAACGGAACCGAATACGACCGAGAACACGGTCCCCTTCCCGGATTCGCTGGCAACCGATATTCGGCCGTTGTTCCTCTCAACGATCTGCTTGACGATAAAAAGCCCGAGACCGGTGCCTTTACCCGGGTCTTTTGTCGTGAAGAACGGATCGAATATGCGCTTAAGGTTGCTTTCACTTATTCCCTCTCCCGTATCCTCTATCTCGACAGAAACCCTGCCCCTGTCAGACCGGGTCCGCAGTATTATCGCGCCCTCCGCCTTGATCGACTGGGCCGCGTTCCTTATCAGGTTGAAAAATATCTCCTGAAGCTGTTTTTTGTCGGCGACTATCGGCGGGACATCGCCGCCGAAATCCTCTACGATCTCTATATTATCCAGCCTGAGATCATGCTCGAGAAGCGAAATCACCTCTCTCAGTTCCTCGGCCACGACTACGCCTTCCCGGAGGTTCCCCTTTGCCGGTTTGGCGAAGGAGGAAAGCTTGCGTGTAATAACGGTCGCCCGGTCGGTTTCGGTTATGACCTTCTCCATTATCTCCCGGGCTTTCAAAAGAAGCTCTTCGGGGTCTTTAGCGTCGTAAAGGCCCTCTTTAAGGTTAAGAAGGAACATCTCGCACTGCCCCCTGGCGATACCCAGGGGATTGCAGATCTCGTGATTGATCCCGGCCGAAAGCGTGCCTATAACGGCCATTTTCTCCCTCTGCGCCGCCTGTGCCTGGGCTTCGGATAGCTGCTCGAACAGCCTGGCGTTGGCGATGGCTATGGAAAGCGTCCTTGATATGGGAAGAAGGATATCGATGTCGTCCTGGCTGAATTCCTCATCAGACTTCTTCTTTCCAAGGGTAAGCAGCCCCACTACCTGGTTCCTGTGGACAAGCGGGATAAGAAGCCGGGCCTGAAGGTCTTTCATAGCACGCCTGACTTCATTGTCATAGTTATCGGTATCGGAGGAGTCCTCAAAAAGAAGATAATCGGGTTTTGTCATAAGCAGATCGCTTATCCCGGAACCTGAAGTTATTTCATATTCGGGGTCCTCCATTCCGGAACTGGCCACTATGCTAAAATCGCCGTCTTCCCCCGAGCTCAGCAAGATCGTGGCGTTCTCCAGCTTTACGATCTCGGTTAATTTATTAACGGTAAGGTTGACAAGTTCGTTCATGTCAAGGACCATCAGGACATCGTCGGCAAAGGTCTTGAGCAATGTCTTATAATCGTATTTTTTTTGAAAGAGGAATTTATCGGTAACATTCCTCAAAAAACTCTCTAACGGCCGCAACATAACAACTACAACAAATACCGAAGGCAGCATTGCTATCCATCTATTTTTAGTAAAGTTTTCTATAACGCCTAGACCGATATAAGCAAAACTTGCAAAAACCGCGTACGAAGCTATAAACAAACCGGCAAAAACTATCGTTTTCTTTACAATTACGCTAATATCCATCAATTGATGCCTAACAATTGCATAAGCAACAATTGCGATATATAAACTTATTAAGATATTACCGTACGGAGGAAAATATATATTGAACCAAATAGGCCAATTAGTCGCGCCTCCCAGAAATCCAACAACTGCCGCTATTGTGAAATACCTTATTTGCAATCTTCTTCTCGTTGAGCCTTTATTTGCATTAATAAATAAATAAATAAACCCATAAACACATTGAACAACCCAAAAAATAAGATATGACACAAATAAATTTGTTGGAATCGGCCAAATACCTAATTCGAATTTATTTAGAAAATCTTGGTACAACCATCCTTTGTAATTTGCAAAGATATAAAATAAGTTCAATGCAAAACATATGGTCAATGGTACTTTATGGCGTTTAATTATATTTAAAAAAGTAAACACAAAAATAAGATATGCTTGATTAATTAAAATAATACCTACCACTAATAACTTAAACCATTGAACAGCTGAAAGATCGGATGTTATTTGCCAGAGAAAATACCCCAAGCTAAAAACAGCAACACTTACATTTAAAAAAAAGTATGTGATATTTTGGCGAGACTTAAATCCTTTCAAAAGAACAAAAAGACCTAAAGCGATACAGGTAATAAAGTTAATTAATCCAGTAAAGGCTAGAAAATTCATTTTATTTTTGTCAACTCTGCGAAAATAATAATTCCAGTATCATCTCTGTAATACTGAACATCAACAGTATCAAATCCAACATGTTTTTTTAGTAGATTATTTAAATCATCTTTATTTCTTGAATAAAAATTCCAATCACAAAACCAGTTTGGAGGCATAGGTCTATAACGAGAAATATCTTTATGAGCAATAACTAACTTCCCATCTTTTTTTAAAAAATTATCCACACATCTATTGAGCAACTTTCCCAAGATTCTGTCTGGTAAATAATCTGCCAATCCAATTGTATAAATCAAATCCATGCTTTGATTAATTTGAACTTCATTTTCTTTTGTTAAATCCATAATATCATTATCAAGCAATCTTATGTCAACGAAACGATTAAAAGACTTTAGATTTAAGTTAGAAAAGGCTAATGCTTCATTATCTTGATCTAATAAATTCAAAATCACTTTCTTTCCTTTTTCAGAAAGATGTGTATAAACATAAGGTTTATTATGCAAAAGTTCTCTGATTTCTCGATTTGATCCACAAGCTATATTTAAAATATTTATGTTTTTCTTATTTTTTTCCGATATGAAATTTTCCAAATATCTCCTCATCCAGTCTTTTCTTTTCCTAACAGCTTCTGCATATTCATTATTCTGGAAATACACATCAAAACACTGGCCAATCCCTTTTGATATTAAAATCTCGTCATAAATATATTCCATTATCCTAAAATCACCTGGATACCCTCGAGGCTTATCAAAAGATCTCTTAACAATAAACCCTTTATAGGCCCAAGAACTCGTCAGGTCACGAAAATCTTTTTTGGCTTTTTTCTCCAATAGTTTATTATTAATCGAATCTTGAAAAATTTTAGCTTCCTCCATCACCTTGTCTGTTCTAGTCTTTAAAAATTCTGATGCATTTTTAACTCTCATATTGCCAGAATCTAGTTTTTCTGAGAGATGATATAAGGAAGACAAATAAGCTAAGACTTCTTTTGAAAATCTCATTAAGTCTTTCTTATCTGCTTTTAGAGAAAAAGATTTAATAGTGTTTTTCAACTTTGTGATAATAACTTTTTTTCTTATTTTTTGTAACTTAACAGGGTTTATTTCTGAAAATTTTGCACCATGGATGTATGTATTTGACTTTTTATCCTTCTTTGACCAAATTATCTCAATATTAAAATCAATGCACCCACTATCTAGTTTAATTTCTGCATTGTAATCCCTTTTTTCAATCTTATTTAGCGTACGAAATCCCATTCCTAATTCATTAAAATCTATTGTTTCTCCCTTATTGTTGTTTATTTTAATAGGAAGATTTAATTGAACTCTAGGAGTATTCCTATTATCTATTTCTGCGATATTAAAATCCATGGGAATCCTTTCTTTAAAATTGGCCGGTACGCCTTTCCTGCCGGCTGATCCATTCATCTATGGTTTCTTTTTTAAAGCGCCATTTGGACCCTACCTTAAAACCCGGTATTCTCCCTTCCTGAGCGTGCTTATAGATCGTAACCACTTTCATTTTGAGGTATTTAGCGAGTTCCTCGACAGTCATAACCGTACTTATCATTCTCCCACCCCTTTATTCGATTTGAATTTACAAGGTATTTTGATCGGAGTTCCCTGAACCCGTTTTTCTATATCTTTGGATATCAACATGTTCCAGCATATGCCTGAAGATATGCAGCATATAAATTATCATTATAAAGTCCTTGTTCAAGAATTATAAAAGCCGTTACTTTTTATACAATTCACCGCTTTTCTATATTTACAGGTAGCTATTGATGTGATTTGTTATAAATTATCAAGGTATTTTGAGTATACAGGGAAAAAATGAGGTGTCAAGCCAGGGGAAAAACTGACAAGTATGTATAGATGTGGGTCTATATGTGGTTCATATCAGAAGGGAAAGCAGCCGTAATATAACGGTCGTATATACGGCGGCGCCGAGATCGTCGAGCATTATCCCCCATCCTCCTTTTATCTTTTCACAATAGCCCAAAGGAGGTGGCTTGATAATGTCTATCAGCCTGTAAAAAAGGAAACCCGCCGCGAAGTAAAAAGGTTCCGCGGGCGTTATTATGAAGATCGGCAGGATGCATACAAATTCATCGATAATTATATCGGAAGGGTCCTTCTTCCCGGCGCGTCTTTCGGCCACCCCTGAGGAGAATACTCCCAGGGGGAAAAGCAGAGCGAAAAGCAGACCCAGCAAAAGAGGACTCCCGCGAAAGACTATAGCGACCAGCAGGCCCGCGAACGACCCCCATGTGCCCGGGGCGAAAGGGATCCTGCCAAGACCGAAAAGAGTGGAAATGTTCTCGTGAAGGTTCTTCATTACATCCTGCCGTTACCGAAAAGGTATTTCTTGTTGCCCAGCATATAGGAGAACCCGCTTATAAGAGTAAGAGCGACCGTAACAAGCATCATGATGAATATCCCCTGCCTGTACCAGTACTCGAATGTTTCGTTCCAGAACCCGAAAGCCCTTACTCCTGTCTCCTTAAAAACTATAAACACCAGTATCGCCACTATAGTAACGATCTGAGAGACCGTTTTCTGTTTGCCCGCCATTCCGGCAGGCAGGACTTCCCTGTCCAGAAGGGCCCTGAGGCGCATACTCGTGATAACCAGTTCTCTAAGAATTATGACAGCTACCGTCCAGGCGGGTACGAGCTTCAGTTCCACAAAAGCCAGAAAAGCCGCTATGGTAAGGATCTTATCGGCCACCGGGTCCATGATCTTCCCGAAATCGGATGTGATGTTGAATTTTTTGGCGATAAAGCCGTCCAGGTAATCGGTGAAAGAGGCCGCCAGAAAGGTAAGCAGCGCCAGAACTTTGCAGGTCACGGAATTACAGAAAAGAAGCACCATGAATATAAACGCTAGAACTATTCTGGCTATGGTGAGCTTATTAGGCAGGTTCATCTGTCAGTTCTCCTACCAGGTCATATTCCATGGCTCCAGTTATCCTGGCCTTTACCAGGTCACCCGCGGATAGCCCCTCGCCCAGAACGAACACGCCACCGTCCACTTCGGGCGCGTCCATATAGGACCTCCCCGCATAACGCCCTTCCCCGGCGGGCTCGTCTATCAGAACATCGAGTTCGTTACCGATAAGCGAGGCGTTGTTCTCGGCGGAGATGTCCCTTTGAAGGGTCATCACCCTGTCAAACCGCTCTTTCTTCAGGGCATCCGGCACCTGGCCCGGCATATCCGCGGCGGCCGATCCTTCCTCCCTCGAATAAACGAACGCCCCCAGGCGTTCAAACCGTACTTCCTTCAGGAAATCAAGAAGTTCCGAAAATTCTTTTTCAGTCTCCCCGGGAAACCCCACTATTACGGAAGTCCTGAGCGCCACGCCTTTGATCCGTCTCCTGATGCCGTTTATCAACGAACGCGCCTCCCCGCCGCTGACGGACCTGTTCATCTCCCGCAGTATCCTGTCGTTTATGTGCTGCACCGGCAGGTCTATGTATTTCAGGAGGTTAGGGGTTTCCGAAACGACCTCCGTAAGTTCATCGGTAAAATGCGCGGGATGAGTGTAAAGAAGCCTTACCCAGGTATTTCCGGCAGCGGCACAGACCTCCCTCAATAGAGCGGGAAGCCGTACTTCCCGGCCCAGGTCCATGCCGTACGAGGTGGTATCCTGCCCTATCAGTATAAGCTCCCTGACCTCTCCGGAAGAAACAAGCCTCCGGACCTCGGTTATAATGGAAGAAGGCGTTCTGCTCCTCCTCCTGCCCTTCAAGGCCGGTATTACACAGTACGAACACCTGTTGGAACAGCCTTCCTGTATCTTCACATAAGTGTAATGGGGCGGTGTAAGGATCTTTCGGCCCGTGGTCCCGTCGTCAAGGAAATCCGGTTCCGGGTTGACCTCTTTTATTCTTTTTCCCGAAAAGACAAGGCCCAGCATGGAAGGTATCTTCAGAAAATCGGAAGTGCCGAAAACAGCGTCGATCTCGCCTATCTGATCCATCAGTTCCGAGGGATACCTCTGGGAAAGGCATCCCGTTACCACTATGCGCTCGATGTCACCCTTTTTTTTCAACTCCGCGAGACGCAGAATCACATCTATGGATTCACGCTTCGCGTCTTCCACGAACCCGCAGGTATTCACTATCGCGGCATCGGCGGAGACAGGGTCGTCGGTAACGGAGAACCCTTCTTTTTCCAGCATGGACAACAGAAGTTCACTGTCGTTCATGTTACGCGGGCACCCAAGGCTTAAGAGATATATCTTTGACATTTCGAGAGCCTGTTCTATTTTCCCCGGACTGCCCATCTTGAACCGACCTTTATACCGTCAGATGAGACCCGTATGTCTTTGACCACACCTTCGGCTATTACGCCGAGGTCCGTGCCGTTAAAAGCGAATTCCAGTTCTTCCCCTTTTCCCGTCAGGACGGTAAGCGGCCCGTCATCGGAGAAGGTCTTGGCGTCACCTCTCTGCATGATCCCGGCGTAGACCGTGTTCTCACCCCGCTTGACCTGCACCCATACCTCGCCGGTGGCGTTCAGCGTAAGCTCGTAATTGCCGTCACGGGTAACAGCCGTTCTTTCGGACGGTTTCACGGATAAAGAGCGTCTCTCCGCGGCGGTCCCGCTCTCTATTCGCCTCCCGCCGTTCGTTGCCGACCTGGAGCGGGCGGAACCTATAAGATACATTACGAACACGACCACAAGCGCCGAAAAGGAAAGAGCGATCGCCGCCTGTACCTTTTTTTTTCTGTACCCGGGAAGAACATCGACCTTCTTTTCCTTAGGGTCCTGTCCGAAATCCAGTTCTTTTGAAGGGATCCTTGAAGATATCGAGCTGTACTGGTCTATTATATCATCGGCGTCCAGCCCGAGAAATTTAGCGTATTTCCCGAGAAAGCCTTTCACATAAGGTTTGCCGAGGCGGTCGAAAACACCTGTCTCGATATCCCTGACCACCTCTTCCAGTATCCGGCTTTTGTGAGCCGCTTCGAGGACGCTTAAGCCCTTCTTCTTCCGGGCTTCCTTGAAAATGTTGCCTATTTCCTTGGGGGTCGGCATGTTATTTTTCCTGTTCAACGAGATCGTCTATATCCTCGATGAGTATATCCCGGGGTTTGGACCCGTTGTACGGGCCGACTATGCCTTCTTCCTCCATGATGTCTATCATTCTCGCGGCCCTGGTATACCCTACTCTAAGCTTTCTCTGGACCATTGAAACGGAAGCCTGTTTCGTGGTCACCACTATCTTGACGGCTTCGTCGTAAAGATCATCCTTTTCCTGTTCCACACCGACCGCTTTGGTCTCCTGCTTCTCCACGGCCTCCTCTATGTACCGGGGGCCTGCCTGTGACTTTATGTTCTTTACTGCCTGCCTGATCTCACCGTCCTCAACGAGGCTGCACTGTCCTCTGGTGATAGCGGCGGCACCGGGCTCCATTACGAGCATATCGCCTCTGCCCAGGAGCTTTTCGGCTCCGTTGGCGTCAAGAACCGTCCTGGAATCCACTTTGGAAGCTACCTTAAAGGAGATCCTGGCGGGAAAGTTCGCTTTTATCGTACCCGTGATGACATTTACCGAAGGCCGCTGCGTGGCCAGTATCATGTGGATACCGGCAGCCCTGGAGAGCTGGGCGAGACGCATTATGGACCCCTCGACATCCTGCTGAGCCACCATCATGAGATCGGCAAGTTCATCGACTATTATGACAATGTAAGGAAGGTTCTCGTCATCTTCCTCCATGCGTTCCTTGTAGGCGGTTATGTTACGCACACCTTTCTCGGCGAATACCTCGTAACGCCTTTCCATCTCCGAAATGGCCCAGTTAAGCGCCGATGCCGCTTTTTTGGGATTGGTGACTATAGGAGAAGCGAGATGGGGTATACCCTCGAAGGGCATCAACTCAACTCTTTTCGGGTCTATCATGAGAAATTTGACCTCGTCGGGCGTGGAGTTGAAAAGAAGGCTGGTTATTATGCAGTTGATGCATACGGTCTTCCCCGACCCCGTAGCCCCCGCTATGAGCAAATGAGGCATTTTGGCCAGGTCAAGTATTATCGGTGTCCCGCCTATGTCCTTACCGATAGCCAATTTGAGCGGAGCTTCGTTCCCGGCATATTCCGAAGTCTCCAGTATATCCCTCATACGAACGAGTTCGCTTTTGGCGTTCGGAACTTCTATGCCTATGGTACCCTTCCCGGGAAGCGGAGCGACTATCCGTATGTTAGCGGATTTCATCGCCAGGGATATATTATCGCTCAGGGATGTTATCCTGTTAACCTTGGTGCCTACGGCAGGCTCAAGCTCATACATAGTAATAACAGGTCCCCTGTTTATCTTTACCACCTTGGCTTCTACCCCGAACTCAAGCAGGGTCCTTTCCAGTATCGCGGCCTTGGTCTTGAGGTCACTCTCCCTTTCCTTTATGTTGACCTTTTTAGGGGCTCTCAAGATCTGTATGGAGGGTATTTTGTAATCTATCTTCTGCCCCGTATTGCCGTCTGAAACGGGAGCTACCCTTTCGGGAGCGGGCGCGGCTTTCGGGGAAGTCCTGGATGTCTCTATTTTGGGCTCCGGGGCGGCGGTGCGTTCTTTAAGGGCTTTCAGCTCTGCTTTCTTTTCTTCGGCTTCCTGCCTTGCCTGTTCCGCGCGTGCTTTCATGTCATTT
The DNA here is from genome assembly GCA_014728075.1 of Candidatus Omnitrophota bacterium. Classification (GTDB taxonomy): domain Bacteria; phylum Omnitrophota; class Gorgyraeia; order Tantalellales; family Tantalellaceae; genus WJMG01. The sequence goes on along the minus strand of WJMG01000091.1, from coordinate 23,063 downwards.
ATCTTCTTCGATATCTCGGCCCTGGCGGACGCCACTCGCTGCCTGACGGTCTCAGACTCCTCTTTTTCCCGTCCCTCGGGCAAAGTCTGTTTTACCCTGGCGGGCAGGTCCCTGAAAAAGTTGATCACGCTCATAAGGAGAGGGAGTATAAGGAATTCTGTAGCCGCCAGGACGGAAAGGACTATCATGGCGCCTATAAAAACATTTGCGCCTACCCTGCCGAGGTACTCGAGAAGGAACTCGGATGACAGCGAACCTATAAGCCCTCCCTTGCGGAAAGCCATCACCCTGCTGGAATCGGCCATCATGCTCAGACTGGCGCTGACCGCGGTCACCAGGACCGCGGTGCCGAAAAGTTTCATGAACAACTTTGACGGGCGGGACTGCAGGAGCCTTGTGAAAGCCCATACCAGCACCAGAAGAGGAATAACATAAGATGCCATCCCGAGAAGGAACACCAGGAAGCCCCCCACATAGGCTCCGACGATACCTGTGGCATTCTGGGCCGTCTGGTTGGGATCGCTCGTGAAAAGCGCTATATCCTGTTCGCTGAAAGTGAATATGCTGAGGAACAGAAAAAGGCTCAGCGCGAAAAGACCTACAGCTACTATTTCGTTCTTTCTAACCTGATCCATTTTTATCAACCCCGGCGCTTACCATCGAAAAAGACCGGTCAGACCGATCGCAACGCAATATATACCGAAAAAATAAAGTTTCCTGAACTTAAGCACCTTCCGCAGGACATAAAGGCTCAGGATGCCGGCAACGAACGCGGTCAGTATTCCGGCGGAGTAGACCGTTACGGTATCCAGATCCAGGCCGGCTGCGCCTATACTCCGTGATTTAAATACGAGCGCGCCGGTTATGGCTGGTATCGACATCAGAAAAGAGAACCTGAAAGCCTCTTCTTCCGAAACCCCTGAAAGTATTCCCGCCGAGATAGTTGATCCGCTCCTGGAGATCCCCGGCAGAAGCGCGAGCGCCTGGGCTATCCCCATCAAAAAAGCCGGTACAGGGCGTGTTACGCCTCCGCTATTCCTCTGTCCGTACATTCGTAATTGAGCGGCTAAAAGCATTACGCCGGTACACAAAAGAAAAAAAGCGACGGAACGGGGGTCGGTAAAAAACCCTTCAATTGCGTCGCCCCATAAAAGCGCGGCCCCTACGGCAGGCAGAGTTGCGATAAAGAGCATCAACAGTGATCTTCCATCTTTCTTGACCGCCAGGGAAACGATGTAGGGCCCGAAAAAAACAAGGACCGACAAAAGGGTCCCGGCGTGAAGACAGACATCAAAAAAAACTCCCGGCTCTTCATAACCGAAAAATCTGTGCAAAAGAACGAGATGACCGGAGCTTGAAACGGGAAGGAATTCGGTAAGCCCCTGTACCAGACCCGAGATCACTGATTCCGCTATAGTCATAAAAGATCCTGTTCCCGCCTCTGAAAACAGGGCGCTAAATCCCGGTGTGGCCGAAACCTCCCGCGGCACGCACGGTATCTCCCAGCTCCTTTACCTCATCGAGATCGGCCAGGACGACTTCTTTAATGACCATCTGGGCAAGCCTCTGGCCCCTTTTGACGGCAAAATCCTCTCTGCCGATGTTCGTGATTATAAGGTTTATAAGACCCCGGTAGTCGCTGTCTATGGTCCCGGGCGTATTGACGAGGGTTATACCGTGTTTAAGGGCCAAACCGCTCCTGGGCCTTATCTGGGCTTCGTAACCCGCGGGCAACTCGATGTATATCCCGCAGGAAACAAGCTTTATGTCGCCGGGCCGCAGAACCAGTTCGGACTCGACATCCGCGTAAAGGTCCATACCGCTTGAACCCGCGGTGGCGTACGACGGCACAGGAAGGTCCAGAGCGTCTTCCTTCCGCTTAATCTGTATCCTTATTCTCTTCAACCTGTTTCTCTTCAACCTGTTTCATGCTCAGCTTTGCCCGCCCCTGGTCGTCTATTCCGACCAGTTTGACCTTCACTTCCTGGCCTTCTTTCAGGAACTGGTGAACATCCTTTACATATTCATTGGATATTTCGGAAACATGCACGAGACCTTCCTGATTGGGCATATACCTGACGAATGCCCCGAAATCCATTATTTTGACCACTGTAGCTTCGTAGGTCTTGCCTACTTCCGGTTCCTCAATGAGACCTTTGACCATCTCTACGGCCTTGTCCAGGGATTCTTTGTTCGAGGAAGCTATCTGGCAGGTCCCGTCATCCTCTATATTAACATCCGCGCCTGTCTCCGCGATTATACCCTTTATGACCTTGCCGCCGGGGCCTATGACTTCCCGGATCTTATCCACCGGCACCATCACCACGACTATCCTGGGAGCATCCGGGGACATGTCTTCCCTGGGACGCGCTATGGTATGCTCCATATGGTCGATTATACTGAGCCTTGCCTTCCGGGCGTTCTCGAACCCCTCTTTAAGTATGTCGTAGTTAATACCCTTGACCTTCAGGTCCATCTGCACCGCGGTTATACCGGTCCTGGTCCCCGCAACTTTGAAATCCATATCACCGAGATGGTCTTCGGCGCCGGCTATGTCCGTTAAAATAGCGTAATTATCATCTTCCTTGACCAGGCCCATGGCTATACCGCCTACGGATTCCTTTATGGGGACACCGCCGCCCATAAGGCACATTGACCCTGAACACACGGTGGCCATGGAACTTGAACCGTTCGATTCCAGTATCTCGGAAACTATCCTTATGGTATAAGGAAAATTCTCCGGTTCGGGCAGAACGGGAGTAAGAGCTTTGTGGGCAAGCGCGCCGTGCCCGATCTCTCTCCTCCCCGGTCCTCTCATCGGTCTGGTCTCGCCTACGCTGAAAGAAGGAAAGTTATAATGCAGCATGAACGAACGCGTTGTTTCGCCTTCCAGGGCATCGATCCTCTGCTCGTCGGCCACCGTACCCAGTGTAACTACGGCCAGCGCCTGTGTTTCCCCCCTGGTAAAAAGAGCGGAACCGTGTGTTCTTGGAAGCATGTTGACCTCGGAAGAAAGAGGCCTTATCTCATCGAACTGCCTTCCGTCTATCCTCTTGCGGTCTTTTAATATGACTTCCCTGACCAGGTCCTTCTCCACCTCGGCGAACGCCAGCTTCAGGTCGGCCTCGAGACCTTCCTTCTCCGGGTCGGCTTCTTCTTCGATCAGCTGGGCTTCAAGGCTGTCGAGCTCTTCTATTCTCTGCTGCTTATCGACTATCTGAAGAGCTTCTTTTATCTTTGAAGAGTACTTTTCCTTAACTTTCTTGAAAAGTTCCTGGTCGAGCTCGACAATGGTTATATCCTCTCTCTTGGGCTTGCCCGCCCTTTCCCTGAGCTCGTCCTGTATCTTTAAAAGCGGCTTGATCCCCTCGTGGCCGAACTTTATCGCTTCTACCATCCTGTCTTCGGAGACCATTTCCGCCCCGGCCTCCAGCATGATGACGCTCTCCTCGTTCGCGACAAGTATAACATCGAGAGTGCTCTTTTCCATCTCTTCGGCTGTCGGATTGAGGATGAACCTGTCGTCGACCATTCCCACTCTCGCTCCCGCGATGGGACCTTCGAAAGGTATTTCCGATATAGTAAGAGCGGCAGAGGCGCCCGTAAGGGCCAGGACATCGGGATCGTTGACCCCGTCGTACGACAGCACCGTGACCACTACCTGCACCTCGTTAAGCATCCCTTTGGGGAAAAGAGGGCGTATCGGCCTGTCTATCATCCTGGATGTCAGAATCGCTTTTTCGGAAGGCCGTCCTTCCCTTTTGAAAAATCCTCCGGGGATCTTACCGGCCGCGAATGTCTTTTCCTGATATTCCACGGTCAGCGGGAAAAATCCCATAGCTTCTTTTGCCTTTTTCGCGCAGCAGCATGTCACCAGCACCATAGTACCGCCGTACTGCACCGTAACGGAACCGCCTGCCTGTTTAGCCAATTTCCCCGTTGAAATAATGAGTTGCTCCCTGCCCAGATCTGCTCTTACATCAATCATGTATACCTGTCCTTCTTAAGCTTGCTGTTAACATTATATGTATGTACCATTAATTACTTTCTGAGCCCGAGTTTCTTGATAACTTCCTGGTACTTATCGTTATCTACGGACTTAAGGTAAGTCAAAAGCTTCCTTCTTTTGCTTACGAGCATCAGAAGCCCTCTTCTCGAATGAAAATCCTTCTTATGCTTTTTAAAGTGTTCAGTCAGGGAATTTATCCTTTCGCTCAAAAGAGCGATCTGCACCTCGGCTGAACCGGTATCTTTATCGTGTTTTCGAAAAGTACCTATGATCTCATTTTTCTTTTCCTTTACGATCGACACTTAACTCACCTCCTTTCTTCCGCGAAAAGGATCATATCCGTTTTCGGCAGTTATTTTTATTCGCGCATTATACTATCACACAAATATAATTTTGTAAACATTATAACAAATTATTTATATATAGGGCCGGGCTGGACCCTGTTCTCAGATATCTTTGTATTTTCTTATCTTTTCGCTTGTTCTTTTTGAACTTAACAGCTGCCTGGCTCTCTCCATATCCTTCCGCACCTGAAAGACCAGCTCTTTCTCGGTTCGGAAATGCTTCTCCTTCCTTAACGCCTTTATAAAAAAGATCTCCAGGGTCTTCCCGTAAAGACTGCCGTCATAATCTATAACATGGACTTCCGCGCTTGGCTCCTTTCTTTTTTTTAATTTACTCCCGTAAAAGGTCGGCTTAAACCCGATGTTAAGGGCCCCGTTGAAGAGTTTTCCTCCAAGCTCCACTTTTACGGCATAAACTCCCGGCGGGGGTATTACCTCCTGGTGCGGATCTATATTAGCCGTCGGAAGCCCAAGAGACCGTCCTCTCCGGTCTCCTTCCACTACGGTCCCGAGCACCGAAGGAGGCCTCCTTAGAAGCTTTTCGGCCTTTGCGATATCCCCCGAAGAAATAAGTTTTCTCAGCCAGGTACTGCTTATCACCCTCCCGCCCATTTTGACCGGCTTTACTTCGAAAACATCTATACCTCGGCTTCCGCCGATATCCTTTAGAAGCTTCACATCACCCGACTTCCCGCTTCCGAAACGGAAATTGCTGCCGACGAACACCGTTCGGGCCCCCATGCCGGAAATGACCTTGTCCACAAAATCCTCAGGGCCCATCGACGATACGCCGCCGGTGAACTTTATGACCACGGCCGCGTCCAGTTTCATCTTTTCGAAGATGTGAAGCCTGTGCTCAAGGGACATGATCCTCGGCGGGGCCTTCCGCGGATCGATGACCGACTGTGGATGCGGATCGAAAGTGATGACCGCGGCGTCCCTGTCCTTTCCGGCGGCCCGCAGCACCTTATTGATAACGCGCCTGTGCCCCAGGTGTATACCGTCGAACATACCGATGGCCGCGACCGGGTCCCTTAATTCCTGCCTGATATTGTCATACCCGTATAATCTTCTCATTTAGTTCTTCCGGACCGATCCGCTTCAAAACACTTACAGGGACAGCCCGGTCAATCCCGAAACTTCCCGAACGGATCCGCCTCAATTCTGCGAGATGGGCTCCGCATCCCAGTTGAGTTCCTATGTCTTGCGCCAGCTGGCGTATATATGTCCCCTTACTGCATACCGTCCTGAAGACCACCACGGGGATGGACACTTCGAGCACCTCCATTTCGCTTATGAATATCTTACGGGGCTCCCTTTTGACCTCTATGCCTTTTCTCGCGAGCTTGTAGAGCTTCTTTCCGCCGATCTTCTTTGCGGAGACCATCGGCGGGACCTGGTCCATTTCGCCCCTGAAAGCCGAAACTGCCGCGGCGGCCTCTTCGGGTGAACAGCTAACTTCCCCGGCCGCCGTTACTTCCCCCTCGGAATCACCTGTGGAGGTGTTTTCCCCGAGCTTCATGGTAGCAATATACTCCTTGTCCTCGTTGAGAAAGGTGCCGGACAGTTTGGTCGCCTTTCCTAACAGCAGCACCAGTACGCCGGTAGCGTTCGGGTCAAGGGTACCGGCATGTCCTACTTTTTTCAGGCGGTAGCGCCTTCGCACAAGGCTCACCACATCGTGGCTGGTCATCCCTTTTTCCTTATCTGCTACCAGTATTCCGTCTGCGATCATCATTGTTGCAAGACCTTTTCGGCTTCGGAAAGGACCTTCCCGACGGCCTCTTCCATCCCGCAGGCAAGCATGCATCCGGAGGCCTTTTGATGGCCCCCGCCGCCGAAAAGCGAAGCCAGCCGGTTAACATCAACCTTTCCGTTGGAGCGAAAACTCACATACACCTTATCTTTCTCACCGGTACTTTCCTTGAAGAAAACAGCTATTTCCACCCCTTTAACGGAACGGGGGTAATTTATGAATTCGTCAGTAGCCACTTTATCGGCCCCTACCCTGGAGTACATGCCGCGGGTAAGCTTTATGTGAGCGACCTTACCTTCCTCTGATATCTCCAGGGAATTCAGCACTTCTCCGAGAAGCTTTATCTCGGCCAGATCCTTTTTCTCGAAAATCTCGGCATGCATGAAATTCGGGTCTACTCCGGCCTCGACCAGCTCCGCCGTCACGCGATGGGTATCGCTTGAGGTATTGTTGTAACTGAACATGCCCGTATCGGTAACTATAGCCGCGTAAATATTCTCCGCGAGAACTCTTTCCATGCGGACACCGAGCTCCCCCGCGAGGTGGAACATCATTTCACCGACCGAGCTGAACCCTTCCTCGACCCAGTTGACATCTCCGTAATATTCGTTGCTTACATGATGGTCTATGTTCACTATGAGACCGGCCTTCTTCAGGTACCCGGACACATCCCCGGTGCGTTCAATGACAGGACAGTCGACTATCAAAGCGGCGTCAGGCTCGAAATCAGCAGGAGGCTCGGTAAGGATATTCTTGGCCCCGGGAAGGAATATAAGGTTATCGGGGACCCTGTCCTGATCTATCATGTAGGCCCGCTTATCCATTACCCCCAGCATGAAGCTCAACGCCAGCTGACTTCCTATCGAATCACCTTCCGGGTTTATATGGGCGCTTATAAGGAAATTCCTGTTCTCCCTGATAACCCGCGCCACGCTTTTCATGTCATCTGTCCTCATCCTGCGCCCCTTTCTGTTCTTCTCCGCCGCTGAAACCCGGCTCTTTCTCTATCCTCTCGAAAAGCTCATCGACCGTCCTCTGTTTTTCCTCGGTAATATCCTCCCGGAAAGACAGTTTCGGCGTATATTTCATGGACATCCTTCTGGCGAGTTCACCCCGCAGAAAACGCGAAGCGCTTCTCAAGCCGCGGGATACCTCTTTTTTTTCGTTAGCGTCCGAAACAGCGGGTACATAGTAGATCTTCGCGAGCCTCATGTCCCTGGTTATCTCGATATCGGTGATGGTAATGGCGCTTACCCGCGGATCGTTAACTTCTTTCTGCAGAAGAACGCTTATTTCCATCATTATAAGTTTCGCCACCCTGTTCATCCTGTCCATGATATCGTCACTCCACTCATCCGCCCCGTCCGCGCACGCGAAAGTCCGGCGCGGAAGTACGCGTTTCTACGAAGGGTTCTTTTTCACAAGCTGCCCCAGATACCGCATTTCCTCCTTTTTTCCGTCAAGGTTCCCGTCGATCTTGGCGTAAAGTACCTTTTTAAGAAGATCATTGTATTCGGGGCCGGGCTCTATACCCATTTCTTTTATATCCTGCCCCCTGATGGCAAGCCTGGTCCCGTTGTACTCCGAAAGGAACTTCCTTATCCTTTTTCTCGCGGGGACTGACCTTGTTTTAGCCAGCATACATAGAACTGTCTCGTGGGAAAGAGGCTCCAGCAGCCGGTAAACCAGGCTCGGGGACATCTTCCCCCTTGACGAAAACCTTTTAAGCGCCCGGCGGGCCCTGCCTTTGGAAGATCTCAGCCGTATCCTTTCCCCTCTCGTGAAAACGAATTTGTCCAGGACCTCCTCCAGCTGTTTACCGGTCAGGCTGTCCAGGACCAGTATAAGGTACATTATCCACCTGTCAAGCTTACGGGGGTTCGACGCTTCCTTCCGGTACCATTCAACGGCCTTTCGGATCTCCCGGAAATACCTTTTTATGGATCTCCGCAGCACCAGTTCCGGATGTATGAACCTGAGCTCGTGAAGGCTTTTCATCCTGAAAACCGCTTTTTCCGGGTCTTCTTCCTGAAGCATGAGCTTGAGCTCGTCCCTGATCCTCTGGTTCTCGGTCCTCTTGAACATTTCCTGTTTTACCGCGTGCTTTATCAGATATTCGGTATGCCCTTCTATGACAAAACCGAACCGCTGCTCAAAGCGTACCGCCCTGAATATCCTCGTGGGATCGTCTATAAAACTCTTATCGTGAAGCACTCTGACAGTACCGTTTTTCAGATCCGTCCTGCCGCCGAAAAAATCCAGGAAGAACCCGAAGTTCTTTTTATTGATATTTACGGCCATAGCGTTTATGGTAAAATCCCTCCTGTACAGATCTTCCCTGAGAGAACTGAACTTTACCGTCGGCAAAGCCGCCGGGCTCTCATATGTTTCTTCCCGCGCGGTAGCTATATCTATCTTGAATTTATTATCGGGGTGCAGGGCCTTGCCCAGCCATCTCGGCCAGTCCCTGACCACCGTACAGGTCCCGAACTTCCTGTGTATCACGAGAGCGGCCCCTATCTTGTCGGCTATACTCCTTCCGAATCCTATAGCGTCCCCCTCCACCACAACATCGAGATCGTAATTTTTCTTTTTGCCGAGAAGCAGGTCTCTGACAAAGCCTCCGACAAGAAAAGCGTTTATTCCGGAAGAATCCGCCTCTTCACCTATGAACTTTATGAATTCCAGAAGCTTTGCGGGAAGAAGATCGCGCATCCGGGGGGCCAGGTCCATGTGCGCAGCTCCCGAAGAGGCCTTGTCCTCGAAGAGCACGCCGTGCACTTTTTTCAGGACATCGGTCCTGGTCACTATACCCGTCATCCTTCCCTTATCGATGACCGGCACTCTGCCTATGCCTTCGGACATCATCATCTCCTTGAGTTCCAGAAGTGATGTGTCCGGTGAGGCGGTCTTAAGGTTAACGGCCATATATCCCTTTATCCGCGAATGCCCCATACCCCTGTTAACGGCTTTTTTAAGGTCACTCTGAGTTATCATCCCCGCCAGATGCCCTTTATCGTCGACTACCGGAGCGCCCTCGTAACCTTTTTCCTCAAGTCTGGCCTTAACATCGGCCACCAGCTCATCCTGAGAAAAGGTCTCTACTTCTTCGGTCATTATATCCTTCGCGAAAACCTCCGGCTGCAACACGCCTCCCAGCAGGGATACGATCTCCCCTTTGATCTCATCGGGGTCCCTTCCGGTTACCCTGGCGCTTGCCGCCGAGGAATGGCCCGCCCCGTTAAAATTGGACAACAGGCGGTTAACATCTATCATTTCTATCCTGCTCCGGGCCAGTATCTTTACTTTCTCACCGGAAACGAACATCGCGAAAAGCACCGGATAGTTCTCTACATCCTGCAGTTTATGGACAACCGTCCCCATTTCCCCGTCAAGCCGTTCGGAATCGACCAGGGAAAAAGCGGCGTTAACACCGTTCACATTAACCACATCGGTCGAACCCAGCAGTTCTATAAGCGCCGTAAGCTCGTTGCCGTCAAGGTTCCTGTTGAGGTAAGAGGAGACTACATTCAGATTGGCTCCCATATCAAGCAGCCGGCTGACCATGTCAACATCCAGTTTTGTCGTGGTTGAATAGGAAAGAGAGCCGGTTTCCTCGTAGATACCTATCAGCATGAGTGTCGCTTCAAGAGGCGTCAGGTCGAGTTTACCCTTTTCCTCCAGTATCTCAAGCAGTATGGACACGGTAGCGCCGACTTCCTTGAAAACATCTACATCGCCCCTGATGTCCCCGGCAGTACGGGGATGATGGTCGTAGATATGGACCTTTATCCCTTTTTTCCGGAGAAGCGAAGAGGAGATCCCTATCCTGCTCTTGTGCCGGTTGTCCACGATTATAAGCCGGTCCACATCTTCCATAACACAGGTCTTGTCGCTTTCCACATGTATCTTATCCTTGATAAGCGAAAGAAAATCCCGCACCGCCTTTTCCCTGGAACCTGGAAGCAGCAGCCGGGCCCCCGGATAAAGCTTGCTGGCCGCGACAAGTGAGCTTAAGGCGTCGAAGTCAGCGTTTGTATGTGTGGTTACAAGATCCATAAAGGGTTACCGGCCCATATCTCGTTGTTGAGGAGGACATCCCCTGCGGCACGGGGCGGAGTTGTATATGCCCGGCCGAACCGCCCCTGTTTAAGCCCTGGGATGATACTCGTCATATACCTTTTTCAATTTCTCTTTGTTGACATGCGTATAAAGCTGTGTGGTCGATATATCGGAATGGCCTAGCATTTCCTGTACACCCCTCAGTTCCGCGCCCCCTTCCAGAAGATGGGTCGCGAACGAATGCCTGAGAGTATGAGGCGATATGTGCTTTGTTATGCCGGCCTGAACGGCGTATTTCTTTATCATCTTCCAGAAGCTCTGCCGGGACATTTTCTTTCCGAACCTTGAAAGAAAAAGACCATCAGCGGCGCCTTCCCCGTCCGCCTTTTTCCTCGCCGTATCCATGTACCGCTTGAGGGCCTCGGCCGCCATTTTACCAAGCGGGACCACTCTCTCCTTGCCGCCCTTTCCGAAACACTTCACAAAACCCGCTTCATAGTTGATGTCGGTCTTTCTGAGGGCAGCGACTTCCGAGACGCGAAGGCCTGTAGCGTACATAAGCTCCAGTATAGCCCTGTCCCGGACACCCATCCAGCCCCGTGCTTTAGGCGCGGCCAGAAGCCTTTCCACTTCATCCCTGTTAAGCACATCAGGGATGTTCTTCCATATCCTGGGGGTTTCGACAAGAGCGGCCGGATTCTCCGGAACGATCTGTTCCGAGACCAGGAACTTCCAGAAGGTCTTCAACGCCGCGAGATTCCTGGCGATCGAAGTGGCGGAAAGACCGCCGTCCTTAAGCGCCATCATGAAATCCACAATATCTTCCCGTCCGGCTCCTGTAATGTCTTTTTTCCGGGAAGAAAGAAAATCCGAGAATTTGAAGAGGTCCCTTTTGTACGAAAGTACCGTATGGGGGCTCACGCCTCTTTCAACCTCTAAAAAATAAACGAAATTTTCTACATGTTGACGGTTATTCATACATAATAAAAACTTAAGGGGCAGGCATCAGAGATAAACATTGTGTTTCTTCTCGTGCCCTATGGTAGTAGAAGGTCCGTGTCCCGGAAAGACCTCGAGCTCATCGGGAAGGACAAAAAGCTTCTTTTTAATACTATCGGCAAGCACCCGGTAATCCCCGCCGGGAAGATCGGTGCGTCCGATACCTTCAAAGAAAAGCGTATCACCTGACAAGACAAACCCGCCGCAATGCAGGGATATACCGCCGGGAGAATGCCCGGGAGTATGTATCACTTTCAGCCCGATCTCCCCGATGTGTACGGTATCGCCGTCAGATACCGTTCGCAGGTCGTCCGGCACCGGCATGCCTCCGGGCATAAAGGAAGAAAGGCTCCTGGAAGGATCGGTAAAACAGCCTATGTCTTCGGGATGGATAAGCACCGGATAACCGAAAGATGAATCGCCCATTATGTGATCGGCGTGCCCGTGCGTATTAAGTATGAACTTCACTTTTACACCCTCCCGGCGGATAATATCGTCTATCTCGGCAGAATATTCCGCGGGGTCCACCAGGACCCCTTCTCCGGAGGATCTCTCCACCAGAAGGTAAGTATTGGTCTCTATCGGCCCGGTGACAAAGGTCCTAAGCTGTATATTCCCCGGTGTATGACCTGTCCTGTCTGAAGTCATCCGCTATATATCTCCTCATTTTATTGTATGAAAAATCCCGTTTTACCCCCCTGCCCAGAGCCTCGAGTTTCCTTACCAGGCGCGTCTTATTGCCCAGTGTGACCCTTTCTTTCTTTATGGTAAGCTCGATCTCCGTAAGCTCATCGATATATTCCTGCAGTTCCTGGGCTTTTTCGTCCACCAGCATGTTCTGCATATCCACGAGATTCGAAAGCTCCTGTTCAACGGCCACTACCGTCTTTTTATGATTGCTGTGATCTATCACATCGAGAAGCTCCCTGTGCCAGTTCTTCCAGTACACATACCGTTTAGTATAAAGGTCCAGGCTGGGCCTGACATCGTAAGGTTTAACCACGGTATATCTCTTCATCCCGGGTTCTTCTTTTTTCTTCCGTATGAACTTGTCCCTTAACTGGGCGCAACCCCCGGAACCTATGACCATAACGGCCGCCAATAAAAGCGCCATCCATTTTATCCTCATACATCTCTCCTTGTTTTTTATCTGCCGGACTTCAGCCTTTCTGCGTTGGCGGGCGGAAGCCCCTTTTTTAAAATTTTTTTGCGCGCGGTCTCGATATCGTACTCTATCCTCCGGAACTCCACCGTACCTTTTCCCGCATCAAAGATACAGTAACTTGCCCTGGGGTCGCCGTCCCTTGGCTGCCCCACGCTACCGGCGTTGATTATGTACTTTCCCTTCTTTTCTATCTTGATCTGTCCGGCGGGAAGTATCTCCGGCCTTTCTCCCCGCAGTCGAAATATGCCCGCTACATGGGAATGTCCTATAAAACAAAGGCGGGTTTCCATTGACGCAAAGGCATCCATCGCTTCCCCGGCGGAGAGGACATAATTGAACTCAACCGGACGGAACGGGCTGCCATGGACAGCGGAAAAAGACCCGAGGCCCGCTTCAAGGGGAAGGGAATCGATCTTTCTGGCCCATGAACCCTTCAATTCTTCCATTGTCCACATGGACGAGGCCCTTGCGCTTTCGTTAAATCCTTCGGTGCCTATCTTCCCTATGGCCGCGGCGTCATGATTACCCAGAACACAGACCGTATCGAGCGAATCCAGAAGCTCCATGCATTCGTTAGGGTCGGCACCGTAATCAACGGTATCTCCGAGGCATACAAGCGAGGTCTCGCCCGAAAACGGGAAACTGTCCACGGCGGCCCTGAAAGCTTCAAGATTCCCGTGAACATCGCCGAATACGATATATTTCATTTCACCAGACCTTTACCTCAAAAGAAGCGAACTCGCCCCTCGGGCTCTGCCATTGAACATCGCTGGAAGAAATATATCCGCCCATTCGTTCGGATATTTCCTCGAGAAAATCATCCAGCCGGGGTTTGGGGCCTTCGCAAACGGCTTCGACGGAGCCGTCAGGCAGGTTTTTCACATAACCGGTAAGACCGAGGCTCGAAGCGATCCTTTCAGCGGTAAACCTGAACCCGACACCCTGGACGCGCCCGCTGTAAAGTACATGGATCCTTTGCTCGCTACTCATGAGAGGATTTTCCTGATAAACCAACAGGGCCGGATCCAAAGCGTACAGATGAACCCGGCCCGGTTCTGTCCGCGTCAGCGATCATAGAGCTGAGCAGGATGGTCGGGGCGCTGGGATTTGAACCCAGGACCTCCACGTCCCGAACGTGGCGCGCTGCCAGACTGCGCTACGCCCCGATCATGCAAAACTATTAATTATTACTATTATATATCTGCGGCTATATTATCATCATAAAATGTGCCCGTCAACAGATTTATAGGATGAGGGACCGCCTGTCTCCCGCAATAATGTATTAGAGAGGGATGCCGGGTACCGCACCCGTCCGGGGCATGAACGAAATCACGGGCTTCAGATAAACCCGTTCCGCATGAGCGTCGTTCTGTCCAATCCGGCCTCGGAAGTGTCCTTTCGGGCGTATTTGCCCATAGCGTCGAACTCCAGGTTCACAGGGGCCCCCGGGCGCCTGAACTTCAAAGATGTATTTTCCCATGTATGGGGGATTATAAAGACCCTGAGAATACCGGGGAAAAGTTCGCCTACGGTAAGGCTTACCCCATCGATAGCCACAGAGCCCTTATCGACAAGATAACGGCTGTCATCAGGCAGTAATTTTATATCCAGGGCAAGGCCCCCGGTCGTCTTCCTGCTGGAGGAGATCGCTCTTTCCCCGTCTACATGGCCGGTTACGATATGACCGCTTATATCGTCCCCCGCTTTCAGCGCGTTCTCGAGATTGACCCGGCTTCCGGTCTTAAGCCTCTTGAGATTCGTCCGCCTGTAAGTGTTCTTCACCACATCAAAAGCCAGAAAAGAAGGACCCGCGCCTACTACGCTCAGACAGACACCGTTAACGGCAACGCTGTCCCCCGTATCCACTTCCCGGGACACTTCCCCGCATCCGACTTCCAGACGGTAAAAGTCGCCTCTTGAAGCTACTTTTCTTACTTTACCTATCTCTTTGACTATACCCGTGAACATTTCGACCCCCACTACGGTTCCCGCCGGGAACAAATACCGGTTGCGGCGCCTCGGTTTTTCCGGCGGAACTGTTTCCCGGCTCCCACCCTACCCGTCACAAGGATATCACCGCCCATGAACGAATACTCGGTGTTCTCCAGGCAAAGCGATTCCCTGATATTCCTTACTCCCCTGCCCTTGACCGAGGAATATCCCCCCCCGATGATCCTGGGGGATATGAAGAACTTGACTTCGTCGAGAAGCCCCTCGTCCACGAAACTGCCCGCCAGTTCTCCTCCGCCTTCCACGAGTGCGTTGACCACGCCTCTGCCCGCGAGTTCGCGTAACCCGGATCTCAAGGAGACCTTCCCTTTCTTGCTTTTCACGGTAATGACATCAATGCCCCTTATCTTCCTGAACCTTTCAACTTTCCTTTCCGGCGCGAGTGAAGTGGTCAGGATGGTCAGCGGCGCGAGTGGAACCGTCCTGATCAGATTGCTTGACTCTTTTATTCTCAGCCTGCTGTCCATGACCACCCTTCTGACATCATGCCCTCTCCCTCCGGGCCCCAGAAGAAAGGGGTCGTCCTTTGCCGCCGTCCCGGACCCTACGATTATAGCGTCAAAAGTCTCCCGCATGTTTTTTACGAATTTCCGCGAGGCCCGGGAAGAGATCCATTTGGAGCTCCCGTCCCTGGCAGCTATCTTTCCGTCCAGTGACTGGGCCATTTTCAGGGTTACATAAGGCATCTTTTCCGTTATGAATTTGTTGAACTTACGGTTGAGGATCACAGCCTCTTCACGCAAAAGGCCTTTACGCACCGAAATGCCGGCCTTTCTGAGCCTCTTGATACCTTTCGCCGCCGTTAAGGGATTGAGGTCCTCCGAAGCTATAACGACCTTCTTTATGCCGCTGTTTATTATCGACCCCGTACATGGAGGTGTTTTCCCGTAATGGTCGCAGGGTTCGAGAGTGACATACATCGTAGCTCCCCGGCAGCTGTCGCCCGCCTTCTTCATAGCGGTTATCTCCGCGTGGTCACAACCGGCTTTCTTATGGTAGCCTTTACCGACGACGGCGCCGTTCTTCACTATAACGGCTCCTACCATCGGATTAGGATATGTCTTGTCAGTGGCTTTAGCGGCGAGCCGCAGCGCCATTCGCATATATTCGATGTCTTTCTTTGTCCATCTTCCCATAACCGCTCACTTATCACTGTTCACTGACAACCGCTCCCGGCTTCCCCGGACCTTCACGGCCTCTTCCCTGAGGTTCTCTACAACTCCGTAGGGAACGGTAACTTTCCCCAGCATGATCTCCCCGGTCCATCCCGCGACACCATGGCAATCGGACCCGCCGGTAGCGATAAGACCGAGCTCTCCGCACATCCTGCAGTATTTCCTGCTGGCCGAGGGACGGTGCTTGGAATGATAAGCCTCGATGCCCCGCAGGCCCGCGCTGATGTAAGCGGGTATATATTCGTCGCTTCCCATGGTTGCGGGATGCGCCAGCACCGGAACGCCGCCCGCCCCCAGAATAAGCTCTATGCATTTCCTGTAATCAAGCCTTTTATGCTTTATGTGGCACGGCCGGCCGTCACCGAGGAACTTATCAAAAGCTTCCCAGGTGTTCCTGACCACGCCCTCTTCTTTCAGTACCCTGGCCAGATGCATCCGCCCCAGAGTGCCTTCTCCGGAATTGGCGAAAACTTTATCCTCATCGACGGAAACGCCTCTCTTTTTGAGGTTTGCCAGTATGCCGCGCATCCTGACCATACGGTTATGTTTCATTTTCTGAAGGGTC
This sequence comes from Candidatus Omnitrophota bacterium, assembly GCA_014728075.1. Lineage (GTDB taxonomy): Bacteria > Omnitrophota > Gorgyraeia > Tantalellales > Tantalellaceae > WJMG01. The sequence goes on along the minus strand of WJMG01000091.1, from coordinate 6,978 downwards.
TTCAAAAGACCCGGGTCCCGGGGTTCGATAAAGTATCCCAGCACATGTATCTCCCGGTCTCCGGCCGCGGCCGATATCTCTACGCCGGGTATTATCTCCAGCGTAGTGCCTTCGGCGGCTGAAACGCTGGGGGCTATTCCGTCAACACAATCGTGATCCGTCACTGCTATAGCCCTGAGCCCCAGGCCAAGCGCTTTTTCCACGACTTTTTCCGGCAGAAGAACTCCGTCCGAAAAAGCCGTATGAACATGAAGGTCTGCCTCCCCTTTCCTTTTTTCAGATCGAGACGGCAATTTACTTCACCTCCGGTGTCTTGTTTATCTTGTCGAGAATACCGTTGACGAACTTGCCGGAATCCTTATCGCCGTATTTCTTGGCCATCTCGATGGCTTCGTTAATAGCTACCTTTGGAGGCACATCGCCCGACAACTTAAGCTCAAAAGCAGCTATCCGCAGGATATTCCTGTCGATCGTAGCCATTCTTTCGATCTTCCAGTTGTCGGCCGACGCGGAGACCATGTCGTCGATGTCTTTAAGATTTGAAATGACCCCTTCGACCAGATGAGCGGCAAATTCCATTACCTCCGGGTCTTCGGCAGGATCCTCTTTCCTCCTTCTTTCAAGGCAGACTTCCAGGGGATCTTTCGTTATCTCTCCCGCGTAAAGTATCTGCAGAGCGATCTCCCGCCCACGGGTGCGTTTTCGCATATCCTCTCCCTGCCGGGTCAAAGAGGTACGATCTTCAGAGCCCTTCTTTAACCCTTTATCCTTTTAATTTACAGTTTCGAATACAGATCACACATCTCTATAGCGGCCATTGCCGCGTCACGGCCTTTATTCCCGCTTTTCGTGCCGGCTCTTTCAACGGCCTGCTCCAGGTTCTCGGTTGTTATTATCCCGAAAACACAAGGCACATCGTTATCCATGCCGACTTTCGCCACACCTTTCGCGGCTTCCGCGGCTACCAGGTCAAAATGCGGCGTCTCTCCTCTGATAACGGCCCCCAAACATATCACGGAGTCGTATTGCCCGGACGAGGCCATTTTTCCCGCCACCATGGGCACCTCGAATGAACCGGGGACCCATACTATCGAAATATCGGATCCCGTCACACCGTGCTTTTCCAGAGTATCCACGGCACCCTCCAGAAGTTTCGCGGAAATGAATTCGTTGAACCGTGAAACCACTATACCGAATTTTTTACCTTTACCTATGGCGTTCCCCTTGATAACTTTTGGACCTGTCATTTTGAACCTCCGTAGTTTCGAGATGAAAAACCGGCCCGGAGCGCCGGGGCGGGCAGAGAAAACCGGCCCGCCTTTACACCTCTTTTAATTTATGCCCCAGTTTGTTCTTTTTGGTGCTTAAATACTTCCTGTTATGCTCCGCGGGTTTTATTTCCAGAGGCACCCTCGCCGTAACCCGCAGCCCGTATCCGCTGAGACCGACGATCTTCCGGGGATTATTTGTCATCAAGCGGATCTTTTTAAGCCCCAGGTCTGAAAGTATCTGGGCGCCTATCCCGTAATCCCTCAGATCGTCACCGAAACCAAGTTTTTCATTCGCTTCAACGGTATCAAAACCCTCGTCCTGAAGCTGATACGCCTTTATCTTATTTATAATGCCTATACCCCTGCCCTCCTGGGCCAGATAAAGTATCACGCCTTTGCCTTCCCTGGCCACTTTTCTCATGGCCGACTCAAGCTGGTCCCCGCAATCACACCTGAGGGAATGGAATATATCACCCGTAAGACACTGGGAATGCACCCGTACGAGCACTTCACCGTCGGAAACATCTCCTTTTACGAGCGCCAGATGCTGGTAATCATCTATCATGGACCTGTAAGCGTGGAGCCGGAAAACGCCGTAAGGGGTAGGAAGCTCCGCCTCGGCCTCCTTTTCGATAAGGTGTTCGGTCTCCCTTCTGTATCTTATGAGATCTTCTATAGAGCATATTTTAAGTCCGTGTTCTTGCGCGAATTTTACAAGCTCCGGCATCCGCGCCATGGTTCCGTCTTCGTTCATGATCTCGCAGATGACCCCGACTGGAGTCTTCCCGGCCAGTTTCATAAGATCGACGCATGCTTCGGTATGACCGGCCCTGACCAGAACACCTCCCCTTCTGGACCTCAGGGGAAAGACATGGCCCGGCCTTATAAAATCATGCTTTTCCGCGCTATCGGAAGCCAGCAGCCCGATGGTCCTTGCCCGGTCATGGGCGGATATGCCGGTGGTAACACCGTCTTTAGCGTCAACCGAAACGGCCCACGCGGTCTTATAGGGGTCCTGGCGCTCACCCGACATAAGATGCAGGCCGAGTTTTTCGGCGCGGTCATCCTCCATGGGCACGCAGATAAGCCCCCTGCCGTATTTTGCCATAAAATTAACTTTTTCCGCGGTTATTCCGTCAGCCGGCACGATAAGATCGCCTTCGTTCTCCCGGGAAGGGTCGTCGACAACGATTATCGTCCTGCCTTTTTTAAGATCAGCCACCGCTTCCTGAATATTATGGAGTTTCATTGGACACCTTTCGATTGAGAACAAAAAGCCCTGAAGTCTATACTTCAGGGCTTTAACCTTCACTAAGTCTCCGCAACTTCTCCCCTCCCGGCTTTACGGTCGGCATCCGATTCTCACGGATTCAGGCCGTTATCACGGCCTCGCGGGCTCGTATCGAAGCAATTGCTGCCGATAAACACCGCCGGCTAAGGACTCACACCTTACCCTGAAGCGGATTTGATTTTAACATAACCGGGCTTGCCGCGCAAGAAAATTAGAGTATAGGGTATAAAATGAGGAATTAATATACGGTCCACGGACGACAGACCACGGGCCGCTTGTTTAAGGGGATAATCTACAACTCACAGAAGATCTTTACCCTTTTTGATGTTTACGGCAGCGGAAGACTAAAACCCTCTCCGCCATAAAACCGACTTCGGGATACAGCGGCATGTATCCTGCCGCCATTATGAGGCGATAACTCGCCGAACAATTGCTTCCGAAATTTTCCTACCCCATGAACTACGCTCTAGTTATTTTGAATCGAACAGGGACAAATTAAATCCGAAGGGGTCCCCTTCGAACATCTTCAGAATTATCTGAAAATGTTCGTGGGAAGGCATTTTATTTGTCCCTATAAAAAAGATCCCCGAAGTGTTTCCACTCCGGGGATCCTGATCAACGAGCGTTGTTCTTACTTTTACATCATGCCGGGCATCCCGCCGCCGCCCATGGGAGGCATTCCGCCGGGCATTCCGCCGCCCCCGTTCTCTTCCGGCTTGTCGGTTATAAGCGTTTCCGTAGTGAGCATCAGGGACGCGATACTGGCCGCGTTCTGAAGCGCGCTGCGGGTCACCTTAGTGGGGTCGATTATGCCTTCCTTTACCATATCGACATAAGCCCCGGCTTCCGCGTCGTAACCCTCGGAAACGGACTTGGCCTTCAGCACATCCGCCACTATGACATCACCGGAACGGCCGGCGTTGATAGCTATCATCTTCAGCGGGGCGCTCAGCGCGCGCTTTATTATGTCGACACCGACCTTCTCGTCGTTGTCCTGGACCTTGAGCCCTTCGAGTTTGAGGCTTGCCCTGAGCAGAGCTACTCCGCCTCCCGGAACTATTCCTTCCTCCGTAGCGGCCCGGGTAGCGTGAAGAGCGTCTTCTATTCTCGCCTTCTTCTCCTTCATCTCCACTTCCGTCGCGGCCCCGACCTCGATTATAGCAACTCCTCCGGCCAGTTTCGCGAGCCTTTCCTGAAGTTTTTCACGGTCGTAATCTGAATCGCTGGACTCTATCTGTTTCCTTATCTGAGCGATCCTTCCCTGAACCGCGTCCGTCTTTCCGGCGCCTTCCACGATGGTTGTGTTATCTTTGTCGATGGTAACTCTCTTGGCCTGGCCGAGATCCTCGAGCGTGATGTTCTCGAGCTTTATCCCCAGGTCCTCGGTTATAGCCCTTCCTCCGGTAAGAACGGCAAGGTCACCGAGCATAGCCTTCCTTCTTTCGCCGTACCCGGGAGCCTTCACGGCGGCGCAGCTGAAAGTTCCTCGGATCTTGTTGACCACCAGGGTAGCCAGCGCTTCGCCTTCGGTCTCCTCGTTCACGATAAGCAGAGGCCTGCCTGCCTGAGCTATCTTCTCCAGAACGGGAAGCAGGTTCTTCATATTGGAGATCTTCTTTTCGTAAAGAAGTATATAAGGGTTCTCCAGCACACATTCCATTCTTTCCGTATCGGTCACAAAATACGGAGAAAGGTACCCCTGGTCGAACTGCATACCTTCTACCAGCTTGAGCGTAGTATCGAGGGATTTTCCTTCCTCGACCGTAATGACGCCGTCGTTCCCGACTTTTTCCATCGCCTCGGCTATCTTTTCACCGATGACCTTGTCGTTGTTCGCGGCTATCGTCGCGACCTGGGCTATTTCCTTATTGGCGTTGGTCGGAGTTGAGATGTTCTTGAGCTCCTCAACGACCGCGTCAACAGCCTTTTCTATCCCTCTCTTTACCTGCATCGGATTTGCGCCGGAAGTAACATTCTTGAGGCCTTCCTTATATATCGCCTCCGCGAGCACCGTTGCGGTAGTTGTACCGTCACCGGCGACATCGCTGGTCTTGGACGCGACCTCCTTTACCATCTCTGCTCCGAGGTTCTCATAGGCGTTCTCAAGCTCGATCTCCTTTGCCACGGAAACCCCGTCCTTTGTTATCGTAGGAGCGCCGAATTTCTTTTCGATTACTACATTTCTCCCTTTCGGGCCTAAAGTAACTTTGACCGCTTTGGCCAGCTGTTCGACACCGCTGAGAATGGAACGGCGGCCTTCATCGCTGAACTGTAACTGTTTTGCCATTTTTCCCTCCTTATAATCTCTTGTGCTTAGGCTACGATGCCGAGGATATCTTCTTCCTTCAGCATAAGCAGACTTCTCTCGTCAATCTTCAGTTCCGTGCCGGAATACTTTCCGTAAAGCACGACATCCCCTTCTTTCACATCAACGGGAAGGGTCTTTCCGTCCTCGAGTTTCCTTCCGCCGCCGACCGCGATGACTTTTCCCTGCTGGGGTTTTTCCTGGGCCGTGTCGGGCAGAACTATCCCGCTCTTTGTTTTCTCTTCCGCCTCGAGCACTTCGATCAGCACTCTGTCTCCGAGTGGTTTCACTTTCATCTTTTTTCCTCCTTCTTGTTTCTTTGGTATGCAATTCAGATAGATCTGACTTTTTCAGCAGATTCTAATTATAAAAGTTCTGGGAACAATGTCAAGATTTTTTTAGCACTCTTTTAATCTGAGTGCTAAACAGGCAGGTGTGAAAGGTGTCAGATGAAAGCCAGTTCGGCCAGACCTTTAAAAATAAGGTCATCGTCAATTAGGGATATATTTTCAGTGTGCGCCGCTATAAGGCGGGCATCCCCTCCGGTCGCTACGACCTTAAGGCCATTGCCGTATTTCGCCTTGAATCTGGAGATAACGCCGTCACACATCGCGGCGTACCCCAGAACCGCACCGGAGTTCATGCTGCCCCGGGTATTGCGGCCCGGCAACGACACCGAACCGTCCAGCTCTATGCCGGGAAGCATGGCGGCGTTGCCGCTCAGTGCGCCGAGCGACAACCTCATCCCGGGGAATATCAGCCCTCCCTCGTAGGCCCCGGCGCTTCCCACAAGGTCGAAAGTAACGGCCGTACCGAAATCGACCACGAGCACGGGCCCGGAGTACATCCTCCAGGCGGCGTAAGCCGCTACCAGCCGGTCCTGTCCCACTTCCGAGGGATCTTCGTACTTTACATCCATGGGCACCCGGATGTCCTTGCCCACAACGATTATCTTTATCCCCGGCGCCGCCCGGCGCAGACTTTTGACCATCAGCGCCAGAAAATCCGGCACGACGCTCACTACGACAGCTTCCTCCGCTTTTTCAAGACGCTCACCCAGAAGCCGCTTGAGCGCACCCGGCGAAATTTCCATTCTAGAAGTACGGAGAAAATATTTTTTGGTTATACTTTCCCCCTCCGCCGCCGCAACGGCAGTATTGGTATTACCGACATCTATAAGTATGATCATATCTTGACAGCCTCCGACCCCGGACAGCGAAAAAGGAATATCCCGTTCAAGAGCTGACGCCCCGGCAGCTTTTCACATCACCGCTCAGGATCCTTTCCCTCGAACCGCCCGGAAGCTCAAGGATCAGCGCGCCGTGTTCATCGATATCCGCGGCTACGCCTTCCGTTTTCACACCGCCCCGGTCGACGCACACTCTTTCCCCCATAAAGGAGCAGGACTTTACGATCTCGTCACGGAGACAGCGAAAACCGTTCTTCGCGAAACGGCTATAAGAATCCTCCAGGCATTCGAGCACCGTTCTCATCAAAAAACAACGGCTGATATCGTTGCCTGTTTCCTGTTTTACGCTTGTAGCTTCTTCGGGCAGGCTTTCTGCAGCTGTGTTCGCGTTCAGACCTATACCCGCGACAAGAAAATCCACCATGCCCGGCTGTGCTTTCATTTCAGAAAGGACGCCGCATATTTTCCGGCCCTTCACGAGCACATCATTAGGCCATTTCAACCGCGCGTCCAGGGAAAACGCTTTCTCCAGGGACTTTACCACGGAGTACCCCGCGGTTAGAGCGAACGAGGGTATCCTTTCTATATCCCCCGAGGGCCGCAGGATGATCGAGAAGTAGATGCCTCCACGCGGGCTCTCCCAGCGCCTTCCCATTCTTCCCTTTCCGGATGTCTGCTCTTCGGCGACCACGACAGCTCCTTCCGGAGCGCCCTCCTCAGCGAGCGAATACGCGGTGTTATTTGTCGAGGGGAGCTGCTCGTAATGATAGTATTTATCGCCGGAGAACAATTCGCCGGCAAAGCCCTCCAGGACCTCATGTGAAAAAAGTTTATCCGGGTGGCGCCTGAGCCGGTATCCTCTGTTAGGGCACGCTTCGATCTCGTAACCGTCTTCCTTTATCTTATTTATGTACTTCCATAC
>WJMG01000090.1 GCA_014728075.1 Candidatus Omnitrophota bacterium | reverse complement strand
GCATTGGACGCGTCTTTGGGAGTATCGGCGTTGGTCCTTATTTTTATCTTACGGTATTTATCGGACCATTTCATTATCTCCTTGAACATCTTGCATATCGGCGACCTCATCGCCTTTTTGTCACCTTCCAGTATACCGAGAACAACAGGTGACGCGGATGTCTCAACTTTGCCCAGTATTACCTCACCGGTGGTACCGTCCACGGAGATCATTTCGTGGTTCTTTATGACCCTGTTGCCGACCTTTATCTTTTTCTTACTGTAGTCTATGTCCAGGGCCGCGCAGCCGACTATGCAGCATTTACCCCAACCGCGCGCGACCACAGCGGCGTGAGAGGTCATGCCACCGGTCGAAGTAAGGATGGCTTCGGCCGCCCACATGCCGCTTACATCCTCCGGAGAGGTTTCCTTGCGGACAAGCACTACCTTCTTCCCCGTTCTCGCCACTTTAACGGCGTCATCGGCGGTAAAACAGACATGCCCGTAAGCTGCCCCGGGTCCGGCGGGAAGGCCTTTTGCCACGCACTTGTTCGCCTTTACCGCAGCTTCCTTGTCCTTGACATCGAAGATAGGGAAAAGCAGCTGGTTCAGATGGTCCCCCTCGATCCTCTGCAGAGCGGTCTTAGGATTGATAAGGTTCTCTTTGACCATGTCCACGGCCATTTTCACCGCGGCCAGGCCCGTCCTTTTCCCGGTCCTGGTCTGGAGCATGTAAAGCTTGCCTTCCTGAATGGTGAACTCCACATCCTGCATATCCTTGTAATGTTTCTCGAGTTTAAGGCGTATGGAGTTGAGCTGTTTGTATATTTTCGGCATTTTCTTTCTGAGCGTGGCCAGCGGCTGAGGGGTCCTTATTCCCGCTACGACATCCTCTCCCTGCGCGTTTATAAGGTATTCTCCGTAGAACTTGTTCTCTCCGGTAGCCGGGTTACGGGTAAAGGCGACGCCCGTACCGGAATTGCTCCCCATGTTGCCGAAAGCCATTGCCTGGACATTCACTGCCGTTCCCTTGAGCCCCGACAGTTTGTTTATACGCCTGTAGGCCACGGCCCTGGGAATGTTCCAGGAACCGATCACGGCGTCAACGGCGTGCTTGAGCTGAACGCGGGGATCCGTAGGAAAATTCTTCCCTACATGTTTCTTGTAGACCTTCTTGTAGGCCGCGACGACCTCCTTGAGCTCGTCAACGGTAAGATCGGTATCCAGTTCCCTCTTGTATTTTTTCTTTATCCTGGAAAGCTCTTCCTCAAAATGCTCGTGGTCGACCCCCATACAGACATCGCCGAACATATTTATGAAACGACGATAGGAATCCCATCCCATTCTCTCGTTCCCGGTCTTGGCAATAAGACCCTTGACCACATCGTCGTTGATGCCGAGGTTGAGGACCGTATCCATCATACCCGGCATGGATACGGCGGCACCCGAACGGACAGAAACAAGAAGCGGGTTCTTGGGATCTCCGAACTGCGCGCCCATGGCCTTCTCCAGCTTTTTCACATTAGCGTCTATCTGTTTCTGCAGGGCTCCGGGTTTCTTTTTCCCGTGCTTGTAATAATATTCACAAACCTCGGTGGATATCGTGAACCCGGGAGGGACAGGAACACCGATACTGGCCATCTCGGCCAGATTGGCCCCTTTTCCCCCGAGAAGCTCCTTCATCGAAGCCTTACCTTCGGATCCGCCTTTCCCGAAAAAGTATACATATTTCTTCACAGTCTTCTTTGCCATTTTTCTCTCTTGCCTCCTTCTTTGGTTTAACCGGCCGGTGCCGGCCTTAAAATATGGATCTCAGCACGCCTTCTTCGCGCGATGGCGTTCAGAAGGGCAGCCTCTCCAGCATATAATCATTCAGTCTGGACGCTTCCACTCTTTCCTGCTCCATCGTATCCCTGTCCCTGACCGTGACCTTTCCGTCCGTCAGGGAATCGACATCGACCGTTACGCAATAAGGTGTCCCTATCTCGTCCTGTCTTCGGTACAGGCGGCCGATAGCGGCCGTATCGTCGTAGACCACCCTGTACCTTCCGCCCAGTTCGTTCCTCAACCTGTGGGCCATTTCAACTATCTCACCGTTCTTTTTCAAAAGCGGCAGGACAGCTATTTTTATCGGGGCGAGCCTTTTATCTATCGAAAGGAACACACGGTCTCTGCCCTTCACGGTCTCTTTTCTGTAGGCATCCACAAGAAAGGCCAGGACGGCCCTGTCCACACCTCCGGAGGGCTCTATGACATAAGGGACATACCTTTCCCCGGTAGATGTATCAAGGTAGTTAAGTTCACGGCCGCTCAGCTTGGAATGCTGGGTAAGATCGAAATCCGACCTGTTGGCGATACCCTCGAGCTCCGACCAGCCCATGGGGAAAAGGTATTCAACATCGTGGCATCTCTTGGAATAATGGGCCAGTTCGTCCTTATCGTGCTCACGGAGCCTGAGGTTCTCTTTTCTTATCCCGAGCGACCTGTACCACTCGAAACGGGCGTTGACCCAGTACTCGTACCACTCTTCGTCTTCCCCGGGCTTGACGAAGAACTCCATCTCCATCTGCTCGAACTCGCGGCTCCTGAAAGTGAAATTACCCGTGGTTATCTCGTTCCTGAAAGATTTGCCTATCTGGGCGACCCCGAAAGGCGGTTTTTTCCTGGAGGAGTTCAGTATGTTCTCGAAATTAACGAAAATACCCTGCGCCGTTTCCGGCCTCAGGTAAACATCCGTGGTCTGCCCCTCCACGGAACCTACCTGTGTCTTGAACATCAGGTTGAAACTCCTGGGCTCTGTAAGATCCCCTCCGCATTCCGGGCAATTGCTCTCTTTCAGGTGGTCTATCCTGTACCTCTTTCTGCACTCTTTGCAGTCCACCATCATGTCGGCGAAGGACCCGACATGCCCCGAAGCCTTCCAGACCTCGGGGTTCATAAGTATGGCCGAGTCAAGGCCCACGATATCGTTGCGGTCGTAGACCATGCTTTTCCACCACTGTGATTTCACGCTGTTCTTGAGCTCGACCCCGAGAGGGCCGTAATCCCAGACGCTTCCTATGCCCCCGTATATCTCGCTGTCCTGGAATATGAATCCCCGCCTCTTGCAAAGATTGGCTATGTCCTTCAAAGCGACGCTCACCATTTCCTCGCCGGAACCCTTCGCTCTTTTACTGGAAGATCTGTTTGACATTTTTCAGCTTTCTAAGCCATCCCGGCTTTTTCTAGGTGCTTGACAAAATCCATCGACCTCGATTGCCTGTTAACATGGAATTCGAGGAACGCTTTCAGAAGCTTTTCTATTTCGACCCCGACTTCCCTGGAAACTTTTATATGCCCGGTCCTCTCAAAAGAGCTGGACTGTATCCTTCTGATAAAATTCACCGTGCCGGCCGATATAGGAAAACTTTTCGGGTCTTTCACGGCACACCCCGAACAAAGCGTACCTCCTGAGCTTACACTGAACGACATACCCGTTTCGCTCTTACGGCCGCAGCCTACACACTCTTGCACTCCGGGGCTTAAACCAAGCGCCTCGAGAAGCTTAAGCTCGAATATCCTGGCGGTCCTTTTAGGGCTGGCCCCCGAGGAGAGAAGCCTCAGGCTCTTAACAAGCGCCCCGAAGATCGCCCGGTTCGGATCGTTCTCATTACAGATAATATCTATTAATTCTATAAAATAATTCGCATATGTCAACCTTTCAATTTGTTTTCTGGCCGGAAGGTAGAACTCAAGCGCCTCGCACTGCGTGATAAGGTCCAGCGAGGTCTTTTTTCTCCGGTAGAAAAGCAGCTGACAAAGCGAAAATATCTCGAAATTGCCCGCGAATTGAGGCGCCGGGTTCCGGGCGCCCTTCAGGACGCCTTTTATCTTACCGAACTCCCGGGTATAGACCACAAGTATATAGCTGGTCTCCCTCAAAAGGTACTTTCTCAGTATAACTCCGTGTGCCTTCTGAGCTCCCATGGTCAAAGCCCCGCGATGTCCGGCTGGACGGACCCTCCCGAGATGACCATTTTCATCCCTTCCTCGACGGTCATGTCAAGGAACCTGATCTCCTCCCGGGAAACGATTATCATCATACCGCTTGTCGGGTTCGGAGATGTGGGCACGAAAACGGTGACCCCGTTCTTACGCATGGCGTCCTTCACCTCACCTCTTGCGGTACCTGTCGTAAAGCCCAGGGAATAAAGCCCCTTGCGGGGATATTCGATGAGCACGACCTGTTTGAAAACGGTCTTCCCCTGGCCGATGAAAGCCGAGGATATCTGCTTGACCGACCTGTAGACCCTTCCGAGTATCGGCAGCCGGATAAGCAGCGACTCCCAGTAGGAAAAGAACCTGTTTATGACCAGTATCTTCGCGCCCCAGCCTATGAACGCGACCATGATTATCACTCCCGCCAGTATCACGGCTTTGGCCAGGTAGACATGGTCTACCTGCCGGCCCATGGGAGCGAAAATGTTCAGAAGCGGCGTAAGGACTATATCGTTAAGTTTCTGTACAATGAACTGGATGATAAGAACGGTGATCATGACCGGCAGTATCACCACCATTCCGTTCAGGAAACTTATGAGCAGTTTATTCCATAATCTTGTCTTCATCACCGACCGCCTTTAAAGGATCATATCAAAAGCTGGTAGACCAGAAGCGAGACCAGGGCGCCGATCAGCGCTCCGGCGGCCGCTTCCCACACGGTATGCGGACCCGAGACCACACGGCTTCTCGCCACTAGCAGGGCCAGAAGGAAAACCAGCAGGGAAACAAGAGCATTGGACACAATAAGGCTGACTATCACCCAGGCCGCGAAAGCTACCGCGGAATGCCCGCTTGGCATTCCTCCCCGGAGCAGGTCCTTTTCTTTTCTCAGTATTTTTATAAGCAGCACTATGCCTACTACCGTCAACAGAGATATAAAAGTTATGTGCCAGGGCGCCTGCTTGAGTCTGGCACCTATCTGCCAGCTGGACCACCTCACCCTTTTCACGAAAAGCAGATAACCGGTGAGAGCCGCGTTTATGGAGGCCACAAAAACGGCCCCGGCCGAAACATCTTTAACTATTTTTATTTTCGGATGGAACTCTTCGTATATGAAATCGAAAACAATCTCTATGGCGGTGTTGAAAAGTTCGGCTACCAGAACGAAGGAGACCGCGAAGAGCAGGAACATGAATTCCACGGCGCTGAGCCCCAGGTATACCCCCAGGACGAGCACGAGAAAACCCGCGAGGAAATGTATGCGCATGTTCCTTTCCTGCTTAAGGGTATGGACTATACCCTCAAGAGCGGCATTAACGCTTTCCCTGAAACCCTGCGGTTCTTTTCTGGACCCGTTGTAAAAGCTCATCTTCCTTTGCCCTCATCTTCCTGCGGTCTTTATCGTTCCTGTCGTCGAAACCTTTCAGGTGGAGAAGGCCGTGAATTACATACAGAACAAGCTCCCACCCGAAAGTCTGCCCGTATATAGCGGCGTTAGCGGCCGCCTTGTCGGAGGAAACGGCGATGTCGCCGAGAAACCCGGTTGCCCCGTTCTCGGTGAACAGCGGATCGCCGTAAGCGGGCCAGGCTATCACATCCGTCGAAGCATCCTTCCCGAGATACCTCCTGTTCATGGCCCTTATTTTCTGATTGCTCACCAGAACTATATTGACCTCAGCGTCCTCAAGGCCTAGGGCTCTCAGGGCCGTCTCGGCGGCTTCAGCTACCCGGGCCAGGTCAACCTTTCTTTTTCTGTTGAGGTTTTTCAGGTTTATTTTTATCATTCTTTCCGTTGCCCGGCCTGGTCTCCCTCGAAGCGGTCTTATCGACCACTTTTTCACCGTTCTTTCTGGTATCTTCGGGGTATTTGAGCCTTGTATGGAAAACCCCCATCAATACCCTGACAAAACTCTCGGCTATGGTATGAACATTCTTGAGCGTTATTTCACACTCGTCCAGCTGTCCGTCTATGAACTTGTTATTAACTATCTTCTTCACCAGATTCCGTATGCTGGCCGGGGTAGGCTCGTCCAGGGAACGGCTGGAGGCTTCCACGGAATCGGCCAAGAGCACTATAGCCGTTTCTTTGGTCTGGGGCCTGGGTCCCGGATACCGGAAATTCCTTTCATCTATTTCCTGCCCGGGCTCGGCCTTTTCCAGCGCTTTCTGGTAGAAATACGCTATCAGGCTGTCCCCGTGATGCTGGGCTATAAAATCAACTAGAGCATTGTTCAGCTTGTGTTTCTTCGCCAGATCGACGCCCTCTTTAACATGGTTGGATATTATCAGCGTGCTCATCTGCGGGGTGAGTTTTTCGTGCTTGCTCTTTGCCCCCATCTCGTTCTCACTGAAATACTCCGCCTTGGATATCTTGCCTACATCGTGATAATAAGACCCCACCCTGGCCAGCAGGCTGTTGGCCCCTATGGCGTCGCACGCGGCCTCCGCCAGGTTCCCTACCATTATACTGTGATGATATGTTCCCGGAGCTTCCATGGCAAGCCTCTTCAGAAGCGGATGGTTCATGTCCGAGAGCTCCAGCAGGCTTATGTTCGTGGGGGCCTTGAAAAAATACTCGTAAACCGGGAGTATGCACATAACTATAAATCCGGAAAAGATACCGCTGGCAAGACCCCAGAGCCCGTCATTGATCATATGTTCGTTATCCATGCTGTTTATGAGGCCTATACAGACGATGGCGAGAAATTTCGCGATACCCGCGAAAAGCCCGGCCCATAGTATATTTCCCCTCCTTCTGGCCCCTTTTACAGCGAACATACCGACAACGCTTCCCAGAAGAAGAGCGAATCCCACTTCCGCCCCCCCGCCTACCAGCAGGGATATCCAGACGCTCATCAGTATGACCGTCATGAAAGCGGTATTAAAATCCAGCAGGAGTACTATGAGCATCGCGATACTGGCCATGGGAATAAAATAACTCGGCTGAGGAGACCTCATTATAATATCGGCGACTACGATAATGAAAAGCATGTTTATGAGGATTATGCTCAATTCTTTCGGAACCGATAAAAGGTCCTTCCTCCTGAGCGATGAGGTATGCACAACGGCTATAAGCCCGAGAAGAAAGAAAAGAAGCATGACGCCCAGAAAGAACTTCGGTGATTTACCCGGACGGAAGAAACTTCTTATTTCGGACATCTGGGCGATGTGGCGGGCATTTACCCGCTCACCCTTCTCTATTATCAACTCGTCCTTTTTGACCTTCCATTGCTCCAGCACGGGCTTTACGCCCTCAAGCACTTCTTCCCTGTGCAATATGGAGGTTTTTTCGTCTAAGATAAGATTGGGGCCTATCTCAAGCCGTACAAGCTGTTCAACGGCCTGCCTCGTCCTTCTGTCCGAGGGGAATTCAGCCGAAGCGTATTCGCCGATGAGGTCTTCGACGCCTTCGGTGCTGAGGAGGTCTTCGGCCTCCCGGCTGAACTCCGAACCGGTTCCCCTGTCGCGGACCACTACATTCCTCGCCCCTTCTTCCCGGAGGCGTTCCTGGGCCTGAGAAGGAGCGTACCCTACCATAAAGACCTTCTCGACAATGGAAAATGTCCTGTCCGCCAGTTCGTCCGTGTCTTCGTAATCCAGAAAGTAGCCGAGATTCCTGGGGGATATCTCACCGGACAAGGCTCCCCTGAGGGCATTTATCTTTTCACTCTCGGAGCCTTCCGTTTCTTTCGCGGCCTTAACGGCGGAAAAGAAACCCTGCAGGGAGGAGACTACCTCTTCCTCGAGCTCCTGGTCCCTGTAGAGAACATAAGGGATATCCTCTACGGCCCTTTCCATCGCGGCTTTTGTAGCCTCCTGGTCACGGCCCCAGCCATAGGTAAAATCGTAAGGAGCGTAGACATCCTTCAAGGCAACATCGCCTTCGCTAACGCTGCCTCTGTAAAGCCTTGGGCTCAGGAACATGGTGGCAAGCACCAGTGTCACGAAGAAGAACAGCAGGATCCCGGAAACGGTCTCTTTACGGGAAAAGAACTTCTTCATGCGTTCCCTTGCCTGTTTAAGATCAATGCTCATTTTCAGCGCCTGACCTCCTGTAAACTTCTATGATCTTCTGCACCAGCTCATGCCTTACGACATCCTGTCCCTTGAGGAGAACGAATTCTATACCGCTTATTCCCTTCAGAAGTTTCTGGACATGGATAAGACCGGATTTCCTGCCCTTGGGCAGGTCCACTTGTGTTATGTCCCCGGTGATCACGGTCTTGGAATCGAACCCAAGACGGGTGAGGAACATCTTCATCTGTTCAGGAGTAGCGTTCTGGGCTTCGTCCAGTATTATGAATGAATCGTTCAGCGTCCGTCCGCGCATAAAAGCGAGCGGAGCCACCTCGATCACGCCTTTTTCCAGATACTCCTGGACCGTATCCACATCTACCATATCGTACAAAGCGTCATAAAGAGGCCTCAGGTAAGGATTTACTTTCTCATAAAGGTCTCCGGGGAGATACCCCAGGCTTTCGCCGGCCTCGACGGCCGGCCTTGTCAGTATTATGCGCGAAACTATCTTTTTCTTAAGCGCGTTAACCGCCATTGCCATGGCCAGGTAGGTCTTCCCGGTACCGGCCGGGCCTATACCGAAAACGATATCACTGCGTTTTATCGCGTCAAGATACCTTTTCTGGCCTTCACTTCTCGGAGCGATATGCGCCCTTCTGGAGAATACCTCTATTTTGTCCAGAAGGATATCGTGCAGAGGTGTGGCCCTGTCGACTGTCTTGATCGCGTAATCAACATCCCTGACCGAAATATGGCATCCTCTCCTTACCACATGCAGCAGCTCTTTAAGCACTTTTTCCGCTTTATCGAGGCTTTTCTCTTCCGGGCTTGAGACTTTAAGGTCGCCGCCGCGGAATACGGTCCTTACGCCAAAAGCCTTCTCGATGGCCTTTATGTTCTCGTCGTGCTTCCCGAAAAGGGCCCTCGCTTCCGAATCGTCGGTAAGTATGATCGTTATCTCTTTCATATGATTCGGGTCCCGGGTAACGGGTCCTGGGTAACGGGTTTGCCTTTAACCCGATACCTGACACCCAATACCTGCGACCTATTTAATGTAATCTTCCTCCTCGACAACGGTGGTGACCGTGCCGCCGGAAGAGCGTGTCTTTATGACCTCTCCCTTCACTCCGGAGGCCTCTTCCCCTTCAGGCTGATGATCCGCACCGGATGTGCCCATATCGACATCGATGCCTATAAGCGTCCTCTTGGAGCTTCCGGTATCGGTACGGGGCGGGGGCGTGCCTTCAATATACCCCCTGTTCCCCATATCTTTCTGGTCCACTCTTTCTTTCTTGAAAGTGTAGACATCTACATTCGAACACCCGCCAAGAAAGACCACACATATCAAAAATACGGTTAAATGCCTCATCCTGCCCTCCTGAAATAAAAGTTGTCCTCCCCGCAATGATCCTGATCGGAGGCCCGATAAAAATATTTTTACTTTCTGATCCACTCTTTCACCCCGGACCTCTGTCCCGCGGGAACAGCGTCTCCAGGCCGCCGACAGATGTCAGCCCGGACATGTTCTCCGTGATCCGCCGCCGGACGACCAGAACTAATCCGCTTTCCTCAGCCTGAGGCCCAGTTCCCTCAGCTGGACATCTGAAACTTCCGAGGGAGCTTCGGTCAGCGGGCAAACGCCCTTCTGCGTCTTGGGAAAAGGTATCACTTCGCGGATCGAAGAATCACCCGTAAAAAGGGTCACGATCCTGTCCATTCCGAAAGCTACACCTCCATGCGGCGGAGGCCCGTATTTAAAAGCCTCTAGAAGGAAGCCGAACTTTTTCTCGGATTCTTCCCGGCTGAGCCCCAGCACATCGAATATCTTCTGCTGCATGTCCTTTCTGTGTATCCTTATGCTGCCCGACCCTATCTCGCTGCCGTTGAGCACAAGGTCGTAGGAGGTCGACCGGACCCTGTCCAATTCCCCGTTCTCAAGTTTCTCAAGGTCTTCCTTCCGGAAATTAGTAAAGGGGTGATGTTCGGAGACCCATTTGCCTTCTTCGCGGTTGAACCTGAAAAGCGGAAAATCTACGACCCAGAGGAAATCGAACCTGTCCTTGTCGATCATATCCTTATCCCTGCCTATCTTCAACCTGAGAGCTCCCATGGCTTCACGGGCGACCGTGCTTTCATCGGCCACCATAAAGATCATGTCACCCGGCGAGGCCCCGGTCTCAAGAACGAATTTCTCGAGCGTCCCTTCGGGGAAGAACTTGGTTATTGGGGATACCAGCCCCCCTTCCTCTACCTTGAAAAAGGCCAGGCCTTTTGCTCCGTACTCGCCCGCGAAAGCCGTAAGATCATCGATCTCCTTACGGCTGATAGAGGCGTAACCGGGCGCCGCAAGCGCCATTATCTTTCCCCCGCTATCAAGAACGCTCTTGAACACCTTGAAATCGGAATCGGCCGCGATATCCGAAACATCGGAAAGAAAAAGGTCGAACCTTGTATCGGGTTTGTCGCTGCCGTATTTGTCCATCACCTCTTCATATCCGTATCTCGGAAAAGGTGCTTTTACCTGTTTCCCGGTAACCTCCGCGAAAACACCGGCAAACAGCCTTTCACATACATCGAGTATATCATCCTGCTCGACGAAAGACATCTCCATGTCAAGCTGAGTGAACTCAGGCTGCCTGTCGGCCCTGAGGTCTTCGTCCCTGAAACACCTGACTATCTGAAAATACTTCTCCACCCCCGCGACCATGAGGAGCTGCTTGAATATCTGCGGAGACTGGGGAAGAGCGTAAAACCCTCCTCTCTGGACCCGTGACGGCACGAGATAATCCCTCGCCCCCTCGGGGGTCGACTTGGTAAGCATGGGGGTCTCTATGTTCACGAAGCCTTCACGGTCGAGAAAATCGCTTATATACCTGTAGATGCGTGATTTCATCTCGAGCTTCTTCTGCATGGGGGACCGCCTCAGGTCAAGATACCGGTACTTCAGCCGGGTCTCCTCGTTGACGGATATCCGGTCTTTTATCTCGAAAGGAGGAGTTTCGGATTCGGACAATACCTCTATGCCATCCACTTCTATTTCCACCTCCCCGGTTACTATCTTAGGGTTAACGGTCCCTTCGGGCCTTCTTGAGACCGTTCCGCTGATCCTGACGCAAAATTCGCTCCTGAGCTCATGGGCTTGTGAGTGGATCTCCCTGTTCCTCTCGGGATCACAGACTATCTGCGTTATCCCGTGCTTATCCCTTATGTCCAGGAAAATTATCTCTCCGTGGTCCCTTCTGGCGGACACCCATCCGCATAAGATAACCTGTTTTGAGATGTCATCCGCGGTCAATTCCCCGCAATTATGTGTCCTCAGCATTTCTTCCTTTCGTATATTAGCGCCAAGTTTTATCCGTCCTTGACGCTTAAAGCTTCTTTAATGAACTCAATCGCTTCATCTGCGGCCAGCTCCCGCTGGGCGCTTTCCGACATGTCTTTTATAAGGACCTTCCCTTTTCGCGCCTCATCCTCACCTAACAGGGCAACGAAGCGCCTTCCCTCCTTGTTGGCTTTCCGCATCTGGGCTTTAAGAGACCTTCCGGTATGGTCCATCTCGCACGCTATTCCGCGGCGGCGGAACTTTACCATCAGCCTGAAAGCATCCGCGCGGAGAGCCTCATCAACCGGTATCACGACCGCGTCCGCGGAAGGAAGATCTACGGCTGACCTGTCCATTATCAGCATGAGCCGTTCCACTCCCAGAGCGAATCCCGTGGCCCCGGTATCGGGCCCTCCCATATCCGCGGTAAGATCATCGTACCTGCCGCCGGCGGCCACGGCGTCCTGAGCGCCAAGGCCGGGGTGCATAACCTCGAAAATAGTTCCGGTGTAATAATCGAGACCCCTCACAAGATCGGGTTTCTCGTCAAAGGGGATCCCCGAGGCATAAAGGATGTTCTTGAGGGTTGAATAGCCGTCAAGACAATCCTTACATAGATTATCGGTTATTGCCGGCGCCCCCTTTACGGTATTTCTGCAACGGGGCCGCTTGCAGTCAAGTACCCTGAGAACATTACTCTGGACCCTCCGCCTGCAGTTCTCGCACAGCTCTTCCTTTAAGGGGGAAAGATAATCCTTAAGTTTGGCGGTATATGCCTTCCTGTCGCCGGAACAGCCGATAGAATTTATGAATATCTTAAAATCACCGGCCCCGAGGTTTTTAAGGAGGGCGTCCAGGCACATAATGAGCTCGGCGTCTATGAAAGGGTTTTTACCCCCGATGATCTCGACCCCTATCTGGTGAAATTGCCTCAACCTTCCTTTCTGCGGCCTTTCGCCGCGGAACATCGGCCCTGAATAGAAAAGTTTAACGAGTTCCGTTCCTCCGGAAGCGAGGTTCTCTATATACGCCCTGATCACCGAAGCCGTGCCTTCCGGACGCAGCGAAACGCTCTTCCCCCCCCGGTCGGTGAAAGAGTACATCTCTTTTTCCACGATATCGGTATCCTGCCCTATGCTCCGTGTGAAGACACGGGTATCTTCCAGAAGAGGGGTCCTTATTTCCGAGAAACCGAACAAACGGAAGATCTCTCTGGACCGTTCTTCCATCCACCGCATACAGGCCGAATCCTCCGGCAGGATGTCGGGCATCCCCTTCAGAGATCTGAATTTAGGATCTTTTCCCACTATGTTCCTTTTGGTTTAAGACCGCGGGGATAACAGGTTCAACTTTCCTGGCCGCCTTCGGACGGTTCGTTGACAGGCTGTTCGGATTCTTCCACATCCATTTTCATCTTCATTCCGGATTTGAAAGAAACGACTTTCTTGTCCGGTATGTTAACGCTCTCACCGGTCCTCGGGTTGCGCCCGACCCGTCCCTTTCGCACCTTGACCTTGAAAATACCGAAGTTACGGAGTTCGACCTTATCGCCCCTGCTGAGGCTATCCGTAATTATATCAAAAGTGCGCTGTACCACCTCCTTGACATCAACCTGCTTGAAGCCGGTATCCTCCGATATCTTCATAACTATATCTTTCTTGGTCATGTGTTCTCCCTTCTTTTACTAATATGTTCCGAAATTGTTAATAAAGGTTCACCCTGACAGATCCTTGCCTAATAATAAGTCCTTATGTTAGCACGAGTTATGAGCGCTGTCAAGAACTACGCGAACCCTTTATACCCTTTAAATACAGGGACTTAAAGACACCGGCGGTGAACGACAGCCCTTTATTTTGTAAGGAATTTAACATTTCCGGTCCCGATGATCGGCTCGAGCTCTTCGACCAGGCGGTCGGTCGGCCTTACGGAAAGGTCTTTGTCCGTGGAAAGGCGTATTTTGCGCCCCTCGGGGGAAAGAAGATCGACATAAACGGGAATATTTCCTTTATGCCTGTTGATCGCGGACTTTATCCTGTGCATCATCCTGTCCTCCAGGCCGGTTGTCGAGAGTTTGAGAAGCACCGACCTGGTGAACATCTCTTTAACCTTTTCCAGGGGCATTATATCCTCGGCAACTATTTTCGGTTCCTCCTCACGCAGGTTCAGTTTGCCGTGCACATAAACCAGGTTATCCTCCTTGATCAGTTCGGGCGCCTTTCTGTATGCCCTCGGGAAAACGAGCACTTCCACGAAATTGTCAAGGTCGGCCATGCTCATGATCGCCATTTTTTCCCCTTTCTTCCTGGTGACCGTAGTCCGCACCTTGTTGATGATGCCGCCTATGAGGACCCCGGCCCCGTCCGACAGGCCGGCGAGCTCCTTCACCTTGCAGGTCGAATAAGCGTTGAGCAGCTTCTCGAACCTCGCAAGGGGGTGTGTTGTAATGTAAAAACCCAGCATCTCCTTTTCGCTGGTAAGCAGTTCCTGTTCCGGCCATTCAGGGATGTCGGGCAGTTCCTCGAAGGTCTCCTTGAAGCTTTCGTCGGCGGAATCATCGTCAAAGAACGACATCTGCCCGAGCGCCCGGTCGCGGCCGGCTTTCGCGGACATATCCAGCACTTTGTCCAGCACAGCCATGGCCTGGGACCGCCGTATACCCGTGGAATCGAAAGCCCCGCATTTTATCAGGCTCTCCATGACTTTCCTGTTGACGCCTCTCTGGTCGATCTTATGGGCGAAGTCGAAAAGGGACTCGAAGCTTCCTTCTTCTTTTCTGACATGGATCATCGATTCAGCCGCGCCCTCTCCGACATTTTTCACCGCGGAAAGACCGAACCTTATATTGTCCCCGTCAACCGTGAAATTCTTGAAGCTGGCATTGATATCGGGCGGCATTACATCTATACCCATACGCAGCGACTCGTTTATGTAATCGGATATCTTGTCGGAATTGTTCTTCTCACTGGTGAGAAGCGCCGTCATGAACTCCACAGGAAAATTAGCCTTAAGATATGCTGTCCTGTAGCTGATGAGCGCGTACGCCGCGGAATGGGATTTATTGAAGCCGTATCCCGCGAACTTGACTATGAGGTCCCATATCCTTTCCGCCGTGGAAACATCGACCTTTTTATCCCTGGCGCCTTCCAGGAACTGCGTTTTGATCTTATCGAGCACGGAAGGGTCCTTGACCTTTTTTCCCATGACCTTTCGGACCTTATCGGCGTCGGCCATACTGAAACCGGCCAGAGCTGAAACCGCCTTCATCACCTGTTCCTGATATACTATGATCCCGTAAGTTTCTTTAAGTATCGGTTCCAGGAGCTCATGGTCGTACTTCACCTCTACCTTGCCCTGTTTCCTTCTTATGAAATCGTCGAGCATCCCTCCTTCCATCGGGCCCGGCCGGTACAGCGCGAGTATGGCTATCAGGTCGTTAACGCTGGAAGGGCAGATCTTCCTCAAAAGGTCCCTCATTCCCCCCGATTCAACCTGAAAAACACCCGAAGTCTCGCCGCGCGAGAGAAGCTCGAAGGTTTTCGGGTCATCGAGAGGTATATTATCGATGTCTATTTCCACGCCCTTTGTCCGTTTGGCTATTTTAACCGTCTGGTCTATCACGGTTAATGTCTTGAGGCCCAGGAAATCCATTTTCAGCATACCGATCTTATCCAGCGATTTCATGGAGTATCCCGTGGTCAGCTGGTCGTCGGAAGTCTTGAACAATGGTATTCTTTTTTTCAGGGGTTTATCGGAGATCACCACTCCGGCCGCGTGTTTCCCCGCATGCCGGTGCAGTCCCTCGAGGCGGAGTGAAATATCGATAAGCTGTTTGACCATGCCGTCCTGCTCGTATCTGTTCCTGAGGTCCGGTTCTATCTCGAGAGCCTTTTTCAGGGTTATCCCGGGATCATTGGGTATAAGTTTGGCGATCACATCGACATCGGCGTATTGCATCCCCATTACCCTGCCTACATCCCTTATAACGCCTTTCGCCATCATGGACCCGAAAGTGATTATCTGCGCTACATTATCTTTTGAATATTTCTCAACAACATAATCTATGACCTCAGCGCGCCTTTCGAAACAGAAATCTATATCGATATCCGGCATGGACACCCTTGAGGGATTAAGGAACCGTTCGAAAATAAGCCCGTATTCTATCGGGTCTATATCGGTTATGCCCAGCGAGTAACTTACTATACTCCCGGCGGCGGAACCCCTGCCGGGACCTACGGGGATGCCTTTTGATTTGGCGTGGTTGATAAAATCCCATACTATAAGAAAATAGCTTACGAAGCCCAGGTCCTTTATGACCTTCACCTCGTGCTCGACCCGTTCCGATATTTCCCCCGTAGCGGACCCGTAGCGTTTTTGTATCCCCTCGTCGACAAGTTCCCTGAAGAACGCGAAATTGTCCTTGCCGCCCGGGGGCTCGAACCGCGGCAGGTGTATCTCGCTGAAATCCATCTGTATATCGCATCTTTCGGCTATCTTAAGAGTATTCCTCACCGCTTCCGGGGCGAAGGAAAAGGCCTTCACCATCTCTTCGGGGGATTTAAAATAAAGATGGTCCGTCTCGAACTGCATCCTGTCGCTGTCGTCCAGCGTGGTCTGGGTCTGGACGCAAAGAAGGGCCTCGTGAGCCCTGGCGTCGTTCTTGTCCAGATAATGAACATCACAGGTCGCTACGAGAGGAAGCCCTGTCCCGGCGGCAAGATCCACCATCCTGCGATTGAGCAGTTCCTGTTTTTCCAGACGGTTATCCTGTATCTCAAGATAGAAATTATCTTTACCGAATATCTCGGAATATTCGAGAGCCGCACGGCGGGCTTCGTCCATCCTGTCCGAAAGTATGTAATGCGGCACTTCCCCGCCCAGACAGGCGGACAGCGCTATAAGCCCCTTGGCGTGTTTCCGGAGGACTTCTTTATCGACACGCGGTTTGTAGTAAAACCCTTCCAGATAACCTATGGACACAAGTTCCATAAGGTTATGGTAACCGGTCATGTTCCTGGCAAGGAGGACCAGGTGGAAAGAAGCTCCGCCCAGCCCGTGGCTGGTCTTGTCGAATCGGCTTTCGGGGGCGACATACACTTCGCACCCTATTATGGGTTTTATCCCGCGGCTTCTTGCTTTTTCGTAAAAATCTATAGCTCCGAACATGTTACCGTGGTCTGTTATGGCGACAGAGGGCATCCCGTAGTCACGGGCCAGATCGAGCAGCTCGCCTACCCGGCAGGCTCCGTCAAGGAGACTGTACTGCGTATGGACATGAAGATGTATGAATTGTTGTGTCTGGGACATATCGGCCGTTGGTTTTCACGGAAAAGCGGTTTAATACCATTATAACATGAAAGAAAAAAATAGGGGCTTAAAAATAAGCCCCATTTCAAACTTTTACCGCTCAGCTTTCATTAATGACCGGTCACCGTTCACCGATAACCGGATCACCTGTGCATACCGACGCGCTGCGCGGTCTGGTAAACTTTGCCCTCGGTCTGAATGGACGGGGCGATTATCATCTTGACCTTCTGCATCTCCCTGAGGTTACGGGCGCCGAGGTTACCCATACTGGTCGCAAGAGCGCCCATGAGGTTCTGAGTACCGTCATCCAGCCTGGCGGGGCCGTAAAGTATTTCCTCCAGGGTCCCGGAGATACCCACTTTTATCCTGGTCCCCCTGGGAAGGGATGGGTGGGGCATTGCCATACCCCAGTGATAACCTTTTCCGGGAGCTTCTTTGGACCTGGCGAAAGCGTTCCCCAGCATTACCGCGTCGGCGCCTGCGGCGAATGCCTTGCAGACATCGCCCCCCGTCGCCATGCCGCCGTCCGTTATGATCGGCACATATCTTCCGGATTCCTTGTAGTAATGGTCTCTGGCCGCCGCGCAATCACAGGTGGCGGTTATCTGCGGAACACCTATACCGAGAACGCCTCTTGAGGTACACGCGGTACCGGGCCCGATGCCCACGAATATACCCTGGCAGCCGGTCTCCATCAAGGCCAGCGCGACATCGTAATCGACACAATTACCGAAAAGCACCGGTATTTCCATTTCTTCACAGAACTTTTTAAGGTCCAGGCTGTCGTATTCGCTGGATTCGTGTTCCGTGCTGATAACGGTGGACTGTATTATGAAAATATCGCAGCCGGCTTCTTTCGCTATAGGCCCGAACTCGGAGGCGGCCTGCGGATTACAGCTTACTATCGCCGGAACTCCCGCTGTTTTTATCTCCCGTATCCTCTTCGTGATGTATTCTTTCCTGATAGGGGCCGCGTATACATCCTGTATGGTCTTTGTCGATTCCTTGGCGTCACAGTTTATTATCTTCTTAACGGCCTCTTCGGGATCTTCGTAACGGGTGGCGACTCCCTCCAGATGGAGAACGGCTATACCCCCCAGCTTTCCCATGGCTACGGCGAAATTCACATCCACCACTCCGTCCATGGAGGACGCCATTATGGGCACCTGGAAATTTATACCGCCTATCTCCACCGAGGTATCAACATCGTTCGGGTTGATAGTGAGATTACCGGGCACGAGAGCGACTTCGTCGAAGCCGTAACTTCTTCTGGCCTTACGTCCGTAACCTACCCAGGTCCCCATATTTTCCTCCTGCAATTGTGTATATTATAAGTGAAAGATAAGATAAATATTAGGAGTATGATACTAGAGCGGGCTGTTTTTGTCAAGGCCGTGGCATGAAGATCAGGAAGGCATGAGACCGGACATTTCCTCGGCCTCCTCGCCGGCGGGCGCCGGCTCCGCACCCCTCCAGCGCAGTTCCCCTATTATCCCCTGGGCCACATTGGTAAGATGATCTCCTATCTTCTCGAGATTGTCCACAAGGTCCATAAAAACAACTCCCGAAAGAAGATTGCAGCTGCCCTGGTTAAGGCGTCTTACATGGCCTTTCTTGAGAGAGACCTGGTACCTGTTTATCCTCTGCTCTCTCCTCAGTACATTCTCCGCAAGGGAAGAGTCGTTCTTCTTGAGAGCTTCCTCTGTCTCGAGCATCATACTCTTAAGTTCGTTCCACATAATAGACAGCTGCTTGAGGGCTTCGTCGGTAAAAGGAAGCTTCTTCTCCGTCTTTCTCTCGGCAAGTTCTGCTATGTTCTCGGCATGGTCCCCTATGCGTTCTATGTCGTTGACATTATGGATAAGTACGGGCAGTTCTTCGGCTATCCCCTGGCTGAGGTCCCTGCCGGAAAGTTCAACAAGATACTGGGTTATGGCGGACTGCAGCGAGTCGACCGCCTGCTCCAGTTTCGGAACGGGAGTCAGAGATTTCAGGTCCCCGCTCATGAACCCCTCGACGGCAGAGGATACGGACCTGTTGGCGAGTTCAGTCATCCTTACGGTCTCTCTTCTGGCCTGCTCGATGGCTATCGGCGGAGTATCCAGGAGATGTTTTTCAAGGTACTGAGGCCCTATTTCCAGGGCTCCTTTCCTTTTCGGTACCAGAAAAATACTGGCCCTTTCCAGGAAGCCTGTAAAAGGAAGGAATATAAGCGCGTTAACGACATTGAAAGCGCTGTGAGCTATGGCGATATGGAACATTATGTTCTTGGCGGTTATCTGTCCAGGTATCAGCGCGTCTATGGCCCTTACATAAACACCGGTATAAACGAACGCGAGCATGTACAGCGTCCCTATCACATTGAAAAGAGTGTGGGACATGGCCGTACGCCTGGCCGGAAGAGTAGTGCCTACCGCTGCAAGCTGGGCGGTAATAGTGGTCCCGATGTTGTCGCCCAGTATTATGGGAATAGCGGCCGGAAAGCTTATAAGCCCGTTAAACGCCATCACCTGGACTATGGCGATAGTGGCGCTTGAAGACTGCAGGATGACCGTGAATATTATACCCGTCAGCACACCGAGCATGGGATTATCGCTGAAGCTCAGAAAAATGTCCTTAACATACTGACTGTCCTTCAGGGGCGAGAAAGCGTCCTTCATGAAATCAAGCCCGAGGAACAAAAGACCGAACCCCATCAGAACATTGCCCCATGTCCTGACCTTCTTTCTTTTCGCGAAAGAATTCATCGCGAACCCTATGCCGACAGCGGGAAGCGCGTAATGGGTCACCTTGAAGACCGACATGGATGAAACCAGCCACGCGGTGAAAGTTGTCCCGATGTTAGCGCCCAGGACCACGCTGATAGCCTGTTTAAGGGTAAGAAGACTGGCGTTGACAAACCCGACGACCATTACCGTGGTGGCGCTCGAGGACTGGATAAAACAGGTTATGGCCGCGCCCACCAGCATCCCGATGATCGGGAGTTTCGTGAACATCGCCAGTATGCTTTTGAGACGGTCCCCGGCTATGTTCTTAAGTCCCTCGGACATGATCTTCATGCCGAGAAAAAAAAGGCCGAGCCCGCCTATCAACTGGTAAATAAGCTGTTTATCCATTGATCACTGTTCTGTGTCCGGGGGAACAACAGAAGAAAAGACCTTTCGATATGAAATGTGGGACAAAAGTTTCACAAAAAAGACAGGAGTAAGATAACACGAAGGGCAATATAATGTCAAGAACCGACAGACCTTTCTTTTACCGGCCGATCTGACCGCCGGAATGTTTTCAGAAGAACCGTTCAGGGCCCGTATCACAAAGCGTTATGTCCCGGACGCCGGCGAAACGGTGCCGAAAGATCTCCCCGGGGCGTCAGGTGCCTATCCTGACGGTCGAAAAATATGCCTTGAGCGAGGCCATCGCGGCCAGGGAAGCCATGTAGCTTGTCCTCGGGTTCCCCGGCGAGGGCACATTTTCGGAAAGCATGCTCAAACGCCCCGCCTTTCCGGAAACCCGGATATCGTGGGAATTGTTCGTAAAAGACGGGGAAGTAATGATCCTGACGACCGTTTTATCGGCCCCTATGCCCGCCAGCGATAAAAGCGCTGAAACATTTATGTTCTTCGGGAAATACTTCATGGCTTCCGAGGCGCTTCCCCGGAAGACCTCGGTCTCGGAGGTTATCTTCTCAAGGTCTATACCTTTTTCTCTGAAGTATTCACAGCCTTTAAGCGACGCGGGCGGCTTCCGGGTGGTCAGGGAGACCTCTTCTATGCCCGCTATCTTCGCCGCCTTCACGGCGTCAATCCCCGCTATGGCCCCTGTAGGCAGCAGCACCCTCACCCCTTTGCTTTCCGCTTCATCCAGCAGGCTTTCACTCCCGAGTATTCCGCCTACGCTCATTACCATAGCGTCTTTACCCGAAGATATGGCCGCTTTAAGCAGGTCCGGCACCGCTTCGGCTCCCGCCGCTTCGACGATCAGGTCGCTGCCGTTCAGGACCTCCTCAAAGCTGCGGGCGGGCTTTGCGGGAGGGATATCCCCGCTAAGGGACAATAAGGCTTTTTCGTCCCGGTCCCACAGCAATATGCCTCCCACTTTCTCCGTCAGATCCTTGTTGGCGTAAGAGCAAAGCGCCCTTCCTATAGTGCCGCATCCCACTATACCTATCGTTTTCTTCATCCCTGTCTCCTTCGGAGAATAAAAATTGTCATCCCCGCACGCTTAAGCGGGGATCCGATAAAAACAGCCGCGCTATGCCTACGCGGTCACCTCAAGCATCCTGGAAAGGGCTTTTTTCGCCTTAAAGGCGATCTCATCGGGAACGGTTATCCTGTAGACCTCTTTCTCCAGAGCCCTGGCCAGCCATCCCAGGGTAGTGAGCTTCATGTTAGCGCAGATGAACTGATCGGTCGGAATATGAAATGTCTTTTCCGGGTTATCTCTCTTCAGCTTGTAGATTATCCCTCTTTCGGTACCGACTATGAACTCATTTTTCGGTGACTTTTTGACATGCTTTATCATAGCCGCCGTGCTCCCGACAAAACCCGCGTGTTTAAGGACCTCTTTCCGGCACTCGGGATGAGCGATGAACTCGGCCTCCGGATGAAGCTCAAGCGTACTGAGGACATGTTCTTCTGTAAGCCTCATGTGCACTACACAATATCCGTCCCATAAAATAAGTTCTTTCTCCGGCACATGTTCCCTGACATACCTTCCGAGGTTCTTGTCGGGAACGAAGATGACCTTTTCCTCTTTCAGCGACCGTACCACATTGATAGCGTTGGATGAAGTGCAGCATATATCGCTCTCGGCCTTGACCGCCGCGGTCGAATTGACATAACACACCACAGCCGCCTCGGGATATTCGTCCTTTTTCTTCCTTAATTTTTCCACCGTAGCCATGTCCGCAAGGGGACATCCGGCTTCTTCCACCGGAAGCAGAATGGTCTTTTCGGGATTGAGGATATACGCGCTCTCCGCCATGAACTTTACTCCGCAGAAAGCAATAAGGCCCTGTTCCGCTTCCGTAACTGCCCTTGCGAGGGCGAACGAATCCCCCGTAATATCGGCTATTTCCTGTATTTCGTCGCGCTGATAGTTGTGGGCTACTATCAGGGCTCCCTTCTTTTTCTTAAGCTCAAGTATCTTCCTCTGCAGGTGTTCTTTATATTTCCTGTCGAACTGTTCTTTATTCGTCATTACCAACTCCCCGCCGTCGATCGCTCACCATCCACTGTTCACTGCTCACTA
This sequence comes from Candidatus Omnitrophota bacterium, assembly GCA_014728075.1. Classification (GTDB taxonomy): domain Bacteria; phylum Omnitrophota; class Gorgyraeia; order Tantalellales; family Tantalellaceae; genus WJMG01. The sequence continues at coordinate 14,675 of WJMG01000090.1, read as the reverse complement.
AAATATTATCGATCAGCCTGGTACCTCCCACACGGGCGGCTACGGCTATAAGCGCATTTGCCCCTGCATCCGATCTGGCCTCCATCGTTTCGGGATCGACTATCTCGATGTACTCCACCTCCAGGCCTTCCGCTTTATTGAGTATCTTATACATCCCGGCCTTTACTTCATCGGCCGAAAGGATCCCCGAGCACACCATCTCCTCCGCCTTGCGCAAAGCTTTATGTACAGCCCGGGCCGTCGATCTCCCCTCCGGCGAAAGGTAGGTGTTACGGGAGCTCATTGCGAGCCCGTCCTTCTCTCTTACGACCGGCATTACCTTTATTTCCACAGGAACATCAAGGTCCCTTACCATGCGTTTTACCACAGCGCACTGCTGCGCGTCCTTCCGGCCGAAATAGGCCCTGTCCGGAGCGACTATGTTAAACAGTTTAAGCACTACGGTAGCGACTCCCGTAAAATGTCCGGGTCTGGACCTGCCGCAGAGGACCCCGGTCAGTCCGGGCGGAGCGTGTACGACGGTGCCGGCACCATCCGGATACATCTCTTCGACTCCCGGCGCGAAGACGACATCGGCTCCGGCCTCTTCCGCCAGGCCGGTATCTCTTTCCAGGTCTCTCGGATAACTTTCGAGGTCTTCCCCTTCCCCGAACTGTGTCGGATTCACGAAAACGCTTACGGCAACAAAGCCGCATTCCCCCGCGGCGGCTCTTATCAGGCTCAGATGGCCTTCGTGGAGAAAGCCCATGGTAGGGACTAGGCCCACGGTCTTCCCGCTCATCCTGGCTTCTTTCGAAACCGAGCGCATATCTTTTATCCCGGTGATGACCCGCATATTATTCACAAGCATAAAACCCAAACGCCGAAAGAGCCTCAGGACCGGGATCACGGAACATGCGAAACCTCACGGGTTCCTGAATATCATCCCGGCACCGGAGCTGTCCCGCGGCGCCGTTTTTTATTCGCCTTTTTTTATTGCTTCCCCGTAAAGCTCGGACGCCGTGCGGCCCAGGACCGGATGCACGGCGTCCGGGGCGATCTCGGCAAGTCCTTTAAGCACAAAACTCCTTTCGGCCATCCGGGGATGAGGGATCTTCAGCTCCTCCATATCCAGGACCATATCCCCGTACAAGAGGATATCCAGGTCTATTATCCTGGGACAGTTCCTGCCCGGCTGTTTGCGCCCCATCCTGAGCTCGATCTGCTTTACTTCTCGCAAAAGCCTGTCCGGAGGAATAGCCGTATCGACCTTTACCACCCCGTTCAGGTATTTGTCCTGGGGAGGCCCTCCTACCGGCTCCGTTTCGTACAGGGTCGATGTCTCAAGGACATCTATCCCTCTTATCTCCTCGAGGTATTTCACCGCTCGGGCGAGGTTGGCTTCCTTATCCCCTATGTTGGACCCGATGCCAAGATATACTGTTGCCATACTTAACTCTCTTCGTTCGCTCGACCGTTCAGCGTCCGCACTTCCCGCTTGGAACTAACTAAAGAACGCTTTCCTTATCCTGTCCACGGCTTCTGCCAGTTGTTCCTTACCCCTGGTGAGAGCAAAGCGGACATATCCTTCTCCGGACGGCCCGAACCCGTTGCCGGGAGTAGCGATTATATCGGCCTTTTCGAGAAGCGCTTTAGCCATGGCAGTGGAGTCAAACCCGTCCAGTACCGGCGCCCAGACATAGAAAGTAGCTTTGGGCTTATTCACTTTCCAGCCCATATCGTTAAGTCCGTTGACCAGGACATCCCGCCTTTCCGCATAGATCGGGTTCATCAGGGCTTTCACTTTTTCGGCGTTATCGAGAGCCTCGATGGCCGCTATCTGCACCGCCGTAAAAACCCCGGAATCCAGGTTCGCCTTGACCTTGGCGAGACCGGCTATAAGTTCCGGGTTCCCGACGGCCATCCCTATCCTCCACCCGGTCATATTGAAGGTCTTGGACAGAGAATGGAATTCCACTCCGACTTCCCTGGCGCCCTCTACTTCAAGAAAGCTCAGAGGCTGGTACCCATCAAAGCTCATTTCGGTGTAAGCTCCGTCCGCGCAAACGATAATATCGTTCTTCCTGGCGAAATCTATTACCTTCCCGTAGAACTCCCTGTCGCAAACCGCTCCCGTTGGATTGTTCGGATAGTTGAGGTGCATTATTTTGGACCTTCTCGCCGTATCCTCGCTTATGACCGAAAGGTCCGGAAGAAAACCGTTCTCCTCGCGGAGGGGCATTAGATTGGACCTTCCGCCGGCGAATACAGTACCTGAATTATAGGGAGGATATCCGGGGTCCGGCACAAGGACCTCATCCCCGGGGTTGATGAACGCCAGGGGAAAATGGCCTATACCGTCTTTTGACCCCATAAGCGCCAGAACTTCCGTTTCCGGGTCCAGCGTAACGCCGAAACGCGACTTATACCAGTCTGCCATAGAAGCTCTGAGAGCCCTGGTGCCTTTTCCTATGGCGTACCGGTGGTTAGCCGGGTCGGACACCGCCTCCTGCATCTTCCTGACTATGAAATCCGGCGTGGGGGTATCGGGGTCTCCTACACCCAGATCAATCACCGGACGCCCCGCGTCCACGGCTTTTTTCTTCGCGATATCTATTTCCTCGAACAGATATGGTGGTAAATTCTTTATCCTGTCAGCGTAATCGATAGTCATTTTTTTCCTTTCGTTTTACCCTTCGGGCGGATCCAGATCTAGACCTGGGTTCAGCAGGCCTCCGGCGTACACTTGTTTTCCCTCGATCTTGATCTATTTTATTTCAATCCCAGCACATCTCCCATATCATAAAGCCCGGGAGCCTTGCCTGCCACGAATTTTGCCGCCTTCACGCTGCCGGCGGCAAAGACCTCGCGCGCTTTGGCGTCGTGCCTTATCTCAAGCGTCTCGTATTCACTTTCAAACACTATCCCGTGATTGCCGATGACCTCTCCTTCCCTGAAAGCTTCTACAGGCGGATAGGAACCCGCCGCTTTTTCTATAACCTCTCCTATCATCTTAGCGGTACCGGAAGGCGAATCCTTTTTATGGACATGATGGGTCTCATCGATCTTTATGGAAAAATCGGGCCCAAGCGCCTTCGCGGCTTCATGCACTATCTTAAAAAGCACATTGACGCCCAGCGACATGTTCGGAGAGAAAACTATGGGAATGCTTTTCGCCGCATCGCTTATCGCCTTTTTGCCCGCTTCGTCGATCCCGGTAGTTCCTATTACCATGGGAACGCCTTTTTCGACACATACAGGGATGTGCTCAAGTGTAGGGGCGGGCAAAGTGAAATCTATAAAACAATCCACCCGGGAGCATGCCCCGGCCAGATCGCTTGAGACCTTCACGCCCAATTCCCCTGCGCCTGTCAGGGTCCCCATATCATTCCCGAGTTCGGGGCAATCCTGTCTTTCTATCGCCGCGGCAAGTTCAGACTGGGGGTCTTTAACTATTATACCCGTTATCTTCCTGCCCATTCTTCCCGCGGCCCCTATAACACCTATCTTTACCATTGGAACCTCCGTCTCATGTATCAGGCAGCGGCCGCATCCTGCCGCGAAACCGCTACCCGTCACCTATTCTATATCATTCCGTATTGCTCCAGTACTTTTCTGAGCTTATCTTCGTTCTGCGGAAGCATCTCGCAAAGAGGAAGACGCCATTCCTTCTCGATCAGCCCCATCATACTCATGGAAGTCTTTACCGGGAGCGGGTTGGTCTCTATGAACATGGCGCCGCAAAGGCCCAGTATCTCATAGTGCAGTTTTCTGGCTCCCTCCATATCACCCGAAGCGCAAAGCTCCACCAGATCGCGCATCTTACCGGGAACGATGTTGGCCACTACGCTCACCACTCCACTGGCGCCGACCGACATAAAAGGCAGGGTCTGAGCGTCATCACCGCTCATTACGGTGATATCGCACCTGGAAAGGATATCCATTACCTGCTGGACACTGCCCGAAGCTTCTTTTACGGCGACGATGTTATCGACCGCGGAAAGCCTGGCGATGGTTTCGGGCAGCATACAGGTACCGGTCCTCCCCGGAACATTATAAAGCATAATGGGGATATCGACTTCCGAAGCTATCCTGGAAAAATGCCTGTATTGCCCTTCCGGGGTCGGTTTGTTGTAATAAGGGGTTACTACGAGCGCGGCGTCACATCCGGCTTTCTTCGCGAAAGAGGTAAGTCCTACCGCTTCCTCCGTGGAATTAGAGCCCGTTCCGGCCAGTACCGGCACCCTGCCGTTGACCGTTTCGACGGTGATCTCCAGGTGCGCCTTATGTTCTTCCGTGCTCATCGTAGCGGCTTCTCCGGTAGTACCGCACGCAAGGATACCATCCGTACCGTTATCGATATGGAACTCTATGAGTTTTCTGTAACTTTCACCATCGACCTTTCCGTCCTTGAACGGCGTAACAAGTGCCACATACGATCCCTTGAAATCCATGTTGTCCTCCCATCTCAGCGTGTAGCGCGGGGCGCTTAGCGTATAAAAACTTTCCATACGCTCTCCGCCGCTCGCCGTAAGAAATGCTTAAATTTTCCCTTCGTAGACCAGTCCTGCGGCGCCTTCGAGATATACATCGGAGACCTTTTCCCCTTTTATGGTGAAATAGACCCTGAGGATCTCGCCGCTTCTGGTGCGCAGGTCAAGCGGAGAGGAAGCTTCTCCGAGCAGGCCCGCTATCAGGGCGGAAGCCACCGTCCCTGTTCCGCACGCCAGGGTCTCGCCTTCAACTCCGCGTTCATAAGTACGGATCTCCGCTACCGGCCCCGAGGGGTTACTGATGAAATCGGCGTTGGTTCCTTCCGGTTCGAACATTGAATGGAACCGTATCTTCCGGCCCATTTCCTCTACGGGGTACCCGTCCAGATCGTCAACGATATGGACCACATGAGGGACCCCCGTATTTATGCGGTGTACCGTCATCATGTTAGACCCTATACCGAGCTTGATCCCGGTTTCGATATCCGCGGGCTCGGTCATTCTCACCTTCACCTTCTCTCCCTGCACCGTCCCGCCCAGGATACCGGCTCCGGTCTCAAAAGAAAGCTCGTTACCCCATCCGGCGGAAGAAGCGTATAAAAGACTGCACCTGGCGCCGTTGCCGCACATATCCACTTCGGAGCCGTCGGGATTTATTATCCTCATCTTAAAATCCGCTTCAGCGGAACTTTCGAGCACAAGCAGTCCGTCGGCACCCGCCGAAAGCTTCCTCCGGCAGATATCCTTTGCCATTGAACCGTAATCAAGCCCGAGCGGATCAAGTTCCCCCGCCTTGTTATCTATGATTATGAAGTCGTTACCGCTCGCTACGGCTTTAGTAAATACGATATTATATTTCATCGTTACCTCTCTTCGAAGCTGATCTTTCAGCGCCCGTCGTTAACACCTGCCGAGAGACCCGTACGGCGCGGCCTTAACCTGACGCTATTTAAGCTCTTTGAGTATCTTCTCCCCTCTTATCAGGTCCTTGTAGGATTCCGCCGCGCGTATGGTACGCACTTCGCCTTTGTAGGCCATCAGCTCGGCCGGTCTTGGACGGGAATTATAATTCGAAGCCATCACGAAACCGTAAGCTCCGGCGCCCATTACCGCAAGATATTCGCCCGGCACAACCTCGGGCAGGTCCCTGTCAAGCGCCAGGTAATCCCCGCTTTCGCAAACTGGTCCGACGACATCGTATCTGCGGGGCTCGGCTTTGCGTTCTACCAGCGGAACTATCCTGTGATATGCCTCGTAAAGGCTGGGCCTGAGAAGATCGTTCATGCCGGCGTCCACTATGATGAACTTTTTCCCGGTGGCTCCGGTTTTTACATAAAGCACCTTACAGACAAGTATTCCGGCGTTACCGGCTATGAACCTTCCCGGTTCCAGAATAAGCTTAAGGCCCCTTCCTCTCAAAAGGGGCAGTATGTATGAGGCGAATTCGTCCCCGGTAGTGGCTTTTTCGTCCGAATAGACTATACCGAGCCCTCCGCCGATATTGATCCATTCAATGGAAATGCTCCTTTCGTCAACGAACTCCAGAACTTTCGAGATAGCGTCCACAAAAGGGGCCGGATCGGTTATCTGGGACCCTATATGCACATGGACCCCCTTAAGCTCCACATTAGAGTACTTGTTGGCGTTGTCGAAGATATCTTCGGCGGTCTTAAGGTCTATACCGAACTTATTCTCGCTGGTCCCGGTGGTTATGTACTCATGAGTATCGGCTTTAACATCGGGATTCACCCGCACCGCCACCCTGGCCTTTTTGTTCAGCTTTTTAGCCACGGTATCGATCATTATGAGTTCCGGGACCGATTCGACATTAAAAAGGTTTATTTTTTTCTTTATAGCTTCCGCGATCTCCTCTTCCTTCTTCCCCACGCTGGCATATACGATCTTTTCCGGAGGGCACCCCGCTTTGAGAGCCCTGAAAAGTTCCCCGCCGGAAACTATATCCAGACCGGCGCCCTCGTTGACAAGCGCTCTGCAAATGCTGAGGTTGGAACTGGATTTCATGGAAAAACAGATAAGCGGGTCCATCTCCGCGAAAGCGGCCTTCAATTTTCTGTAATGTTCGACCAGGGTGTGATAACTGTACAGGTAAAAAGGCGTGGGATTATTCCGGGCTATCTCCTGTACCGGCATACCCTCGCATTTCAGCACCCCGTCGCTGTAGGCAAAATCATGCATATCCTCTCCTGTCTTAGTTCATCGTTCGCGGTTCGTGTCCCCGGGACCGGCATCCCGGACCGGGAACCGCGAACGGACAAATGATCACCCGCGCGCCTTGCGCGCACCGGGCGACCTTGAGCTCGAAAGATCCGAGGCCCCCGGCCTCACTTGAGTTTCTTTTTCCATTCGGCGACCCTGGAAGACACCATTTTCGGATTAGTGCTCCCCGGGGTCTTTTTGTTCCTGACCGATACCCGTGCGTTCAAAAGGGCGTAAACGCCCTCGTCAAGTTCCTCGGAAAAGGCCTTCAGGTCCGAAATAGAAAGGTCTGATATGTTCATGCCCTTCTCTGAACATTTCTTTACCATAGCCCCCACTATGTCATGAGCGTCCTTGAACGCTACGCCTTTGCCGACAAGGTATTCGGCGATGTCCGTGGCGTAAATAAACTCGTTATCCAGGGCTTCCATGGAAGCCGTCTCTCGGTATGTGACCGTACCTACAAGTCCGGCCATCATCTCAAGACTCGCTTTTACTGTCGCGAACGAACGGAAAAGCGGGGCCTTGTCTTCCTGCAGGTCCCTGTTATAAGTATGCGGAAGCGCTTTTTGCAGCACCAGAAGAGAGTTCAGGTCGCTTATGACCGATGCCGACCGTCCTCTGACAAGCTCCAGGACATCGGGATTCCTTTTCTGGGGCATAAGGGAACTTCCCGTGCAATAAGCCGATCCGATCTCGATGAAACCGAACTCCGGAATACTGTAAAGGATCAGGTCTTCGCATATCCTTGAAAGATGGACCGCGGTCATCGCAAGACACCAGACCGCCTCCGCCATGAAATCCCTGTCGCTTACCGCGTCCATACTGTTCGAATGGACAGCAGAAAAACCGGACCTCCTGGCCGAGAATTCCCTGTCAAGCTCAAGAGCGGACCCGGCGAGAGCTCCCGATCCCATTACGGAGACATCGCACCTTTTCCCCGCGTCGTCGAACCTTTCCGCGTCCCTGGACAACATTTCGACATAGCTCATAAGAAGATGGGCGAAAAGTACCGGCTGCGCCCTGTTAAGATGCGTATACCCGGGTATAATGGCTTCGGGGTTCCTCTCGGCCAGCAGGACAAGTTGCTTCTGGAACGCTTTTATGAGGCCACTGACCCGGTCTATATTGTCCCTGCAGTACAACCTCACATCGTTAACCACCTGTTCGTTCCTGGACCTGCCCGTATGCATCTTTCGCGAGGAGACCGGGGCTGCTTTCTCGATATACTCCTGTATCGCCGAATGGATATCCTCGTGTCCCGAAGGCTCCCATTCGCCCTTCTGGATCCTTGCGAGAAGCCCCTTAAGGACATCCACAAGCTCGTCCTGTTCCTCTTTCGCCAGTATACCCCTGGCCCCCAGCATCTCTACATGAACGATCGTGCTGGCACAGTCATATTCAGCCAGCTCCCTGTCAACTTGAAGGCTGGAACTGAAATCCATGACTTTCGGGTCCAGGTCATTTTCGTCAAATCTGCCGCCCCATAATTTACCCATGATAACCCCTTACATAACATTGAACTAGCATATTGAAGGAAAATCTACAATTACCGAGAACATTAAATATACCGGCTTCGTCGGAACGGGCTCCTCTGGTTGAAACTGCACGGCTTACTTTTTATACGGCAGCGCCCACAGGTCAATGAAGCCCTTCGCGAGCGACTGGTCGAAAACATCACCTTCACCGTATGTCGCGAGGCTTTCCCTGTAGCGCGAATAACGGCTCTTTCTTCCGCAAACGATAACGGACCCTTTGTAAAGCTTTACCTTGACGGTGCCGGAGACCCTGGTCTGAGTCCTGTCAACGAAAGCATCGATGGCCTCCTTCAAGGGAGTGAACCACAATCCGTTATAGATGATCTCCGCGTATCTCTGAGACACCCCTCTTTTGTACTTGAGGGTTTCCCTGTCCAGCACCAGTTCCTCAAGGGCGGTGTGAGCGGAGTAAAGTATCTGGGAAGCGGGAGCCTCGTAGACTTCCCTGGATTTGATGCCGACGAGCCGGTCCTCCACCATATCCACCCGCCCTACGCCGTGCCTTCCGCCGGCGCGGTTCAGCATGCTTACGAGTTTGACCGGATCGAGCTTTTTCCCGTTGACCTCTACCGGTATGCCTTTGTCGAAAGTTATCTCGGCGTATTCGGGCCTCTGCGGGGCTTTCTCCGGCGGAACAACGCTGATGAAAGTGTCTTTAGGCGGTTCGAACCAGGGATCCTCCAGCTTGCCGCTTTCTATACTTATTCCCCACAAATTATTATCGATGCTGTAGAGCTTCTTCTTCGTCTGCTCAATAGGTATCCGGTGTTCTCTCGCGTAATCTATCTCGTCCTCTCTGGTCTTAAGCTCCCATTCCCGTACCGGAGCGTATACTTCAAGAGAAGGGGCCTTAAGATGAAATGTCACCTCGAACCTCACCTGATCGTTGCCCTTGCCGGTGCAGCCGTGCGCGATAGCGTCCGCTTTCTCCTTTTTCGCCACCTTCACCATGGCGTCAGCGATGAGAGGCCTTGAAAGAGCGGTAGCAAGATTGTACTTATCCTGGTAAAGGGCTCCGGCTTTCAGCGCCCGGAAAACATAATCCGTTAACAGTTCCTTTTTAAGGTCCCCTACCACGCATTTCACGGCACCGATCTCAAGCGCCCTTTTCCTGGCGCTTTCGGCGTCGGCCCCCTGCCCTACATCTCCCATGTAACAGACGACCTCATACCCTCTTTCCATGAACCATTTGATGGCGACCGAGGTATCGAGCCCGCCGGAATACGCCAGGACTATCTTTTTCTTCTTGCTCTTTTTCGCTCCCATCTCTTCTCCCTTTTTGGACTTTGGCCTCCAGCCTCTGGCTTTTTGCCTGACTTTATTTACCCATTATCTTAAGCAATACCGCTTTCTGCATGTGCATCCTGTTCTCGGCCTGGTCATAGATCACGGAATCCTTACCGTCTATCACATCGCTGACCTCCTCGCCCCTGTGAGCCGGAAGGCAATGCATTATTACCGCGTCCTCGTTAGCCTCCCGCAGAAGTTTCTCGTTGACCTGGAACCCCCGGAAAGCCTCCAGCCGCTTCTCTCTCTGGTCCTCCTGCCCCATGCTGACCCATACATCCGTGTAGATGGCGTCGCATCCCTGCACGGCCAGGTGCGGATTATTGAATACATTTATCTCCGCGCCGCTCTCTGCCGCGATCTCACGGGCTTTGTCCAGGAACTGGCCTTCGGGTCCGTACCCTTCCGGAGCTGCGGCGTTGATATGCACCCCCGTTTTAGCGCAGGCGATGAGAAGGGAATTGAGAACATTATTACCGTCGCCGACATAAGCGACGCGTACACCTTTCAGTGTTTTCTTTTTCTCAAGCAGAGTGAAAATATCACTGAGCGCCTGGCAGGGATGAGCCAGATCGGACAGTCCGTTTATCACGGGAACATCCGAATAGCAGGCGAGGTCCTCCACATCTTTATGGGAGAACACCCTGGCCACTATTCCGTCCACATACCGGGAAACTACCCTGGCGACATCTTTCACCGGCTCCCTCTCCCCCATGCTTATCTCTCTGGGGCTAAGGTAAAGGACATATCCTCCCAGGTGCACCATAGCGACCTCGAAGGAGATCCTTGTCCTGTTGGAAGGTTTCTGAAAGAGAAGAGCAAGGGTCTTGTCCGCGTAGATCCCTTTTTTCGCTAACGGTTTTTTCTTGAGTTTCCTGGCAAGCTTTAGAAGGTCGAATATCTCTTTCGATGTAAGGCTTTCCAGTGTTATCAGGTCTCTTTTCCCGTTCATATCCTCTCCAGTGCTTTTTCAAGCCGGGCAACGGCTTCGTCTATTTCTTTTCTTGTAACGGTTATGGGAGGCATTATCCTCAGGACTTTCTTCTGTGTGCAGTTTATCAGGAGCCCCTCCTTAAGGCACTCGTCCGCCACCGGGGAAGCGTCTTCGATGAGCATCTCCACTCCTATCATCAGGCCTTTTCCCTTGATCTGTCCTATAATGGTCTTCCGTTTCCCGAGGGCCTCCAGTTTTTCCAGAAGATACGCCGACATCTCTTTCACATTGTCGATGAGGCCTTCCTCTTCGATGGCTTCGAAAACACCCAGAGAAGCGGCGCAGGCTATGGGGCTCCCCCCGAAAGTGGACGCGTGGGTCCCCGGGGGTAATACATCTTTCAGTCTTTCGCTCACCACAAGAGCCCCTATGGGCATACCTCCGCCGAGGGATTTGGCCAGGGTCATGGCATCCGGCTCGAAACCGTAATGGCGGAAAGCGAAGAACTCACCGGTCCTTCCCATGCCGGTCTGCACCTCGTCGGCTATTATCAATATATCTTTTTCCCCGCATATGCGTTTAAGCTCTTCTATGTATTCCCTGTCCGCGACATTTATCCCTCCTTCGCCCTGTATCAGTTCGATCATGACGGCCACGGTCTTTTCGGTTACCGCGGAAGCAAAAGCTTTTATGTCATTGAAAGGAACATGCCTGAATCCCTCCGGAAGAGGCCTGAACCCGCTTTTGACCTTTTCCTGGCCCGTAGCGGTCAAGGTGGCCAGGGTACGCCCGTGAAAGGACCTTTCCATGGTGATGATCTCGAACCTCTCTCCTTTTCCGTATCTGCGGGCCAGCTTTATAGCTCCCTCGTTCGCTTCAGCTCCGGAATTGGAAAAGAAGACTTTTCCCGGAAAAGAATTGGAGATTATCTTACGCGCGAGCTCCCCCTGGAGCGTATTATAAAAATTATTCGAGACATGCAGTATCTCGTCCGCCTGTGCCTTGATCCTGCGAACCACCCTGGGGTGCCTGTGCCCGGTACCGCTTACCGCCCATCCCGGGAAGAAATCAAGATATTTACGGCCTTCTATATCCTCGACCCACACCCCTTCACCCCGGACAAGGCATATATCCTGCCGGGTATAGGTCGAGAGCACATAATCGTCGTATTTCTTTTTCACATCGTTAAAATCCATTGCGTCCTCGATAAATGTAAAAGTTGTCGTCCCCGCGCGGTCTAAGCGGGGATCGAAGAAGAATAAAACCGGCGGTCATCCGTGTATGATCTCGGTACCTATACCTTCCTTGGTGAATATCTCCAGCAGTAGCGCGTGCGAAAGCGTAGCGTCCACGATATGCGCCTTGCGCACGCCTCCGCGAAGGGCATGCAGCGTGGCCCCGACTTTCGGCACCATTCCGCCGGCTATGACATCGGTCCTGACCAGGTGTTCCGCCGTTTCCATGGTAAGAGAATGAAAGAGCGTCTCAGGGTCTTCCACATTCCTCACCACGCCCCTGACATTAGTCAAAAGAACGAATTTTTCGGCGCCGAGCGCTATCGCTATGTTGCTTGCCGCTTCATCGGCGTTGATGTTATATAGTTTATTATCCTGTCCCTTTCCGACAGGGCATATGACCGGAATGATGTTGGTATCTATGAGCCGGTCGAGTATGGTCGTATCTATCGCCTCAACGCTTCCGACAAACCCCAGGTCCGGCCCTTCCTTCTTAACGGCTTTTATCATGTTGTTCTCCTTGCCGCTCAAGCCGAAAGCTTCGCCGCCCAGGGAATTGATCTCATCGACGAGCGAAGAATTCATCTGCATGAGGACACTGTCTACCACACCCATGGAGCGCTCGCATGTTACCCGCAACCCGTCAACGAACTTCGTTTCGATATTGGCTTCCATCAGGCCTTTGGTTATGTTCGGGCCGCCGCCGTGAACAAGCACCGGCTTCATGCCGGCGTACCGCATAAAGACCATGTCCTGCAGCACCATTTTTCTCGCCTTATCGTCGTGAAGGGAACTGCCGCCGAACTTTACAACGACCACTTTACCGAAGAACTGTTTAATGTACGGCAGCGCTTCGATCAGAACTTCGCTTTTTCTTATGGCTTCCTGCATTTTTCTTCTCCGCTTAAACTGGAGTCACGATCTCAGGCCTTGTCCGCCGGGACCAGACCCGTACCCGCGCTTTATGTTGTATAATAAGAATTCAGGGTGATGTACTTCTTTGAGATATCACAGCTGTAGACCCTGGCTTCGCCCCTGCCGTTCCCCAGCGAAACCTCTATTCCGGCTTTTTTTCCTTTAAAAACACGGCTCTTCTTTCTGTCGGTCCGTACGACGGCCTTGCCTTTCCGGTAGAAGGTCGTGCCGTCCAGTTTGATAGTGATCTTGTCGGGATCGAACCGCGCCCCGCTGGCGCCTGCCGAAGAAGCGACCCTTCCCCAGTTGGGGTCGCCTCCGAGCACCGCGCATTTGACAAGGAGCGATGAGGCTATACCTTTAGCGGCAGCACGCGCGTCAGCCCGGCTCCTCGCGCCCTTGACCGTAACTTCGATCATCTTATTCGCCCCCTCGCCGTCCCGCACTATCATTTTCGCCAGGTCCGTTGAGACGGCTTTCATGGCCCCCGAAAAAGCGGAAAACTCTTTTGAACCTGTCTGTATGCTCCTGTTGGAAGCTTCTCCGTTAGCAAGGACCAGCATCGTATCGTTAGTGCTCATGTCCCCGTCAACGGTTATGGAGTTAAAGGACTCTTCAGCGCTTTCCTTCAGGGCTTTGCGCAGCGCGGTACGGGATATAACGGCGTCCGTAAGGATAAAACACAGAGTGGTAGCCATATCCGGATGTATCATCCCGGCTCCCTTAGCCACTCCGGTGACCGTGATCTCTTTTCCTCCGGCGGAAAACTTCCTGACGGATACCTTTATAAAGTTATCCGTAGTTATCATCCCCTCGGCCGCGTCTTTCAGGCCGCCGGCAGAAAGGTTTTCCGCGAGCCGGCCCGCGCCCCGGAGAATGGGCTTCATATCCAGAGGCTCTCCTATGATCCCTGTAGAGGAAACGAGGACCGAACCGGGCTCTGTCCCCAGTATGCGGGACATTCGGGAGGACATTTCTCTGGCGTCCGATAATCCTCTTTTCCCGGTCATGCAGTTCGCGTTCCCGCTGTTAACGAATACGGCCCTCAGGGAGGTCTTCTTTTCCAGCTGCTTCATGGCCAGCACAACGGGAGCGGCCTTGACGGCATTGGTCGTAAAAACGGCCTCGGCCTTACAGGGGCTTTTCGAAAAAAGAAGCGCCAGGTCCTTTCTCTTCTTCTTGAGCCCGCAATGTATACCGCTGGCCAGGAATCCTTTGGGCAATCTGTATTTGTCCATGTTTTCCCTTAAAAGTTCATGTCCCCCGGAAGCCCGGCGGCCCGGATCATATCAATCCGGCCGTTTCCGGAAAACCGGAGACAAGGTTCATGTTCTGCACCGCCTGCCCCGACGCTCCCTTAAGAAGGTTGTCGATAACTGATACTACAACTAACATACCGTTAGCTACCGTAAGCCCTATATCGCAGAAATTGGTATTAACAACATCCGCGATACGCGGCAACTCGCCGCGGGGCTTTACCCTTACGAAAGGTTCAGCCTCGTAAAAGTCCCGGTATATTTCCCGCACTTCCGCCTCTGCCGGCAATCCCGAGGCTTTGACATAAATGGTCGATAGTATGCCTCTTCTCATCGGGACAAGATGAGGGACAAAATTTATCGTGACCCCGGAACCCGCGGCGGAAGAAAGCGCCCTTTCCATTTCGGGCATATGCTGATGGCTGTTCGCCTTGTAGCATTTAAGGTCCTCGTCCACCTCGGAGAACGAAAGCGGTACTGAAGCCTTCCTTCCGGCTCCGGTAGCTCCGCTCTTCGCGTCGGCTATTATATCGGCTTTCCCCGTCTTTCCCGCCAGGGGCAGAAGGCCGAGCACGACGCTCGTTGGATAGCATCCGGGATTGGCTATGAGAGAAGCTTTCTTTATGTCCTCCCTGTTCAGCTCGGGCAGCCCGTATACTGCCTTTGCCAGGTTATCTTTATCGGTGTGCTCTTTGCCGTACCATTTTTCGTATACTTCCGGAGCGAGCCTGTAATCTCCGCTCAGGTCTATGACTTTTTTGCCCTCATCCAGAAAAAGAGGAGCGAATTCCATTGAGACCGTATGAGGCAAAGCCAGAAAG
>WJMG01000089.1 GCA_014728075.1 Candidatus Omnitrophota bacterium | reverse complement strand
TTTCAATATAATTAGAACTCCGACAAATTTAAAGAACTATTCCCCGGTAGCTCAATCGGTAGTAGCGACTGGCTGTTAACCAGTAGGTTGTTGGTTCGAGTCCAACCCGGGGAGCCATTATATAAAAAGGGATATTATCCGAAGTGAAGCGAGGGTAATATCCCTTTTTCTATACATAGCCGCCGGTGACGAGGGGTATATGCCCTTACTACAAACCCACGAGTCTGACCGAATTCCGAAGGAATGAGGGAATGCCGTAAAGGGCGTAGATGGTCCGCCGAATAGAAGGACTATGGCCCGGAACGGCCAACCCGGGGAGCCATTCTGCTTCGCTCTTCGAGGCGAAGAGGAACAATTTCGGCAAAACCTCGTTTTTCAGGGAGTTTTTCTTTGAACGGAGAAATTGAAGGTTTGATCTCCAAAATTATATTGACATTTTGGGTTAAATTTGTATACTTAATCTATAGACAAAGTAAATAAAAGGCAAAAAATGAAATTGACAACGAAAAGCGAATACTCTCTTCTTGCTCTGATATATATGGCACGGACCGGAAATGGCCGGTTCGTCAAGATCGAGGATATCTGCGGTGAATACGGTATTTCAAAGAAATACCTGGAAAACCTTTTTTTATCATTAAAACAAGCGAAATATATAAAAACCAAAAGAGGTTCCAGCGGGGGCTACAAGCTTGCCGTCCCTTCTCACAGTATCTCGGTTGCCGAAATAATCCGTTTAATGGACGGAGCTTTAGCACCGACCCTCGGGGTCAGTAAATATTTTTTCGAACATACGCCTATAACAAAAGAAAAAAAGATCATGCATGTGTTCAAACAGATCCGGGATTATATTTCAAACAAAGTCGAACGATTGAAAATATCAGACCTGGTATGAACAACAGACCTAATAGCATAAAAGTAAAGCGTAATATTGATCTCCCGGACTCATCGGAGAATTCAAACAATTCCGTAATTGACAAGTTATTCGCCACCGTCAGATCAATAAGGCACGGAACGGTCCAGGTGCACATTCAGGACGGCAAAATAATCCAAATAGATAGGACCGATAAGATCAGATTAAGATAACTTAAACATCCATTATTCTTACAGCTGACCGGAAACCCGGAGGCTGAAAAGATTTATTCCGGTAAATCTTTTCAGCCTCTTTTTTTTACAAAAGGAGTTCGGCATGGACAGAACTATACTGATGATACCGGGGATGATCGCGCTGGCTTCTATCTGTGAATATATGGACTCTACGCTAGGAATGGGTTACGGCACGACTTTAACTCCCGTTCTCTTGATCATAGGATATGACCCCTTAGAAGTCGTACCGGCGGTTCTGCTATCAGAACTTTTCAGCGGTTTGTTAGCAGGTTTTTTACATCATAAAGAAGGTAATGTTGATTTTAAGCCTAAAATGATCGATCTGACGGAGATAAATTCCGAGCTAAAAACCTTTATTTATATCAAACACATTAAACGGTCGCTCCCGCGCCATTTAAAAGTAGCTCTTCTTTTAGCTTTTTGCAGTGTTATCGGAACGATCAGCGCGGTTTTAATAGCGGTTAACCTTTCGGAATTCTGGATAAAACTTTACATAGGGATACTGGTACTTTCAATGGGCATAACTATTCTTGCCTGTTTCAACAAGACATTCCGATTCTCCTGGAAAAAAATAATAGGCCTCGGGTTGATGGCTTCTTTCAACAAAGGCATTAGCGGGGGCGGATACGGTCCCATAATCACAAGTGGACAGGTCCTTTCGGGTGTGGACGGAAAAAACGCTGTTGGGATAACATCTCTGGCTGAAGGTCTGACCTGTGCCGTAGGTATATCCACATATTTTCTTGTTTCGGGCAATACTCTAAACCCCCTCCTCACTTTCTGCATAATAACAGGTGCATTCATCTCTGTCCCGTTCTCGGTGAAAAGCGTCAAAAGCCTCACCGGAAAAAAATTAAAACTGGGCATTGCCCTTTTGACCATACTCCTGGGGGGCCTTTACCTTATTGAAACTGTTCCAGTATCGCTCCCCGGAGCGTTTGCCCCTGCCTTGACGCTTAAAGCTTGGCGTTTAAAGCTTGACGCTGCATATACATTTCCCCTCTCCACTCTAATATGGTACAATTTGTGAAACAATGGCTCATGACATGGAAAACAAAATACGCGAATTCATATCCCTGCGTTTTATGCGCGGCAAAGGCACCGTCAGCGATTCGGAATCGCTTTTTTCTTCCGGGATAGTGGATTCCCTGAAACTCATGGAACTTATAGCTTTCGTTGAAAAAGAATACGGTATATCCGTTAACATGAACGAGGTCACCGTAAACAATTTTGACTCGATCAACAGTATTTGCGGGCTTATAAAGTCCAAAAAATGAACACATTATGGCCAGACAGCTTCTTTTCAAACTCTCCGGGAAAAAATCCATAATAAGGGCCCTGAAGGCCTCGGGAAAAGAACAGGAAGAACTTTTCCGGGAAGCCAGGAAAATTCGTGAGGCCGTCTTCGGCAACAGGGCCGAAGCCCGGAGCGTCATAGAGTATTCCAATATATGCGAACAGGACTGTAAATACTGCGGGCTTAACAGAGAAAGCCGTGTTGACCGATATATCCTTGACGATGAAACCGTCTTCAGGCGGGTCCACCGCCTCTACCATTCCGGCAGGCGCGTAATAATGTTCCAGACGGGAGAATGCTCATCGGAAAGTTATTTCCGCCGTTTCCACGCGCTGCTCAAAGAGGTCAAGCTTAGGCATAAAGACCTCAGCATAATATGCTGCACGGGCAACCTTTCACGCTCTAAGATGAAAAGCCTCCGGGATATCGGCATAGAACGGTACCTTCTCAAGTTCGAGACATCTGACCCCCGGCTCTACCGGAAGATAAAACCCACAGACACCCTTAAGAACCGTCTAAGACACCTGAAAACGGCCAGGGAACTCGGCTTCCAGGTAAGCTCCGGAAACATAATAGGCATTCCCGGCCAGACACTGGAGAGCATAGCCGACGACCTTCTCCTTCTCCGGGAAATGGACCTGCCGATGGCATCCAACTCGGTCTTTATACCCAACGAAATGTCCGAATTCGCCGGCGAGGCCCCCGGAAGCCTGTGCCTGGCCCTTAACGCCACGGCAATACTGCGCATCCTCTGCCCGAACGCGCTCATACCGTCAACAAGCTCTCTGGAAACGCTGAAAAAGGGAGGGCAATATCTCGGCCTGCTGGCCGGAGCCAATACTGTGACCCTGCATGACGGCACACCGAAGAACAAAGAAGAAGAATTCGTCCTCTACAGCACGGGAAGGGCTATACCCAAAAACATTTTGTTCAAGACCGCTGAAAAAGCCGGACTCGAATGCTACTCCTATTCCCTTATACGGAACAAGCCCGGGTCTTCCCTTTTCGACCGCCTTATAACGGCCAACACGGGCAAAAAACATCCCGCCGTGATCTGCGACGGAAAAAAATATTCTTACAGAAAGATCTTCTCCTTCACTTCCCGTTTCTCCTCTTTTCTTGAGGAACAAGGCATCGAAGAAGGGGCCGTGGTACTTCTATCCTTCTTTGATTCAATAGAGCTGATCACCTGTCTCCTCACATGTTTCAGGCTCGGAATAATAGCCGGCGCGGTAGATCCCTCCTCCAGCCCCGAAGAATGGAAAAAAATATTTTCAGAGGTTTCCCCGGAACTCGTGCTTGCTTCGAGCGGTACCTCCGCCCCGTTCAACCGGAAAAAAGTCCTTAAGATATCGGAAGCCGGTTCTTCGGAAAAGTTCCTCTCATTACTGGAAAAATACCCTTCTTCCGACAAGATCGTCCGCCCCGACGCGAACAACCCGGCAGCCGTGATCTTTACCTCGGGAACAACGGGTTTTCCCAAAGCTGTAATACATACTTATAAAGATCTTTCAGAAACCGCTTTTCCGGATAAAGTCCTGAAAATAAAAGATAACGACATTATGCTGTCCGCATCTAGGCTTCACACGAGTTTCGGGCTCGGCAACAGCCTTCTCTTTCCTTTGGCAAAAGGCGCTACCTCCCTTCTCTCGAGGAACATGCCTAATCCCCACAGCCTGCTGAAACTTTTAAAGCACGAACCTTCTCTTTTCTGCGCCGTTCCTTCTTTTTACGGCGTCCTATTGAAGAGCTCATTCGCTCCGCGCGGAGCTATGAAAAGCGTGCGTATGTTCGTGGCCAGCGGCGAGAAGCTATATCCCGCAACGGCCCTTGGATGGGAAAAGCTTACCGGGAAAGAACTGATAGAATGTTACGGGACCACCGAAATGTGCCATCCCTTTATCTCTAATCTTCCCGGGAAAGTCCGGTACGGGAGCTGCGGTCTTGTTCTTCCGGGATTCGAGGTCAGGTTCTCGAAAAGCGGAAGGATCTTTTACCGCGGCCCGTCACTGACATGCGGATATCTCAACGATACAGAGAATACCCGCCGCCGTATCGTCAAAGGGTGGTTCAAGTCGGACGACCTCGGGCATATCTCGTCCGACGGGCGTATTTACTTCGACGGAAGACTGACTCAGATAATAAAATCGGGCGGAAAATGGATCTCTATCGTGGATATCGAGGAGAAGCTGAGGTCTATGCCTTTACTGGAAGACATCGCCGTCGTAAAGAACCCGGGAGGGCTGGATTATTATGTTTCCCTCATCAAAAAAACGGGTTCGCGTACCGCTGAAAAAGAAATCAGGGAATATTGCGCAAAAAAACTTCGTATCAGCGAATTCCCCGGAAAGATCCATATATTGGATTCCATACCCCGCACCCCGAGCGGGAAGATCAAGAGGAAGAAACTGAAATAACAGCGTATAGCATACAGCGTATAGCGTTTAGACTATACCCTGTACGCTGTGCCCTACACGCTATCTATGAATAAACCACGCTGCATAATACACATGGACATGGACGCATTTTTCGCGGCCGTCGAACAACGGGACAACCCCCGGCTTAAAGGCAAGCCCGTAGTGATCGGGGCGGATCCCAAAGGCGGCGAAGGACGCGGAGTGGTCTCAACATGTTCGTACGAAGCCCGGAAATACGGTATACACTCCGCCATGCCCATATCCATAGCTTACCGGAAATGCCCCGGCGCCGTTTTCCTTCCTCCGGATATGCAGAAATACAACCGTGAATCAGATAAAATTTTCGGGATACTCGGGACCTTCACTCCCGACATCCTTCCTATAAGCGTGGACGAGGCTTTCATGGATATAACGGGAAGCTACAAACTGTTCGCGAAAACGCCCTTAGAGACCTGCGTTCTGATCAAAAGGGCCATAAAACAGAATACCGGATTAACGGCGTCGCTGGGAATGGCCCCTGTAATGATGGCCGCCAAGATAGCTTCTGACCTGGACAAACCCGATGGTCTCGTAGTTGTAAGCGAAGATCATCTTACGGATTTCCTTCACGAACTGCCGGTCGGGAAATTATGGGGTATCGGGAAAGTCTCAAAAAAAGCTTTCAACAATATCGGGATAAAGACGGTTGGCGACCTTGCTTCGTTCAGAGAAAAGGATATAGTAGATATTTTCGGCGAGAACGGAAGACATGTGTGGCAGCTGGCCAACGGAATAGACCCGCGCCCGGTGGAAGCCGGCGATTCAGTAAGTTCCGTAAGCAATGAACATACCTTCGAAAAGGATTGCGAAGACCGGAATACTGTCCTGGACACTCTCATGTACCTATCGGAAAAAGTTTCACGCAGGCTCCGGAAAAAGGGGCTTTCGGGCAGGACGGTCACTCTAAAGATACGGACCCCGGATTTCAGGACCTGCACAAGGGCAGAGACACTGGACTTCCCTACCAACTTCACGGAAGACATATATTCCGCGGCGTCCGCCAAGATCGTTGAGTTCAACCCTTCAGGCAGGAATTCCATAAGGCTCATCGGCGTAAAAGTATCCAATTTCTCCGAGTCTCCCTGGCAAAGCGACCTTTTCGATATGACAGTCGAGAAAAAAGTGAAAAAAGAGAACCTGTACCGCGCTATAGACAGGATAAAGGACAGGTTCGGGGAGAAGGCGATCAGGAGGAGATAATACAGGGGGATATCAGGTATAGGTATAGGTACAGGTAACTGTAATTCCGGAACTTCCCTTTTCCATACCTATATCTGCGCATCTACCTTGTTGTATCTGTCAGTTCTAAGCCTTATAAACCATCTGTTCCGCGAGGAGTTCCGCCTGGGCTTTACCGACCAGCATTTCAGTTATCTTCAAGCCGAAAGCGAACGCCGTCCCGGGCCCTTTAGAGGTTATGACATTCCCGTCCGACACCACCGCCTCGGAAGAATAAGAAACCTCCGAAGGGAACGATTTCTCAAAACCGGGGTAGCAAGTGGCCTTTTTGCCGTTCAGTAGTCCCCAGGGAGCAAGAACAATGGCCGGCGAAGCGCATATGGCCGCGATCAGCTTTCCTTCAGAGGCCATACGGATCATCCTGCTTTTCAGCTCAGTGGACTTTTTGAGGTTCTCGGCGCCCGGCATACCTCCGGGAAGTATTACGGCATCTGCGGCCCCGTCGAACTCTTCCAGAACGACATCGGCACAAAAGGCGACCCCGTGGGCCGCTTCCACCTTATCGCTTCCCACCCCGGCGACGGTGACCTCTACCCCGGCCCTGCGGAGTATATCTATCGGGGTTATAGCTTCCACTTCCTCAAATCCCTTCGCAAGGACCACCAGGGCTTTTTTAGCCATGACCTCTCCTTTTTGGTGATATAGTAATTGACGGAAAATATGTTTTCGATATATTTACAAGTAATCCCGGCGTGAAAAGATGAACTTGACCGCCAGACGGACGGCTTCCTCAGCACCTTTATTATATCCATTATCCCGGCCGTGTTCAACCTCTTCCCAGAAAGGCTTTTCCACAGGAAGGTCGCTGACCCACAAAAGCGAGGTGGCTTTTATGCCGGCTTTTTGCGAAGCACTATACACCGCGGACAATTCCATATCGAGGATACCTATCCCGTTCTCCCGCAGGCTGTCCAGAAGCTGCCTTTTTTCGGCAAGCAAAGACCCTATGGTAAAAGCTTTATCCAGGAAAAACTCTCCGCAGCCGATCTCCTTCTCAAGAAAGGCCGTTATTT
This sequence comes from Candidatus Omnitrophota bacterium, assembly GCA_014728075.1. Taxonomy (GTDB): domain Bacteria; phylum Omnitrophota; class Gorgyraeia; order Tantalellales; family Tantalellaceae; genus WJMG01. Next base: position 15,356 of record WJMG01000089.1, on the reverse strand, counting down.
CCGAAGTAAAACCCGCATCGGCGCCGGGCGCTTTCGCGGATCCCAGAACGCCCTCAATATCAAATCCCTCCCTGCAATACCTTGTAAACCCTTCACCGTCCGCGGCTGACTCCGCTACGACAAGGTCCCCTATGCGGGCCTTACCGATAGAAGCGCACGAACCCGTAAAAACGACCTCCTCGGCACCGGATATCCCCAGAAGAAGAACGGCATCTCCCAGCAGCCTGTCGCCTACTCCGCAACGAATAATGCCGGCTTTTAAGGTATTGTCTGACGCCACTGCCCCGGAGAACATCTTTCCCCTGAATCTTTTTTCTATTAGGCAATGCGCGCTGAACTTCGGCAGAGGCAGAAAAGGGGTTATTATAACCCTTTCGGGGATAACTTCCGGAACGCATCCAAAGGCATATTCAAAGAGTTTTCTTTTATCCATAAGAACGGCAAAAATAAATAATAAAATTCAGGTATCGAACCCTGAACTACGGATGCAAGCAGGCGTATTCAAGGTCATAAAGTAGATTTTTTATGCTGTTTGGACCTGTTTCTGTCACGATGAGCCCGGCAGATCCACCTCTTTACCCGGGCGCTAAAGCGGTTTTCTGGGCCGGCCGCAGACCTGGCATTCGGTTGATAATTCAGGCGTTTCGGACCCGCAGGAAGGACATATCCAGAAGCCTTCCGGAGGGTGTTTCATCCTGTACCGCAGTCTGAAAGCCGGCCAGGCGAAATACCTCAATATCACGAATAACGCTCCGGCCAAAAGTCCGATCAAGGCGGGTAAAAGAAAAGCCGGCACGGTAACGGCCGGCCGTACATCTTCCAGGTCTATACCATAGGCGTAAAGCCTCTGTCTGATGAATTCCCTGGCTATCGAGGGAGACTCTATCTCTCCCCGGGACATGCTGACCATCAACGGACCCGAGATCCTGTAATGCCCGCGGGTAAGCAAGGTAAGCTTCTTGAGGTAACTTTTATAGTATCTGGCGGCCAGGTCCGGCCTGCCGTCGTTTTCGTAAAGCAGTCCCAGCGCAAAATCGGTAGCGTAATACTCGGGCCATGATTTTCTTGCTTCCAGCAGATATTGCTCTGCCCTGCCGGTCTGGCCTCCGGAGAGAGCGTACAGTCCTCTCTCGTATTTATCCGCGAATGCCCTGAGTTCTCTCTGGGCACCACCGTCCCCCGGCATCCTGTTCAAAAGCTCCGTATTCGGAAAAAGTCTTTTTTCGGAAAAAAAATCTTCCGTCTGCGCCCTTGCCGTCAACGCGCTGAAGCAAAAAACCCCCAGGTATACAGAACAGGCAAGAAAATACTTTATTCTCATATTGATTTTACGGGAGGGAACCCGTTTCCAGGCAGAAAAAGGTCATTCCGTGGTTTTCAAGAGCCCCAGCACCTTGTCTATCTCGAAAGGCTTATAGATTATCTCCGATGCCTTTTCTTCTATGGCTTTATGCACCATTTCGTCCACGGAATACCCGGTCATCATTATAACAGTGGTTTCAGGATGTGTTTTCTTTATCTCTTTCAGGGTTTCTATCCCGTCCATTTCGGGCATACGGATGTCAAGGAACAGTATATCGTAATTACTGTCGCCCACCATATCGATGGCCTGGCGCCCCCCGTAACAGCTTTCGGCCCTGTAATCGTTGGCTTTGAGTATATCGCAGAAAACATCGGCGAAATCTTTATTATCATCAACTATAAGTATCTTAGGATCTTTCATTTCCCCTCCGTGAAGCCGGAGCGATCGATGCGGCTTCCAGGTATTTTTATTTAATTCAAGTTAAATTGTACAACAGTCCGGATAGTTTGTCATCAATAAACGGTATTATTCCTTCTCCGTTCTTTCGCCCCCGCCAAGCACCCCGGTAAACAGATCGCCCACTTTTCCGACCGTATCCGCCAATGTCTTTTCAGTGCCTTTGAGTACTCCCGTAGTCGTATCGGTAGCTGTTCCGAGAGCATCGTAAGTGCCTTTTACGACCTTATTCACCTCATCCATAGGAAGCCGGATCAGGTTCGAGACCATAGTGCCTTTTATAGCCCTCGATATCACAAGCCTTATCAGTGTGTAAATATCGTCTATATCCCTGTATGTCTCATCCAGGCCGATAGTGAAAGTATGAACCGACGGGGCTACGCCCTTTGAATAATCCCTGAAATGGACCTGCCCCGCCTTGAGCACCAGCAGCCTTATCTTGACCTGGGGTATATTTCCGGTTTTTTCGGCATCATCACCCTTTCTTCGGTCCTTTAAGGGGTTAAGTGTTTCCAGGTTGACCTCCCCTTCGGCGTTCTTGACCACATTAAGCTCCCGCAGGTTGAACCTCAATTCCCTGAGGAGTATCTCTCCCCCGAGGCTTCTTTTAAGGTCGATCGACACATATACCTCCGGTATTTCCGCCATCGCGACACCCGGAAAACCTTCGGGATTATAAACTATGAGGTCCTTTATATCGACGACGGGCTTGAGCAGGTCTACCTTCATTTCCCTTATATCGAAACGGGCACCCGTAATATCCGTACATATTTTTTCCACCGAAAGTTCTATCAGCTTGTCTTTGGCGAAAACAACGACCGCGACTGCGGCTATTAAAAATATAATTGCCAGTTTTTTGATCACCCGGGGCTCCTTTTAAAATCGTCTCAGGTCCCGCCGGGCCGCTGCCCGCGATCCGAGACACCCGATACTCAAAACCACCTACTTTATGACCACATTGTCGATATATACAGGGCCCTCGTAGCGTGGCCCCATCCTGTGAGGAGGAGATGCGTCATATTCTATACGGACGGCTATTTTCCTGACCTTGTCAAGGTTCCTGTACAGCCTTTTCTCTTTCCTCCCCTTCCAGGCCGTCCTGCCTTCACCTCCCTTATCCAAAGATACCCATACTTTCGTCCATTCGCCCGTTTTCAGCGGCACCGCTTCCCTCATTTCGGTAAAGAACCATCCTTCTCCTACAGTCAATATCAGCCGGGCGGCAAAAAGGCCCTTGGGGGCATCTCCCGGCAGGTATATATCAACGGATATACCGTCGTAACCGCTAAGGTCCATATCCCCCTGGACCTCGACGAGAGCGGCGGCCCAGACATCCCCGGGGAAGTCGCACATTATCTCAAGGGATCCTTTTCCCGACGAGGCGATATCCGAACTAATTCCAACTTCCCGGGCTTTATGGTCGCCCTGATAATAAGCCCAGTCCGGGATCATCCATTTCTGGGCGGAACCTTCGAAATCGAAGCGGATCTCATCTTCGGCGTCAACTCCATATGAAGCAGATACGGAAAATATTATAAACACACCCAAAACAAAATTCACGGCAGATCCGACCGACTTATACATAATATTTACCCGCGGACTCTTTTAATTTCTTAGCAGTTCTGCTAGAAACATATTAATATTATACTACGATTTCAAGTTTTATCATTTAAAAATGCCTTTGGCTATACGGAAATACCATTTCAGAACTTCATCCAGGAACTTGACCGCCTTCTCGGAAAACCCTTTATCTACTACACCCGGATTATAATCCAACGGATACCATCCTATAAGATCAATATCGGCGATCCTTCTGTTTTGTCGGCAACCTGCCCTTTTTCTGAGGGTTTGGGGAATGGTTTTTATGAAATATGCGACGGCGGGTAAATACGCCTTCAGGAAAATACCTTTCTTGACACAAAACAACATATTATACAGCTCGTAAAGAATGAAACATGGAAAAAAAACGAACAGAGTTAATAGATCATATGTTTTCAAGAGAAATATTTTGTGGTTCCTTATCAGATAATACGCTCTCTTCCAACTGTAGGAGGCTCCCGAACGATGAGAATAATCCTTGGTCCCTTCAAAATGATACACAACCGCTTCCGGAACATATTTTATCTTTAACCCGTTTTTCCTCATTCTGTAGAAAAAATCCGCATCGTTCCAGTATATGAACATTTCCTCATCGAATCTTATATTTTCAGGGAGCTTTTCAAGGTCGATCAGAGGAGCTGTGGACCCTATCATTCCTGTCTCACCCTCGGATATCTCTTTACGATTAGTAATGGTTTTACCGATAAAGTGCATATATCCGCCGTGATATATTTCATTTCTGCCTTTATCTATTATACGCGGGGCAAAGACGGCGAAATCCGTTTCCCTGTCTTCAAGAGCCTGATCGTGTAATACTTCCAGCATTTTCTCATCAAGAACCGTATCGTGGTCTAAAAGAACGAGAAACCGTGTATTACATCTATCGATGGCAATATTAGCCGCGCGACTATGCCCCTCGTTCTTATCCAATACAACCATTTCCTTTTCCATCGGAAAATTCCGGGCAATTTCGGGTGTTCCGTCTTCTGAAGCGTTATCAATTATCAAAAGAGAAGTATGCTTTATCGAAGAAGACCCTATACTTTCCAGCAGCCTTCCCAGATATTCAGCACTATTATATGTAATTATGCAAACCGTAAGTTCAACCATGTCAATTTATATTGAAATGAAAAGATAAAACTTTTTACCCAAAGGATTTATCTACAATGTAATTAGTATACACTATAGCGTAAATTTAACAAACCCGGGATATCACGGCTCCCTTTATTAAACGCGTATCTGAACACAGAAACGAGATTTGCCTTTTATATTGTTATATGATAATCTTTACGCATCAAGATCAAAAGGAGCTTAAAATGGACATAAGCATCGTTATCCCGTTATATAACGAAGAAAAGAATATCGCTTCTTTGTGCTCGGAAATAAGATCGGCCCTCTCTGCTACGGGAAAGACCTATGAAATAATTTGCGTAGATGACGGGTCCGAGGACAATACTCTAAGCGAACTAAAAAAACAAAAAAAGGACTTTCCAAACATAAAAATAATATCCCTGAACCGAAATTTCGGCCAAACCCCCGCCATAATGGCCGGTTTCCATCACGCTTCCGGGGAAATAATGATAACCATGGACGGTGACCTTCAGAACGACCCTGAAGACATCCCGAAACTCATAAATGAACTGGAATCCGGATTCGACCTGGTAAGCGGATGGAGAAAGAGCCGTAAAGACGGCTTCCTCCTGAGAGTGCTTCCGTCCAGGATAGCCAATAAACTTATATCATGGGTACTGAAGACCCGTCTGCACGACTACGGCTGTACATTAAAAGCCTACAAAAAGGACCTGGTAAAAAACCTCCGCCTTTACGGAGAGATGCACCGGTTCATTCCCGCGATAGCCAACTGGCACGGCGCCCGTATAGCTGAAATAGAGGTAAATCACCGCCCCAGAAAATTCGGCAAGACGAAATACGGGATAAACCGTGTCGGAAAAGTACTTCTTGATCTTCTGTTGATGGCTTTCCTTTCCGAATACAGCACAAAACCGATAAGGTTCTTCGGTAGCATGAGCTTCTTAAGCGGCTTTCTGGGGATAATATCTTTCGCCGTTGTCGTCTTCATGAAGATCATAGAAGGAACCGACATGACCGGTAACCCGCTTTTAATTCTGGGTACCCTGTTCTTTCTGGTAAGCGTACAGTTCCTTTCCATGGGATTTATCGGTGAAATAAACATCAGGACATATTACGAGTCCCAGGACAAGAAAACCTACCACATAAGGGAAATATTTGAATGAATGTGTTATTCGTTAATTACGAATACCCCCCTGTCGGAGGCGGCGGAGGTGTATTCACGAAAGACCTCGCCGAGGAACTCGCCGGCAACAATACGGTGCATGTACTTACTTCAGCTTTTCCGGGGCTCGCGCGCAGCGAAACGATCAACGGTGTGACCGTTTTCAGAACCCCCGTACTTAACCGTACATCTCTTCCCTCAGCGGGAATTCTATCTCTTCTCAGTTTTCCTTTTTCGGGTATCTTTAAAGGATACTCCCTGCTCAAAAGCACCGATTACGATGTGATTAACACACATTTCGCGGTACCTTCGGGGCCCTGCGGAGCGTTTCTGTCGAAAATTTCGGGTATACCGAATGTGCTTTCCATTCACGGGGGGGATATCTACGATCCCAGCAAAAAGACATCACCGCACAGGCATCCCCTTCTGCGATGGGCGGTAAAGCGTGTCATGGAATCATCCGATTCCGTGATAGCGCAATCGAACAACACCAGAGATAACGCAATGTCCATATACTCTCCCTCAAAAGATATCAAAATAATCCCCCTGGGCATACCGCTCTCCTCAATACCTGAAATTGACCGCGGATCTATCGGGCTAGACCCCGATAAGAAGTACCTGATCTCAATAGGACGGCTGGTCAAAAGAAAAGGATACGATATACTTATCAGGGCGTTCTCTTCAGTAACCTCCCGGGAACCTTCCACCCGCCTCATCCTTTTAGGAAGCGGCCCCGAGTTGGATAACCTTAAAACACTCGCCGCGGATCTCGGTATCGGCGAAAAAATAAGTTTCATTACGGATTCCGACGACCGCGCTAAATACGAATACCTGGCCTCATCGGACATGTATGTTCTTTCGTCCCTTCACGAAGGTTTCGGGATAGTGCTCCTTGAGGCAATGGCCTGCGGGCTCTCTATAGTCTCGACCGACAACGGGGGCCAGACAGATATACTGGAACACGAAAAGAACGCTTTAATGGTACCTCCCGGTGACGCGGAAGCTCTCGCCGAAGCCATAGAAGAACTCCTGTCTTCTCCGGAGACAATGCGAAAGATGAAAACCAACAACCTGGAACACGCGAAGGATTTTTCGATCTCAAAGGTCGCGGCAAGATACATGGAACTGTTCAGGGAAACGATAAATAGCGTATAGCGTTCAGCCTATACGCTGTACGCTATACGCTATAATGCATAAGGAGAAAACCATGCACCACCATCACGGACTTACGGAAGAACAGAGAAACTTCATAGAAGAGAATTATAAGGAGATGTCCCTGAAGCACATAGCCAAAAAGCTCAATGTGTCCAGGAGCTCGGTCCAGAAATACCATAAGTATCTTTTAGAGGAAAAGGAAGCTTCGAGAGATGTAACGGAAAAAACCGTGGCCGGCAGCATGGCGGGACTGGTGAAAATATCGGCCGTGTTCATCCTGATACTCCTGTTTGCGCTGTTCCTGAGAAGGCATACTTTCAATCTTCCCCATTACCGCGGGGACCAGCATCATTATATAGGCCTGGCCTACAAGCTTGACACAGAAGGAGTTAAAGGATATAACCTGCGTTCGATAAATATGTACGGGGTCCGGAACCAGCCCAATGTCGTGGTTTTCGGAAAGGCTGACGATAAAGGACACATCCTTAAGAGCCTTGAAGCCGCCGGCATAACTTATTATGATGAGCCCCTCCATCACATGCCATGGGGTTTTCCTACGGCCCTTATCATATCTCACAAGATATTCGCCCCCGGAGAGCCTTATACCACAGTAGCGGTAAACGATACCAAGATCATACAAAATGCTCCACCGGGAGTGGGGTTGCGTAATTTGCGGCTTGACCCGGATGTCGCCGAAAAACAATTCTATGCCGTTATAGTGCCTCTGTTCTGCAGTCTGCTTACTATCGCCCTTCTGTTCTTCCTTTCAAAGGAGCTATTCCGGAACAATACCGCCGCTCTGATATCAATGTTCCTATTGAGCATCTCACCTATTGCCATATTAACTTCCCAAAAGGTCTGGGCAGATGACCTGACCCTAGTCCTGGCAGTACTAGGCGCGCTGTTGTACCTCTTTTCAAAGAATAAAAACAAACCGTTTCTCGCTTTCCTGGCGGGACTTGCCTGCGGAGCAAGCGTTATAACTAAACAAAACGGCGCGATAATCCCTTTCTCGATCGCCGCCTGGCACTTTCTTTCTGAAAGAAAACGCCTTTTAAATAAAAAAACTTTCCTTAAGGTAATTTTCGACAAAAAGTTCCTTCTTTTCTGCGGAGGAGCTTTCCTTAGCTCGGGGTATTGGTTCTATAAAATAACCGCAACATACGGGAACCCTCTATACAAGCCCCAGCAGCAAAACCTGCTAGCGGCTTCGAAAACTGCCTGGTTCAGGCTTGTTCAGGGACGCCGTCATTTATATCTGCTAGGCATACCATACCAGAACCCGCTTTTTACATTGGCTTACATATCGCCTCTGTGGCTGTGGCTGGATAAAAAGAACTTCAAAAACCTTCTCTTTCCTGTTACCTGGCTGGCCGTATCCTTCATTATTGCTTATAATCTACTCGGTGGGGAACACAGATATATGCTTCCGGCTTATCCTGCTTTCGCTATCCTGGCGGGATATGTGGTAGACCGAATACGCGTATCGATCGACAGGTCAATGGGTTTTGGCACGGGTACCGTATTGACGCTACTTGCTTTACTTTTTTCCGTTTTCTGGAGCGTACCGATGGTGATGGAGGTCATTTTCCATAACGGCGCGTTGATCATGAAACCCTTTTAACTAAAACCTCATCGAAAACTTCGGAAAACCGCTTCGCCATTTCATTATGACCATACTTTCTGATCGCGCGTTCTATGCCCTCATAAGGGACTCTACCCTTTTTCATAAATTGATGATAATAATAAAGAAGCGCTCTCTTCAAGCTGTTTATGTCCGTGACCTGTTTGCCTGCTTTTGTGGTTTCCAAAAGTTCTTTAACGACTTTGCAACTTTTCCCTATAGATAGAACCGGCCGTCTTGAACCCAGATATTCGAATATCTTCCCTCCGTAAATACCTTCACAACCCGGGGCGTTCCAGGTAAAATGAAGCAAAATCTGAGATTCCCTCTGTTTAGTAAGCGAAACTTCTCTCGGGACCGTTCCGTATTGGTGGACACATGCCTCAAGACCTTCCCGGGTGGCTATTTTGTCCAACCAGGGAAGTTCAGGCCCCCAGAACCTTATATCGACCTTATCCGGGTCCATTTCCCCCGTTTCAACCAGATCTTTGACTGCCTTTAAAAGTAAAACCGGATCCTGTTTTACGGGATAAATGCCTCCTGTATGGGTAAGAGTGAATTTTTCGGATAAAACCTCTTCCCGGGAAATCTGTTCCGGGTCAAAGCCGTTCGTTATGGTAAAAATATCCTTACGGTGATGTAATTCTTCAAGCTCCTTAGCCATAGGTCCGGATACGGTTACAAGAGCATCCGCCCGGGAAAGGACTTTCTTTTCAAGTATTTCATCCCGTTTCCTGGTAACCCACCTGAACCAGTAATCAAAATGTACCCCCCGGGACCATAGATCTCTTAGATCGGCTACCCAGGGGACATCACAGGTTCTCAGTAGTTCCCGGGCCACTAAATGGGTTGTTTCGGGAGGCGAACTGCTTAAGATAAGATCAATTTTTTCATTTTTCAGAATATGCCTGGCAGCCTCCAGTGCATAGGTATACCATTTCTTTTTAGTATCCGGATAGGCTATAAGGCTGGTAATAAGTTCCCGAAAGTTCACTATTAAAGGATTACGGCTCGTTTTGATCGCCTTCAGGATCCCCACTTGGTCCTGAACCCCTTTTACGGGATCCAATCCCAGTGTCCGGGCCGCTCCAGAAAGAACATTGCCCGGATAATAAGCCTCTACAACCCTTATGTCCGACAATTTCCTTCCAGGAACTTTTGAAGTAACGATCACGGGCTCCCACCCAATACCGGCAAGGTATTTAGAGAGGCCGCCGATACGCTTCGATGCTATTGAAGGATGCGGCGGATAATAAAAACTGATGATCATTAACTTCCTCATGATCCTTCCTTTGGACCGCTCCGTATATCTTCGAGAGATCTCCAGTGGTCACCGATATCTCTGACGGTAGCGAACCACACATCCCGTTCCTTCAAACGGGATAATACTTCAATATAGGACTCTTTCCAGTCTTTATCCACAATATGGCTGGGATGCCATAGAAGAGTAAGAACTCCGCCCACATTTTCAACCTTATCTGCTATTGACATCACCTTTTTAACGGATCCTTTTTTATCCAGCCCCAGACCTTTTGATCTGAACAGGGCTCCATCCTGCACAAGAAGCGGTATCTCCAGAAGGTCCTCTTTCATTTCCCATGGATAACAGGTGCCGTAACGAAAACCCACATTATCGTTGAAGCCCATTGTAGAATCGTAATTAAAGCCTGCTTCTGCTTGTATCCCGGGTGTTCTATCGGGGTCATATGCCAGAAAATGCTGCCGTACACTTACTATCTCCTTCCCGACCACTTTCTCCAGCGACTCTTTTTGTCTCTTCATCTCTTCAATATCTCGAGAAGCTCCCCATGAGGCGTGCAGCCCTATTTTCCATCCCCTGCGAGATATCTCTCTGATCATACCAGCTACGGTAATTTCCGACCCGTCAAAACAGACTGTATCATCAAGATCATAAAGACAATCGGTAAAATGTCTTATTCTCACATTTCTGTATCCCGGCCAGAAGAAAAAGGTACTTCTCGCGCCAAATTCATTCTCTATATTCAGCCATTCCTCATATCTGTGAAAAGGATCCTTAATATTATAACTGAAAAGTGTTCGAATTGAATATACCCAGCTCCAGAAAGCGTTCTTCCCGAAACAAACTGGACCGTTATCCTTGAGGCTACATTTTTTCATTCTTCTGTATAATTGAGCCATAGAATATTTAGTTACCCTGTCCACATCATGTGTAAGACAGACAGCAAACTTTTTCCCACCGGGCCAAAGCGGACGGTTTCCCGAGAGTCTCATCCTTTCTATATCCAAAGCGGGGATATTTATGTTTTCGCGTTCTTTTATCATTTTTATTTTGATCCTTATTTATCTCTAAATAATAAATATAGCATCTTAAAAATAAGCGGCAGATCAATCTTGCTTATGGTAAAATACGGCGTTTGCCGGGCTCCGAAGGCCCTTCTTACCTCTTCCACTGGCTCAAGCATACTCCCTTCAAAATCAAAAACTTCAAGCTTTAATGTGTTTGCCGTGAACTTTATCGCCTCCCATAGAAGCAATATCCCAGCCCCGCTACTTCTCAATCCAGGGTCTTCTCCCACCATATGCACATATGCCGCCGTATCGTCCCAGATAAGATATAAAGCCGAATGCAGCCGTCCTTCTTCATCAATAGCGCCAAACACCCTTCTGCGTCCTCTCTTCCGCAACGCATCATCCATCCGCCGTAAAAGATCTATTCCGTAGGGCACCTTTTTCTTCTGCCTGTGAAAAGTCTTCCTGTTAAGCGCATAGAACTCCTCAAGGGTCACCTTTTCAGACGGTACAACTATCTTCTCCGCCTTTCTTATCTTGTTCCTTACATTGCTTTTAAACTCACTGAATACATAGTCAAGGTCTGCCAATCCTTCTATGATGTAAGTATATCTAGTGGTCTGGCTGAACCCTTTCCAGTAAAAAGGGAGCCAGTTAGTAACCGTGTAGTGAAAGTTCTGCTCGAAGATGTCGAATTTCGGCATCTTTTCTATGATCTCGGTAAAGATCTCCTTTTCATAACTTAATCGCGAAGCATATTTCTGTCCCTGGGGATATTTTATCCAGACCCCTAATGTCTGAGTAAGAGGCGGCATTTTCGAGACCTTCAATCCGAACTTCTTTTCCAGGGAAAAAGGCATTGCGGCTACTATCTCTTCTCCTCTCTCCACTAAGACTACATCCCAGTTCCCAGAGCCGCATACTGCGTCCAGCCACCAGTTTCGGGAAAAAACCGGCACTTCTTTTACTTCTTTACAGAAAAGGTCATATTTATCTTTATCCAACATAGCAGACCCCTACTCTCGCAAAAAAACTTTTATAACTTAAAATTTTTCTCAGGTATATTTTTCCGTTACTACATGCTAAAAAATAACGGCCGTCTTCCTTATATATATCCCCCGTATTATAGCCCTTTAGAACACATGTATACATATCAACAGGATCCCACTTTAACCAGGGCAATAAAAAAGTCTTTCCTTCAAGCGCGTCAAACCAGGGTTTAGTGCCTTTAAGAAAATGCCAGACTCGATCCACCGTCCAAGCATGCCAATCAATCGGTATATTTTTATCGTTCCACTCCACATTTCTAGCCCTGACCGTAGGACTGGTTTCGGGCTGTCTAATTCTTAGCTCCTTGCCCTCGGCGATTTCGATTATGGTTTTAAGTAGCATTTTTACGCCAACTTCATCTATGGCTTTCTTTTTAAATTCTGAAAACTCGATTCCGCACCTTACATCAAAGCTCTCCTGATTTAAAATATCTCCTGTGTCCTCTCCTTCGTCAACACAATGGACCGTAACGCCGGGGTTAAGATCGTAATCATAATACATCCAGAACCATGGATTGGGTCCTCTGTATTTAGGAAGCATAGAAGGATGGAGATTTATAGCTCCGTATCTCGTCTCTGAAAAAACATCTTTACTCAATAATCTAGGCATTGAATAAACCACCAGGAGATCCGCCCCGGAATCCCTGATTCTTGATCTTATTCCCATGGGCCCTTTCGCTGGTATTTCGTAATAAGGTATATTTTGCCGATCGCATATCTTTCGTAAAAAGCCCCTGGATTGTTTTTCTGCTAATACTCTACCCAAAACTCCTTTATTCCTTCTCGGTAAACAATTAGCTAATCCACATATTTCAACAGGCGCTTCCGCCAGTGCATCAAATATTGCAGAATGCCCCATGGTTATGATAAATATTTTTAAATTAGGCCTTTTCACCTTATCCATATAACCTCTTTATGCTTTATTGTAAAAATTTTTCACTAATTCAAAATTTGACATGCTTCTTTTTTTTATCTCCGGGATCCTTTTCTCTAAATATGTCCTCACCTCGTCACTCTTACTCATTAATCTGTTCACTTTTTCTATCATATCTTCCGGTTCGGAGGGATCACAAAGATATTCTTCTATTCCAACAAGTCTCGCAAACCCCTTTAGCTTATGTGCTTTCGGTTCATGTCCATAATCTATAATACTGGTAGGAACACACTGGGATAATCCGCTTATAGCCCCGTGTATCCGACCGCTTATAAGAATATTAAAATTGCCTATAATTGCTTTGCTCAGGGCTGCATCGTATACTCCGTTCAGAATAAAAAGGGAGTTCCCCCAGCCTTTATTCTTCAGCAAATAATATATCTGTTCCAGGATAATATGGTCCGTTCCTTTAGCCATACTGCCATCCTGCCGTATTTTATTCTGATGTGACATAAGGATCACTCTGCAACCCTTTTCTCCCAGAAGGTGCGTTATAACCCTGCAAAAAGAGCTCAGCTCTTCCTCTTTTCGAGGCACTTTATTGAACGGTGGAGTAGGCATATTCCAACCGCACAGTATAACTCCTACCAATGGTTTTTCTCCGTCAAGCGGGACACCCTCTTCCCTTAGAACCTCAGCTCCGGTTTCTTTCGGCTTGCCTTCAAATAAAAACGCGGGACATGCCGTTGTTCTTATTTTTTCTTTCTCTACACCTATATCCAGCAAAAGATCCGTGCTCACAGGTTCCCTGTTAGTTATCAGATCGACTTTGTTGAAAACATGTTTCGCGAGTTTTTTTCTCCAAAAAGATCTAAAAGGTCCGGGTGAGCCGGCTAACATAATTACTGGTTTCGCAAGAAGTTTGGCAAATAATATCTCTGCACATCCTTCGAGAAACTGGGAAGGCCTGGCATTGTCTCCGAAAATATCACCGCTGAAATCTATCACCAGATCCGAAGACTTTACTACACTGAGCAACTGGCTTTTTTTCAGCAGGGAACCCGCATCTTTCCGAAACAACACCTTTATCACCAACCAGAATCCTATCCTGAAAATATCAGCCAGAGTTTCAATTGCTGTTTCTCCGGCATAAGACCAGAACCTTTTTCCCCTAAGGCAGACTATGCCGTACCTTTTGCAGAATCCTTCAGACATCTGAATTGATGTAAAGATACGGCTCTCCGGGATCTCCTTTTCAAGGCCTCGCATCAATGGTTCCATTATAGTGTAATTCCCTAGATTAGCGAATTCCATACCGCCAAGCTTGCACGATGTCATCCCTATTAATGTTATTTTCATCATATTCCCTGTTCACTTTTCTATTACCGCAAACATCCACTTGCCTTTTTTTGTCCAAAAATTAAAGATCTTGTCCAATGCTGCGGCAACTTTTAGCGGCAACCCTAATCTGTAAAAAAATCTTGTGCCGAATACAAATATTTCTGCACAATCAGTCCTGCCGAATAATTCTTTGATTTCTTTTTCGTCAAAACTATGCAAATGGTTCATGTATGGAGTTGGTTTATTGCAATGTATACATAAATATTCCTTGTGTTCTTCCTTATAAGGAACCGTTACGATAACCCTTTTACGAGCGACTCTAAGCATTTCGCGAGCTGCTTTTCCTATGTCGTCCGTGTGCTCCAGAACCTCCATGCATACAACAGTATCGAAACTCCGGTCTTGAAAATTCTCAAGTTTACCATGCCTGAAATCCCTGCAGACCAGATCTTCTCCAAGGAATTCGTTGACATCCCTGCATCTCTCATCATTTATTTCGGTACCTCTCAATTCCGTAACCTTACTTCGAGCCATAACAAGAAAATCTCCCCAGTAAGATCCTATATCCAGCAAACTGTCGCCTGCTATGTATTTTGAGGCCAGGTAGAACCTGGCATGGTCCAGAGGGCTCATTTTTTTTAGTTCCGGGCGCAGCCCCCCAAGTTTTTCATAGAACTCTTCCTGAAACCTGAAGCTTTTGGTGTACATTATCCTGCTCCTATGTTTTGAGGAGATAAGATCGTCCTGGCAAGTAATCTCTTCAGAAAAATACGCATCTCATTATCTTCTCTGAATAGCATAATATAATATATTGCCGCTCCCATCAGGCCATATAACAAAGCATATAAAGGACCCTGGCCAGCTGCATATTTAAGCCAAAGCAAAGTACCGGTAATGATAATCGCCCTGATCAAATATTTTCCGAAATTAATCAAATTATCTATTATGGGCGCTTTTACGCTCATGAATATCCATACGAATAGCCATAAATAAAGTACAACTCTTACCGAACTATAAGCGGCCAACGCTTGCAGGACATTTCCTGAAAGGCTCCCCAGGAATAAAGCGACGATAGAAACTGCAAGAGAAACAAAACTATAAACCAACATCCTTTCCTGTTTTTCTATTATACTGAAAATAGCGCTTAGCGGGGATATCACAAAGGACAGGAATATTGCCGAACTTAATATCTGGATGTACAGGCCCGCTTCTGCCCAGGATGAGCCGAAAACCGCGGTAAAAACCTCTTTTCCACTCAAAGCAAGGAAAAAGAAAGGAAATATAGCCAAAGCCACTAACCGCTTTAGAACATTATGTAGAAGTTTGGGAAGCTTTCCTTCCCTCTTCGCTTCGGAAGCCCGCTGCAGGAATACCTGGTAAACAGATTGACCAACAAGAAAAGTAGGCGCTCTCAGAACCTTGTATCCTAT
>WJMG01000088.1 GCA_014728075.1 Candidatus Omnitrophota bacterium | reverse complement strand
GGGAACCTTCTTCTCGCTCTTTACAGGGCACAGAACTCAAGCGATGAAAAAATAATCGAGGCACACGGGGAAATGTTCGATCTTCCGCAGTTCGGCGTTCTCTGGGACGCGCTCCTTATACCCAGATCGATCTACATGGCTCTTCCGGCTACGCAAAGGCAGGTAAACAGCGAAAGTGAATACCGGGAGAAATACAAGCATATCCCGGAGACCATACATAAGGTCTTTGAGGAGAAATTCGACCTGGGAAGCGAAAGGGTGGAGAAAGAGCTTTTTAACTCATATCCGCTTCATCTGCAGTATCTGGATACGCTTCTTTACAGGTGGAGCAGCTACGATCCGGTAAAGGATGGGAGGAGCATTCCTGAAGACCCCAGAGTGAAGGCGGACGGACCATTAAAAGAAGCTGTCAGGAGGTCGTTTGAAGGATGGAGCAAGATCATGTTCAGGGTGAACGAATTTTCGTCTTACGAAAGTATATACGAGGTCATAGTGGCGGAAATATGGCCGGTTTACAGCGAACTTTTCGAGAAAGACATCGAGACCGAGAAGGCGCGGAAGATGATGGAACAGCTCCAGAGGGACGGCAGTATGCGTCAGGGTGAGATGGACCCGGGAAATATGACCCCGGAACAAATGAGGCAGGTGGAGGACTGGTTCGAATCTCTTCCTCAGGATGTCCAGAAAGCAGTAATGGAGCAGGTCATGCAGCAGCTTGCCTCGGCGGCAATGAATCAGGGGGCTCATCAGCCGTCAGGTAAAGGTACAGGCACAGGTAAAGGTAGAGGTAAAGGAGTTCCGGGTGAAGGACCCTCCGACCTGGAAGATATGATGCAGAACATAGAGCAGGCGCTCGAAAGTATGTCGGAAAAACTCAGTGATATAGCGGGAAAAGCGGATAATATAGACAGGGGATCTGATGAAGTGAAGAAAGGCGTTCCGGACCAGGCGGGGTCTTCCGAGGACAGAAAGAACGCGGCCGGGGAGATAGACCGAAAGGCTTCGGACCTCAGAGAGGCCGGAAAAGAACTTAGTGAGAAAGGCAGGGCCCTTGAGGAAACGGCGGATAATATCCGGGACGGTGCTTTTGAAAGCGAAAGAGAACTTCCCCATCCGGATATGGCCAGGGGGATGAAGGAAAGCTCAAGTGAGCTTGCTAATGATTCGGAAGAGGTTAATGAAAGAATAAAGAAGCTCCAGGAGAAGCTTAACAGGCTGAAGCGCCTTACGGAAAAGCTTAAAGAGTATTCGGAAGGTGCCCAGGACCCGACACAGATGTCCCAGGTAGCCGATGCCATAAAGGAAGAGGCGGAAAGGATAAAGGAAGGATGTGAAGGGATAAAACAGGGGTTGGGCGAAGCCGGAGAGTCGCTCGATGAGCTTCAGCGGGAGGCGGAGAAGCTGGAGAGGGAGATAGAAGACCTTAAAGGAAAAAGGAAAAAGGAAAACCAGGAGCGAAGCGACGCAGGATCCGCAAGCCGTAGGCGCAGCGAAAAAGGAAAAAGTGGAGGAAGTCCTGGATCTGAGGATCAGGCTAAGGGTCAGACCGCGGATCAGGCAAAAGGCGAAGGGCAAAAGGCTGAAGGCGATGGAGAGAAGGCCGCAGCCGACGGGCCACAGACCACGGGCCAGGATAAAGGCGAAAGGCGAGAGGCAAAAGGCGGACCTTCTCCGGAGAGGCTGGAACTCCCGGAAGGTGTGGACACATCTGACATGACTTCCCTGAAGAATATCATGGAAAACACCGACAGGGAAAACACCGATCACAAGGAAATGACGGACGATTACGAGGGGCGGACTTTCGATACGAAAATAGATCCGGCCTGGCTTGAGGCTCAGAAAAAGAGGGAGCTTCTTGCCGACATGGAGAGGACGGGGCTCAATGCAAAGGAGCTTGCCGAGTACAACGGCTGGAAGGACATGCTCGGGGAAGACCTTCTTGACAGCATGAAGGAGGTCGTCAAAGGCCTTGTTGTCCCGGCGGAAGATTCGGAGAATTTTTCCTCCAGGTACTCCGGCATACTGAAAAAGGCCATAAGAGGCGTCTTTGGCCAGGACGCTTTCGTGAAAAGAAGGGACACTAAGCCCCTCCCTGTAAAACTTACATTCCTGGTAGATAAAAGCGGTAGCATGGGATGGAACAACGCCATAATATACGCGCGTTTGATGACATTCCTGCTTCTGGAGGTTGTCTTCGATGTGAACGACGAGCTGGAAAGGAGAGGCCACGGC
The DNA here is from genome assembly GCA_014728075.1 of Candidatus Omnitrophota bacterium. Lineage (GTDB taxonomy): Bacteria > Omnitrophota > Gorgyraeia > Tantalellales > Tantalellaceae > WJMG01. The sequence goes on along the minus strand of WJMG01000088.1, from coordinate 38,859 downwards.
CCGATAGAGTTCGAGATAGGAGCTTTTGAACGGGGAAGCGAACTCTTTATAAGCCACGAGACCAGTTCCGAGATAGGGGAATGCCGGAAAGAGCGCCTTATTTACGACGCTCTCAAAAAAATGGAGGCCTCCGGAGGTACCGACCAGATGGCCGCGCTGGGCGAGTTCGTCACCAGGCTTGCCGAATCCGACGAACCGGCAGGTTCCGAGGAAAAGGCCAGGCGGATACTTTTCCTTGTAGGCGACGGTGATATAGACTTTGAAGACAAGACCGAAGTCAGGGAAACTCTCGAATACGCGGACGATAACGGCGTAAGCGTTTTCGGTGTATGCGCGGGGAACGACAGCGGTAATCAGAAAAGCGTCCTTAACGCGTTCGGGGAGTACCGCTCTATACTTCCGGACAATAAGGACCTCAGCGATCTTCCGGAAAAGGTGGCAAAAGCTTTTGCCGAGAGCATAGCGCCTCCGAATTACGATATTTCGTGGGCGGAAGTGCTTGCGAAGGTCACGCTCGGGCTTCTGCCCGTGGTCTCATCTCCGGTCCTCGATATGCTTTTCAAGGCGGGAAGAGATATATATCTCAAGAACAGGCCCGAAGGAACGGACGAACCGCCGCTCAGGCCTACGGGTTACAGACATTTCTATTATCAGGAAGTCAACGGTGTGGACTGGCTCGTATGGAAACGAAAGGACAAACGGGGTGTCGAACACGAGCTCAGGTGGCAGAGAGGGCCCGGCGGAGCCAATGTGCCCGCGACCGTGACGGTCGATGACGACGGCAACGAGCGCAGACTTCTCGAGATATTCCAGGCGCTTTATCTCCAGGATGTCGCGTATACCTCTTATTCGCCCGACGGAAGACATTACATAAGGAGCGTGGACAATAAACGCGTATTACTGATGAGTAAGGACAACGACGGTAACTGGGCGAAAGACAGGGAATTCGACATATACGGCGCGCCTCCGGCAAGCGAAGAGTCCGACGGCCATAAGCTTTTTGAAAAGGATGGTATCTCCTGGCGGATAGACGCGATGGGGAACCTTTTCGTAAAGACTTCCAGCGGGGAGTGGAGCCCCGTGACCGGCGTTAACGGAAAATTCTCGGAACTGGCCTCGATAAATTACGACAGCGGGACAGGTGGCATGGTAATATTCGATCCGGCGTCCAGGAGGGTAGCCGCCGTTAAGGAAGCGGAGGAGGCCGGGGAAATGGAAATACTCTATGACCTTGAAATAGAGAAATTCGACAAGGCCGAAGACTGGGAAGGCAAGATAGTCCGGCTAAAAGGCGAGACCGGATTAGGTAAGGACGAGCTCGTGAGGGCCGCGGCGCACCTTATGAACGAGGAAGTGTATTTCGTCGCCGGTAACCAGGACATGGAGCCGGAAGACCTTATAGAGTACCAGACCCTCGGAGTGGAAGAGAGCCTTACTTCCGGACACCTTTACACGCCGGTCAACAAAGCCCTTCACAACGGAGGGTGGGTCGTCGTGGACGAGATAAACAAGGTAAAGCCCAAGGTCCTTAATTCTCTCAAGACCTCCATAGCCGGGAAGACACACCAGAGGTGGGTGCGGGCAGGCGGCAGGGAAGAGCTCAAGACCCTCCCCAACCACCAGAGGGCAAGGATACTGGCTACGCTTAATACCAGAAGAAAAGGCATAGCCGGCGCGATGGCGCCGGACCAGGCGACGCAGGACAGGCTGCACGATATAGATTTTTACTGGAAACGCCCCACGGAGGAAAAACAGCTCCATTTAAAGCTTGTGGAGAAGAAATTAAGAGAACGATACCCCGGGTTCAGGCCGGAGAACAACAGGGAACAGATGAAGCGGCTTGAAGACGCTATCGATGTCCTTGTCGATATCGCCTGGCCGATGAGGCTGACTTTCGCGGGCTACGATTCCGCCCAGCAGGCCGAACTTACCGAAAATGATTTCAGCGGATGGGAAAGGCTTATGCGGGACAAAAGCTTCCTGCCCCACTCGAAGCCGGGACAGAACCTTAAAAGGGCCCCGTCACCGCGTGTTATAGCTAACATACTGGAGCATATAATGATGTTCCCCGGAACATGGGACGCGGCTCCGCTGAGTGTATGCGGCCTGTGGTTCAACTTCGAGGCGGACGACATGAAACCCCTGGAGAAAAGGAGCCAGCAGAAGGCCGTTCTCGACCAGTTCGAAACGCCGCCCACAAGGGGAGGGGACCGGGGGATAAGGGACGCGGATGGCCCGCTTTCGGTGAAGCTTGACAAGGACAGTTTTACGCTTGACGGAGAGTACCTCGTGGTAAAGCCCCGCTCCGCCTACGGGGAGGTTAAGGAACTCGATACGGTGCGGATATGGATCCATCCGGAAGCCCGGGAGGAATTCGAAAAACGCGGGCTTCCCGAGGATATACTTTACTGGCTGGGGACCGGTGACCCCGCAAACAGCACGGCGCTCTATTACGCCCTTCAGGTAAGGGCCCTGGGCAAGAGTTTAGTGTTCGTGGGCGACCAGGGTACGGGTAAGAGTTTTCTGGCCTCCGCCATCGGGGAACTGCTCAACGGACCCGAAACGCCGCAGGTGGAGATAAAGCCGGACACGGATAAGGAAGAACTTACATTCAAGCCGTACCTGCGGGGAGGGGTCTCCGGGCACGACTACGGTCCGGTCGCCGTGGGTCTCAGGGACAATAAGACCGTAGTAATAGAAGAGAGCACACAGGGAAAACCCGGTGTGATGGGGGTTCTCAACGAGGCGATCGAGAGACAGTTCATGGTCTATCCGGACGGTACGAAACTCGGACGGGAGCGCGACGGGCGTTTCGGGGTAATACACACCATCAACCCTCCGGGTACGGGTAAATTCTTTGTAAAACCCATGAGCGACGAGTTCATCGAACGCCACGCCGTTCTGCGGTTCGACGCCCTGGGTCCGGAAGGCATACTTGATTACCTTATAATGGTATCTTCGAGGAACGATCTCCAGGTAAACCCGGCCCTTCTGGGCGCGGAAAAAAAGGACGAAAACGGCGACCCCGTTGTAGTTGACGGTGAGGTCCAGTGGCAAGGGCTCGTGGGAGCTGTCCAGGAGCTTATAAAAATGAAAAGGGAAGACCCCAACAACAAGAAGCTTCCGCCCAGGATACCGGGCCTGAGGGCCTTAAAGAACCTGGTCAAGATGATACACAGTTACTGGGATACGGAAATGGCCTTTTACGAAGGCCCGGCCCAGGAGCTTCTCCTTGATATGTTCCTCAGGAATTTCGTGATGGAAGGCGAGGCCGGGGATATAGCGGTATGGACTAATACGATAAAGGACGCTTTTGTTTCCGCCGGGCTTTATTCGGAGGAAGAAGGGGCGGATGCCGTAGATGCCTATCTTTCGGATGAAGGCGGAAGGGAAGGTGTTATAGTCGAAAAACTCCCGCTTTTAAGGGAACCCGATACAAAGGATTTCAAACTGGACAAACTTCTCAGGTTCCTGCAGGAGAATACCCGGGGCGGGGCCGTCGGCATAAAGATAGGCGATCTTGAGAAAACGATAAACGATATGAAAAAGAACTGGGATGTAAAGGATTTTGAGCAGAGCCTGTTGGCGATGCATAAGCTGAAAGAAATATGGCATGTCCTGGAGGTCCTGTGCGAAAAACGCTCGGGAGAGGGCTCAGGAAAACACAGCGATATAAACGCCGAGAAAATGCGCAATGTCCAGGCGGTGATACAGGCTCATCTGCTGGAGAACGAATGGCCGGAATCCTTCATAGAACGCGATGAACCCCTGGAAAAACTGAAAGGAAAACAGGTAGATTTCCAGGACCACGAGTACAGTATAAGCGTTTTTGACGGAGGGTACGATCCGGTCAAGCTGCTTAACTGTATGGCCGTTAATATAGAGGACGGGGAATATGTCCGGGGCCGCGTTCCCGGAATAAAGCAGGGTCTTGACGGGCTGGAGATAAAAAATCCGCTCCTGCACGAGGTTATAGAGGGTCTGACGCAGATACTCCACTGGTACCTGCTTTTAAAGATATTCTCGGACAAATACCCCGATGTCGAAGAGGCCGTTTCGCTTAAAGATGAACTCGGGTCAAAGATCGACGGGGGCCCTTTGTCCCTGGAAGACCTTGCGGAACTTGTTAATAAGACGGATATGATAACGGAAAGATGGAATAAGATACGCCCCGAGCACTGGGAAAAGGATGACCTGGACCATTTTGACGGGGCCGGGATGGAGGAGCTCAAGGATATTTTCAGGAAGGACATCCTGCTCGCCCGCGAGATGTATCTTGCCTGCGCGCTCCGTCATGCCGTTGATCCGATAGACCCGGACGAGCAGGCCTATTACCTCAGGGCCATGGAAAGGCTTTACAGTGTCTGGCGGGAACTGGTCAAAGAGAATGAGGAGTTCGGGATATCCCGGGCGAAAGGCAAGTCTATAGTCGACAGTCGAGAGCCGACGGTTGGCAAGCCTGTTTCAGTCAGGCAGAAACTTGTTGAGGAAGCCGGCAAAAGGCGTATAAGCGAAGCAAAACTGGATAAATTTATAGAGGAGCTCGCTGAGTCTTTCTCGGGCCGTTACCTTACTGATGAAGAAGAAAAATGGTGGACCCTTGAGGAGAACGGTAAAACTGTGGGTGGCATAGTTTTCGGCAAGAACAAAGAAGGTAAAAGGGAACTTTATATTACGCCCTTTGAGTTCGATGGGGATGGTAAGCTTGTTGTGAACAAAACAAGGATGACGCTGGTCAGATCCCGGGATATTAGAGAAGGCGGAGAGGCCGTCAATAACGGTATTACGATCACATTCGGAGGGGATGACATGAGGTATGATGAAAACGGCAGGATAATGTCCATATCCGCGAAGCAGGTGTGTATCAATCCTCTTGACGCTTCAAGGGTATGGGAAGAGGATCTTCCGGTGGCCGTTGATTACGATAAATTCGCGGAGCTGGCCCTGGATGAGACGGCAGATGAGTCTACGGATGCGAGCCCGCGTATTGAAGTCAGGAAACTCGATGAGAGCGTTCCCGAAGATAAGGCAATACTTAATAAGATAAACGCCGAAGAAAATATAGAGATGATAGAAGATAAAGAATTCATCCAGGTTTCCGGGGATCATGTCTGGACAGATAAAGCCGTTGAGACCATATTGAATACATACGGTATATCTGTTGAGGGAAAGTATGTTGTCAGGGAGATCCAGCGGGACAGGGACGGCAATATCTTCGCGATAATAATTTCTCCCGAAAGAAAGCTCAAATCCATAATATCCCTTACTCCCGACGCGGAAAAGCTTAACGCTGCTTTTAACGGCGGGGATCTCAGGATAGAAGAGGTGGAAAAATGGGTCGGAAACCATTTTGTCCCAAAGGCCATAGCGGCCGACAAAGACGGAGATATTTATCTTTTCGGTTGGCGCGATGTATTGATCATAAGACCGGACGGTTCAGGGCTCAATACGGATAAGGGAGGCAATGATGGGAGGCCCGGCATCATTTCTCTCGAAACCCTGTTTCACGGGTCGATAGATTCCGAAACGGTTATTATCGACGATGCGGATAATGTGCTTATCCATGAACTTGATGCGGATCAGCCCGGGGTAAGATCGAAAGACAGGCTGCACATAATGACATCTGACATGAAGGTGTTCAGTTTTGACCCGCAGAAAAATGCGCAGTTTTCCTTTTTCGGAACGGATGAGCCGAATGTATTCTATGTGGGTGAAGGGCCTTTCGGAGAGGGGGGATGGATAAAGAGATATGAGGTCGTGAGGGATGGTGGGAAGCAGGCCGCAGGTAACAGTATGGAAAAGAGAGAGTCCATCTCCGAAAAGATCGAGAAAGGTCTGCCCGGAGGTCTGGAATTCGGTCACACTATCGTCGATGTCGGCAATGTGGAAAGATCGGATTTTTACAAAATGGAGAAGAATAACGAGGATGAAGAAGGTTATGTGTATTATATCGACGACGAGCCTTCCAGGGTGCTGATCGTCTCCCCAGAAGGGGATCTGGTCGATGTTATCGATCTTGAGGAGTACGAGGTTTACGGCCCGGTGGCGGTCATCAGCGCCCGGGGGCCGGAAAAAGAAGGCGCGAGGAGAACCCTCTATGCATTAGGCGCCGATGACGAATATGCTACGAATTTCGTCCTCGGGTTCGAGAATTACGAAGAGGCTAAGAAGAGAGGAGTAGAACAGACTCCGGATAGCGGCCCTCTGACCGCCGAGGACCTTACGCCGCAGCAGAAGGCGGATATAGACATGCTTCTGGCGGGGCTTCTGGAAGAAGGAACGGAGGAGGTTGAAAAAGAAGCTCAGGAGAAGACGACGATGACGCCGGAGGAGGCGCGCGAGGAATTGGCGAGGGTCGAGGAGTTAATAAGGGATAAGGGACCGGGGATAAAGGATGAACTAAAGGAAGGGTCTGAGATGGCCGAGGATACCGGACTTACTCCGGCAGGGATTATCACGGAGCGGCTGGAGAGCGCGGGAGTGGATCTTGATCCCTTTGACTGGATAGCCGCCGCGGAAGAAGCTATCCGTAAGTTCGAGGTGGATAATGCTGACACCGGATATGATACCGTCGTTCAGCTGTGGGATGATAGAAAGTGTGCAGGTATTCTTGTTACATTCGATGTAAAGGATGCATCCGGCGGCCTTATCGGCCACGAGGGCCACATCCATGTGCTGGATGTTGAGCCCGATGGGACATTTGCCGTAAGTGAAAGGTTTAATGAGTATACTCCCGGTACCGGTCAGAAATTCGCTTCGTGGCTCCCCATAAAAGAAAAAGCCGAAAACGACGCAGAAAAGATCGCCGAAGAGAAATATAAGCTGGTCATGGAACTGTTGTCAGAGGAAGAGCGGGCCGCGTCCGAAGAAAAGCCCGATGAGGTCCTGCTCCCCGGGCACAGTGTACAGTCGGTAGGCTTAGTGGATGACACGAAAAAGATAAAGAGTATATTCCCGGAAGGTGTCATTGTGACCGAGACAACAGGTCTTGACGGAAAGAGGTATGTTCTGGACAGGCAAAAGAATGAAGTGTGGATATTGTTTCCCGACGGCAGGGTCTACGATATTATAAAGCACAACAAGCTGACGGGCGCCGAAGATATGCGGGTCGAGGAAGGGCTGCTTTATATAAAAGGAGCGGAGGAAACGGTACATTTTTACGAGCTGGACCTTGATAAGGGCGGCGCGCGGGCCGGGGAAGGGGCGTTTGAGGTCCTGCGCCAGGGCCACAGTGTTGTTGCCTCTGACTGGCTTGCTGTCGAAGAGAAAAGTGCTGTCTTTTTTCAGGATGAAAGGTACGCGGACGCCGATATGATTTCTCCGGACGAGCTCGATGTTGAGGACATCGATGCGTTCGACCAGGTAGTGGCTTTCGAGAACGGCACGGTCTTTGCTCTGAAAAAAGAAGAGAACAGGGTCTATGTGTACAGGGATAAGGGCGCGGAAATTTACGATATCATAGAGTTCCCCAGGGACGATCGGTATGAGTCCGAAAGAAGGGGAAAGACCATAAGGGAGGTCCGCGCCGATAAGAACAAACTGTATCTCTTGATAGGGGACGGTCGGGCGGTGAAATACGAGCTTGATCTGCATAAGGACAGCGCGCGGCGCACGGCGCGCAGTGTCAGGGCGGAGAGTCTGAGCGCGGACGATGAGAGCGGAGGATCTAGAGTTGAGAATAGAGAAGTAGAGGTGTCGGGTGTCGGGTTTCAGGTGATAGATGAGGAGGCCACGGAAGAGCCCGTAATTCAGAAATTAGAAGAGCGCAGGAAGATGCTGCAGAGGGTCGTGGATTTGGATGTGGAGATCGAAAAGGTCAAGGAAAAAGGCGAAGGGCAAAAGGCGAAGGTCCGGGCAGAACAGACCACGGCCGACGGTCCGAGGACCGTAGAAGAGAGTTCTGGAGAGCTTACGGAAGAATATGCTGCGAAGATAAAGAAATTGTTTGAAAAAGCAGAACATCTTGAAGAGATACTCCGGAACTCTAAAAAGGTTTACAGGAAAGCAAAGGAAAAAGTCCGGAAAGTTCGGTACGAAATAGTTATGGCTAAAGCAAGGGCCGGTATGCGGGAAGAGCTTAGAAGATTTTATGATGAGATAATGAACAGGAAAAAATCTGAAATTGACCGGCAGATGTTGATAAAACTGGCCGCGGGAATGGCTATTGCAGGCGATGTCAAGGGGTCTAAAAAAATGTTCAAGGAGATAAAAGCTCTTTTCCGCACCCAAAACAATAAAGATGATGTTGATCGGTTAATAGATCTTGCAGAAGGATGTTATGAGGCGGGAATTATAGATGAGATGCGGAATACGCTGGAAGAGACGGGGATGGTAGCAGAAGAGAATCAGAATGTTTTGACGATCTGCCGGATAGTAGAACTTCAGGTGCGGGCAGGATTGCCTGGAGAGGAAGCAAAGAAGAAAATTGAGATCGCTAAAAAGGTAACGAGGACATCTGCAAAAAACAAGGGGGAGGAAGCTGATCTGCTTATATATATAGCGCAAAGAGAAGCACATATAGAAGGAGGCATCGATGATGCCAGGAGGACTTTTGAAGAGGCAAAGAGATCCCTGGAAGGGATCAGAGGCTCCAGGAAAGTAGTGCTTGGGACCGAGAGATTAATAGATATCGGAGTGGCTCAAGCGAGTGCGGGTATGACGGAAGAGGCGAGGGAAACTTTCCAAGAGGCGGAAAAGAGCACGAAAAATATTAAGAATGAAGAGCGCCGATCTGAGATCGCCGACAGGCTGGAGTCGGAAAGGATTAAGGCAGGTTTTCTGAAGGGACAGGAAGAGACGGAAAATTCAGATGAAGGCAAGGGGTCAGGTGAAAGTAAGGAAAAAGAAGAGTATGAAGAAATAATTGTTCAGATCTATGATATCATCGTGGAAATAGACCGTCTTGTAAGCCTTAGTAAAGAGGAAACGAATGTAAAGGACCGCCTTCAGGAACTTACCGAAGAAAGAGAGCGGCTTGTCAGGATACTTCTCGGTCTGGAAGAAGAAAGAGTTCCGATAGATATACCCGAGAGTCTGATAACCGCGATGTGGACGCTTCTTACGGTGAGGAACAATACCTCTTACCTTGAGGAGCCGGTGAGGGTTATAAAACCGTATCTGGAAGAGTTCAAGGGGCTCGAGTGGTTCGATGAGACCGTTGAGAAGATAAGGGAGTATCAGGGAGAGAGATTCGATAATATGCTATCCATGGTAAAGGAAAAAGTTAAGGAAGCCGGGTTTGGGGAATATTATGAGAGCAGTGTGAAGCCGGTTTTTGACCAGATGCAGGGACTCGCGAGCAAGGGCGAGGCGACGGCGGAAGTCAAAGTCAGGCAAAAGAGATCGCTTATCCTTTACGCGGATGATATTATCGAGAACGCTATTATCTGCGACCTTGAGGAATCGCTCAGAAAGATAATAGGCGAAAGGGATATACTCGACGGAGGAAAGATAGTCCTTTATGTGCAGGGCGAAGTTAACCTTGAGAAAACGGAGGCCATGCGGGACCTTATCGAAAGTGTCGTCCCGGCCACGGAAGCCGTCATTGTAAGGAAATGGGAGCACGAGAGCAGACTGGATAAGAACTTCAGGGGGCCCGATACGGAGATAAAGGCACTTTTAAGGTGCTTGAACTCTAAAAGGGATACGGGGGAGAAGGCCATGAACACGGAAGACCTTTTCGCTGTTATCCGCGGTAACGGCATAGACTGGACTAAAGCGACGCTAAAATATGATATCGAGGTACCGCTTATAGTGATAAACGACAATGTTAAGGGTATTTATTCGTTCGCGCAGGCGCTTGAGATAGCGATACGCACGCTGAACCAGGAAGCCGGGTTCGAGGGCTGGATACGAGAGTTCCTGCCGACCGTGCCGCTTACGGACGACATGTACGAGAAGTTCATTATCTACAGGGACCAGGTGCTTATAAAGGCGTAATAGCTCGTAGCTCGGAGGGTTTAGCTCACAGGATATAGTAAAGAGGTCTGATGAATGAGATAGCTTGGCTCATCAGGCCAAAGGGCGGGGATCTTATCCCCGCCCTTTTTATGTGGTTGACTTCCTTTGGCCGTACCGGGTACCGTTCCAGCTTTGTACCGGGTGCGGAAACAAAGCTGTACCTGTCCCCCTCCCCGCTAGCGGCGAAGCGGCTTATTACCGCGTACCGAATACCGAGTGTCGCAATGACGCCTCGGGCCTCTCACCTGCCGAAGGCTGAGGCTCTGATGCTTTGACGCTCTGACACTAAGAGGTTGCCAGTTGATATCCGGAGCTGGTCCTTAGTCAATGGTCTGCCAAGCTGATAGCTGAGACCTGATATCTGACACCTGAAGGCTGAGTAGCCTCCAGCACTTTACCTCGAGCCTGCCCTACGACCTATGACCTCCGAGCTACGAGCTTCTTGTAACCTTTTAACCTGAATTATTGACATCCCCAATGATTTATGATACCTTTAACCATCTGTAAGAACGATAATATTCAGCATATAAGAGTATAATATTATGAAAGATATTACTATAGGCGTCATAGGCTGCGGGAACATGGGAAGCGCCATCGTCAGAGGTATGGCGGATAATTCCATAGTGCCCCCGGGCCGTATTTTCCTTTACGATAAGGACGCCCACAAGGCCCAGGCCCTTTCCGATGAGACCGGTGCTCATATGAAGGGGATGGAGGGGCTTCTGAGGGATTCTTCCCTTTTGCTTGTGGCGGTCAAACCCCAGGATTCCGGGGCCCTTTTAAAGGAAATCGCCCCTTATATTGAAGAACAGACACTGGTCTCCATAATGGCCGGGGTCACCATAGACAGGATAATTTCGCTTCTGGGCCGGCAGCTTCCCGTAGCCCGGGCAATGCCCAATCTCGCGGCTTTCGTATCGCAAAGCATGACCTGTATCGCCTGTAACGAGCTCGTGAAGGACAGGGAGCCCGTGGAAGCGCTCTTTTCGTCGGTGGGAAAGGTAATGGAAGTTTCTGAGCAGGAAATGGATGCCGTCACCGCGCTTTCGGGGAGCGGGCCGGCGTACCTCTTCTACCTGGCGGACGCCATGGCCGGGGCGGGGATAAAGGCGGGGCTTTCCGAGGGTACGGCCAAACGCTTAGCGACCCAGACCATAGCGGGTTCGGCCGCTTATCTGGCGGAGTCGGGTGAGGACCCGTCCGCTCTGGTGAATAAAGTGGCATCCAAAGGCGGGACGACGGAAGCCGCCCTCAGGGTGTTCGGCGAAGAGGGGCTTAAGGACATCGTTCAGAAGGCCGTTATGGCCGCCAAGAAAAGATCCGAAGAGATCTCCGGGAGTTGACCATGTTCATATTCGCTGAGTTTTTCAAGGCCCTTGCTCTTTTGTTCAACCTGCTCTTCAATGTGCTTTATTTTCTGCTCATCATAAGGATAATATTATCCTGGGTGAACCCCGACCCGTACAACGAGATAGTGCAGATCATTTACAGGGTAACGGACCCTATACTGGCGCCGTTCAGGCAGCTGCCGCTTCAGATGGGAGGTATAGATTTTTCCCCCATTGTGGCTTTTCTTCTGCTGAGCGTACTGAAAAATTTCATCGTTAATGTCCTTTACGGGATAGCGTTCCGCCTGGGAGGATGATGAGGATAGAGGCCAAGGTCTTCCCGAAGTCTTCCCGCGAGGAGATGGTGGAAAAGGACGGATCGATAAAGATATATGTGAAAGCGCCCCCGGACAAGGGTAAGGCGAATAAGGCGGTAATAGAGCTTGTGGCCAGGGTATATAAGGCGCGCAAGCGCGATGTACGGATAGTCCGGGGCGAAACGAGTCGGAATAAGGTGATAGATATAACAGGAGGAGATGGATCAAGTAAAAAGTAAAAAGGCAAAAGTAAAAAATATATGAAATCCTTGGAGTTCTTGTTCTAGAGAATACATTATTCTTTTTCCTTTTAACTTTTAACTTTTTCCTTCCCCGAAGGGGATAACATGATCGGGGTTATAGGCGGGAGCGCGATATACGAGATAGAAGGATTGGAGATAAAAGAGACGAAGAAGGTGGAAACCCCTTTCGGGGAACCCTCCGACGAGTTCGTCATCGGAAAGCTCGAGGGAAAAGAGGTCGTGTTCCTTCCCAGACACCAGCGAAGCCACAGCCTTCTCCCCACCGAGATAAATTACAGGGCCAATGTTTACGCGTTCAAGGTCCTGGGGGCTGACCGGATCGTGTCCATATCGGCCGTGGGCAGCCTTAAAGAGGAGCTGAGGCCTCTCGATATCGTGCTTGTGGACCAGTTCATAGACAGGACCAACCAGGGAAGGTCTACCACCTTTTTCGGGGACGGCATAGTGGCGCATATCGCTTTTTCCGATCCCGTCTGTCCGGAGCTCAAGGAAGTGATATACGCCGCCAACAGGGACCTGGAGATAAAGATCCACGATGGAGGCACCTACATCAACATGGAAGGCCCGGCTTTTTCCACCAGGGCCGAGTCGTACCTTTACAAGAGCTGGGGTGCTGATGTGATCGGCATGACCAACATCCAGGAGGCCCGCCTCGCCCGGGAAGCGGGAATATGCTATTCGACGATAGCCATGGTCACCGACTACGACTGCTGGAGGACAGGGACGGAGGAAGAACATGTTACCGTCGAGATGATCATGGATAATCTAGCGAAGAACGCCGAGGCCGCTAAGAAAATGCTTAAGAACCTGCTGCGGGAAATACCGGAGCAAAGGGACTGTCAGTGCGGAGAGGCCCTGAGGAACGCCATAATCACGAGCAAAGAGGCAGTTCCCCCGGAAGTACTTGAAAAACTGCGGCCGATAGTTGATGGGTTTATATAGTTCAGGTTAAAAGGTTAAACGCTTAAAGGGTTAAAAGGTTAAAAGGGATGAGCGAGACGAAGAAAAAAGGGTACAAAGATACGCTGAACCTTCCGAAGACATCTTTCTCGATGAAGGCCAACCTTCCCCAGAGGGAGCCGGAATTCATCAAAAGATGGGCAAAGGAGGATATTTACGCCCGGATACTCGCCGCGAGGGAGAGTTCCGGAAAGTCATTTATCCTGCATGACGGCCCTCCGTACGCCAACGGCCATATACACATGGGCCATGTCCTTAACAAGATACTGAAAGATATCTGTGTTAAATATTACGCCATGAACGGGTATAGGGCCCCATATGTCCCGGGATGGGATTGTCACGGCCTTCCCGTTGAACACGCCCTTCTTAAGGAGATGAAGATCTCAAAACACGAGATCGACCAGGTCGAATTCCGGAAGGCAGCTTATAAATACGCGATGAAATTCGTCAGGATACAGGCTAAAGAGTTCAAGCGGCTCGGTATTTTCGGCGACTGGGAGGACCCCTACCTGACTCTTACGAAGGATTACGAGGCTGATATTCTTGAGGCGCTGGCGGAGCTTTATGAAAAAGGTTATGTTTACAAGGACCTTAAGCCCGTCAACTGGTGCTCATCCTGCGAGACCGCTCTTGCCGAGGCGGAAGTGGAGTATGGGGATAAGGTCTCACCGTCCATTTTCGTGAAGTTCAGGGCCAAAGGGGAAAAGGATATATATTATGTTATATGGACCACTACTCCGTGGACGCTTCCGGCTAATGTCGCGGTAGCCGTGCACCCGGAGTTCGTGTACGCCGTGGTAGATACGGGGAAAGAGAAACTTATACTCGCGAAAGACCTTGTCCCGGCGCTCGCGGAGAAGTTCGGACTTGAGGATCACACCGTAACCGAAGAGTTGACCGGAAGGCAGCTGTCAGCCAGGTGGCCGGAAGCGGTACATCCTTTCATTGGAAGGGAGTCCGCCATAGTCATGGCCGATTATGTCACCAAAGACGAAGGCACAGGATGCGTCCATACGGCTCCCGGCCACGGGCAGGATGACTATTTTACGGGAAAGAAATACGACCTTCCCATAATAATGCCGGTTGATAACTCCGGGAAATTCAACGATGATATTGACTGGTTGTCCGGTCAATTCGTTCTAAAGGCCAACAAGACGATAATAGAGCGTATGAAGGCGGATGGGACACTGATCTTTACCGAGGATATGAACCATTCCTACCCTCATTGCTGGAGGTGTAAGGAACCTATAATCTTCAGGGCCACGGAGCAGTGGTTCATGAATGTTGACCATAACGGTCTAAGGGGCAGGATATCCGAAAAGATAGAGGACAGTGTTGAGTGGATACCCCCATCGGGAAAGGACAGGATAGGAGCGATGGTAAAGCAGCGTCCCGACTGGTGCCTTTCGCGGCAGAGGTACTGGGGTGTCCCGATACCCGCTTTTCAGTGCGCTTCCTGCGGAGAGACTTTCACTGATGCGGATATTATCAAGAATGTCGCGGCCCTGACGCGTAAAGAGACATCCAATGTCTGGTTCCAGAAAGAGGCAGCGGACCTTATGCCCGGCAATTGCGAGTGCCCGGCCTGCGGGAGCTCGGAGCTTATAAAAGAGAACAATATTCTGGATGTCTGGTTCGATTCGGGCGTTAGCCACAGAGCGGTCATCGACGCCAGGAGAGAGTTGTCGTATCCCGCCGACCTTTACCTTGAGGGTTCCGACCAGCACAGAGGGTGGTTCCAGTCGGCCCTGATAACAGCCATGGCCACGAAAGAAAAGCCGCCTTACAGGAAAGTGCTTACCCACGGATTCGTGGTGGACGGTGAGGGTAAAAAGATGTCCAAGTCCGTGGGCAATGTTATCAGCCCGGAAGAGGTCATGCGAAAGTACGGGGCAGATATTCTGAGGCTATGGGTGTCTTCCAGTGATTACGAAGGGGATATAAAACTTTCGGAGGAGATACTTGAGCGCCTGGCGGACGGCTACCGGAAGATAAGGAATACACTGAGGTACCTTATCAGCAACCTGTATGATTTTGACCCCGAAAACGATTGTGTGGACGGGAAAGAGCTTCCCGAACTCGAGAGATGGATGCTTTCAAGGCTTTCGGGGCTTTTGAGGGATGTTAACGGTTATTATTCCAAATGGGAATTTCATAGGGTCTACAGGGCGGTCTACAACTTTTGTGTTTACGAGGTCAGTTCTTTTTACCTTGACGCCGCCAAGGACATATTGTATATTCTCTCACCGTGTTCCCCTGAAAGAAAGGCGGCCCAGACCGTCATTTTCAGGATACTGGATACGCTGGTAAGGGTAATGGCTCCCGTACTGGCTTTCACGGCCGAGGAAGCGTGGGAGCATGTGCCGGGCAGGAAAAAGGAACAGAGCGTCCACATGGCCGACTGGCCGGACCGGGGCGAGGCGGACGCCTGGGCGGACCCGGAGCTTGACCGGAGGTGGAAAGAGATACTGCGCCTCAGGGAAAGCGTGATGAAAGTCCTGGAAGTGAAAAGGGAAGAGGGGCTGATCGGAAGTTCCCTTGAGGCCGCTCTTACCCTGTACTCCGACGATGACGGGATGAGGGATTTTCTTGAGTCAAATTCGGGATTGTTCCCTTATCTTTTCAAGGTGTCAGCGGCAGATGTCCTCGAGTCGCCCGGTAAGGAAATGGAGAAAGTGGCGGCGCTGCCGATAATGATAGGGGTCTCCAGGTCACCCGGGGAAAAATGCCCCCGGTGCTGGAATTACAGTGAAACCGTAGGAAAAAGTAAGCGCCATCCCGAACTTTGCCGGAGGTGTGACAACGTGATCGCGGAAAGGAGCGATAATGGCTAATAAAAAGAAGAGCACGAACACTGCACGCGGGAAAAAAACCAAAGCTTCTCCCCAAAAAGCCGTTTCGGGGAAAAGAGGGTTCTCAAAAAAAGAACTGGCTTCCGTCAGAAATGACCTTTTAACGGAAAAAGCTAAGATAATCGAAGAGATCCTGAGCATACAGGGGCAGTCGAACGCCTCGTTCAAGGATTCTTCCGGCGACCTTTCGGGTTATTCCTTCCATATGGCGGATATGGCTACCGATCTCTACGACAGGGAATTCGCTCTGGAGTTAGCCGAGGGAGAGCGCGAAAGGCTTTTTGAACTTGACGAAGCCATTAAAAAAATAGACGAAGGTCTTTACGGCAAGTGTGAAAGCTGCGGGGGAGCCATACCCAAACAGCGCCTTAAAGCCGTTCCCCAGGCGAAGAACTGCATAAAGTGCCAGGAAGAGCACGAAAGGTCCGCTAACAGATAAAATTGGCCTATTGCATAGTTTGTGGAATTTATCTTCTTGACCAGGCGACGAAGTTGCTTGCCGTCAATTTTCTTAAGGCCGGGGAAACGGTCCCTGTGCTTAAGGATGTTTTCCACCTGACCCTCGTATACAACACAGGGGCCGCTTTCGGCATATTGGCCTCCCGTGTTCATCTTTTCATAATGATCGCCGTTATCTCGTCGGGTATCATTATTTACTTCCTCAGAAGCAGGTCACACAGCGCCGTTTTCAGGGAAAAACTTTCCCTGTATTTCATCCTTGGCGGGACCCTGGGCAACCTTACCGACAGACTGCGGGTAGGTGCCGTAATAGACTTTTTCGATCTCAGAGTATGGCCGGTGTTCAATGTGGCCGACAGTTTTATAACCATAGGCGCCGTTCTTCTGGCGTGGAGTATATTTTTCAAGGGTAAACATGTAGGTGAGAGGGGATAGTTTTTCAGGTTTAGCGCTAAACCTGGACCTGAGACTAAACCTTTACCAGTTGAATACTATGCATAGAATATTATTCCAGATCGGCCCCGTAACGCTTTATTCCTACGGGTTCATGATAGCGGTGGGTTTCGTGCTTTCGACCGTACTTATACTCGGAGAAGCCCGTAAGGAGGGCCTTCCCGGGGAAAGCGTATTTGACGCCATGATCGCCGTCCTTGCCGGAGGGATGATAGGAGGGCGGCTTCTTTTTGTCGCCATAAACGCTGAATATTATTTTCGTCATCCCGTGAGAGTGCTGTTCTTCAATGAGGGCGGGATGGCCATACAGGGAGCCCTGGCCGGGGCCTTGATCGGGGGGCTGCTGGTATGCCGGCTCAAGAGACTCCCTTTCTGGAGGACCAGCGATGTCGTCGCGCCGTACGCCGCGCTGGGGCAGGCGATAGGCAGAATAGGGTGTTTTTTCAACGGATGCTGTTACGGATACCCGTACTCGGGCCCCTGCGCTGTCTTGTTCCCGGGGGACCCGGTTCCGCGTTTTCCTTCACAGCTTCTATACAGCGGGGCGCTTTTGATGCTTTTTGTTGTTCTCCTGGCTGTAAAGCGGGAAAAGCCTTTTCAGGGTTTTGTGTTCATTTCCTACCTTGTGTTGTACGGAACTTTGAGGTTTTCCCTGGATTTCCTTAGAGGCGACGCGCTGATGACGCTCGACGGCCTGACCCTTTCCCAGGCGCTGGGGCTGGCCATAACCGCCGCGGGGATCGTCCTCTGGGTCGTCAGGAGGAGTAGGAAATAGTTGAACGGTCGACAGACCACAGACCACAAAAATAAGGAAAAAGGAAAAGGTTTTTCCGGGATAAGACCCGTTAGTGTCTACTTCACCTTGTAAATTTTTCTTGTAATTTTGACAATATGTGGTCCGCGGTCTGAGGCCTGTGAAAGATGTTTATGGAAGAACTGATTTTTACCATAGGGCAGGCGGATAGCGGGGGGCGTATCGATAAGCGCATAGCCCTGGAGCTGGGTGACGGGTATTCCAGAACGATGGTCAAGACGCTCATCGACGACGGTTTCGTACTGGTGAACGGGAAGAAAGTGAAACCGAACTATACCGCGCGGGAGGGCGACGAGGTCAACATAGAGATACCACCTCCGGAACCGAGCGACGCCGAACCCGAAGACATACCTCTGGAGATACTTTTTGAGGACGAATGGGTCATAGTGCTCAACAAACCCGCCGGCATGGTGGTCCATCCCGGGGCCGGGAACAGGAAGGGGACCCTGGTAAGCGCCGTTCTCTTTCATTGCGGTAAACTGCCTGAATCGGAGGACGCTTTCCGGCCGGGTATAGTGCACCGTCTTGATAAGGATACATCGGGTGTAATGGTGGTGGCCAAGAACGACCGGGCGTTGCGTTCCCTGGGAAAGCAGTTCAGGAACCGTACGGTAAACAAACAGTACGCCGCGCTTGTCAAAGGGAGGGTAGAGCTCGATAACGGCGTTATCGAAGCTCCCCTGGGAAGGCATCCTGTGGACAGGCGCAAAATGTGCGTCGATCCCGAAAAAGGGAGAAATGCCCGTACGGTCTATCATGTGGTGAAAAGGTTTGAAAAGTTCACCTTTCTCAGACTCGAGCTTGATACCGGACGGACGCATCAAATAAGGGTGCATTTGAAACATTTAGGGTATCCCGTCCTCGGAGACAGGACTTACGGCGGACCCGCGGTCATGAGCAGGCAGGCCCTCCATTCGGAAAAACTCGGTTTCTCACATCCGGATACCGGCAGGCGGGTCGAGTTCACGGTGCCTGTACCCGAAGACATGATGAGGGTCATAGAACGGGGGGAGTGGGATCCCCCTAAGGGATAAATGACAGGACAATAGACCATAGGAGAGATTGAGATTCAGATTGAGATTGAGAAAATCTCTTTACAAGCCGAGGGCTTGCTAAATCTCAGTCTAAATCTAAACCTGCCGCGAAGCGGTATATACTATGAATAACTGGAAAATAAAAAGAGCCGAAAAGGGATTAAGGGGCGAGATAACCGTTCCTCCCGATAAGAGTATTTCTCACAGATCGGTCATGTTCGGGGCTATAGCGAAGGGGAAATACAGGATAACCAATTTTCTCAGGGGTGATGACTGCATGAGCACCCTGAACGCTTTCAGGGCTCTCGGGATCGATATCCGGATAGAAGGCGATGAGGTCATCGTGGAAGGAAAAGGCCTTCGCGGCTTGAGGGAACCCCAGGGGGAACTTTACCTGGGTAATTCCGGGACCACTATGAGGGTTATCTCGGGGATACTTGCGGGGCAGTCTTTCGATGTTACCCTTACCGGTGATGATTCTCTCTCCGGAAGGCCGATGGGGAGGATCATCGAGCCCCTTAAGCTCATGGGCGCGGGTATAGAGTCGATGCGAGGGGGGGGACAGGCGCCTCTGATCATAAAGGGAGCCGGTCCACTCAGAGCGATAGATTACGATCTTCCTGTAGCCAGCGCGCAGGTCAAGTCCTGTGTGCTTTCGGCGGGCCTCTATGCCCGGGGAAGGACTTCTGTCAGAGAGCCTTTCCAGTCCAGGGACCACACCGAGAGGATACTGGAATATCTGGGAGCGGATATCTTAAGGCAAGGCCTTTTCACTGCCGTTACCGGAGAAAAGGAGATGACCGCCCGGGATATACTGGTGCCCGGCGATATATCGAGCGCCGCCTTTTTTATGGTTGCCGCGTTGATCGTCAAGGGTTCCGAGATCGTACTTAGGAATGTGGGGATCAACCCTACCAGGACCGGTATACTGCATGTCCTTGAAAGAATGGGGGGCGATATAGAGATCGTTGACCGTTACGGGGATGTGGAGCCGGCCGGTGATATCAGGGTCAGGCATTCCGGGCTTAAGGGTACGGTCATCGACGAGGGAGAAATACCGCTGCTTATCGACGAAATACCCGTTCTGTGCGTTGCCGCATCCATGGCGCGCGGCGAGACCGTTATAAACGGGATAAAAGAGCTGAAGGTCAAGGAAACCGACAGGATAATGACGGTAAAGGCGGGCCTTTCCGCCATGGGCGCCGAACTTCTTGAAAAGGACAACGATACACTTGTGATCAGCGGCGGCAAAGAACGGCTGGATCCCGCTTCCGTAAATAGTTTCGGGGACCACCGTATCGCCATGAGCATGGCTGTGGCCTCACTCGTTTCCGGCGGTGAAAGCGATATCGAGGGTACGGCCTGTGCCGATGTTTCCTATCCCGGGTTCTTAGAGGACCTGAACCGCCTTCTCGGCGTTTAGAGTCCCTGTTCACTCAGGTAATGTACCTGTTTTTTCCTGTATTGCCGTTTCTCTCCGGACCTCCAGCCCGGCGCGTCTTTCCCCGGTGTTGTACCTACCCAAAAAGCGGAAATAATATATGAGTAGATACTAAAAATATATTAAATCCGTTCATCTATGGGTATAGAAAAGGTTTGACAACCAAAATATATTCTGTTACCATTCTTTTTAAGTATTAATATAATATACCTGCCTGAAACTTCAAAAACAAAGCGAGTATCCCGTTATGATGAACCAGAATATTTTCGAAAAGTATTTTGACAATATAGTCGGAATGTTCTCCAGCGACATGGGAATAGACCTCGGCACCGCTTCCACCCTTGTTTACCTGAAGAACGAAGGCATTGTGCTTTGTGAGCCTTCAGTGGTAGCGATAGAATCCGGCACTTCGAATGTCCTCGCCGTGGGAGAAGAGGCCAAAAGGATGCTGGGCAGGACCCCGGGCAACATAGTAGCCATAAGGCCTATGAGGGACGGTGTTATCGCTGATTTCGAGATCACCGAGAGCATGCTCAGGTATTTTATAAAGAAGGTCCACAACTCCAGGAGGCTTGTCCGTCCCCGTGTCGTTATAGCCGTTCCCTCCGGAATAACGGAAGTGGAGAAAAGGGCTGTAAAGGATTCGGCGCTTCACGCGGGCGCCAGAGAAGTATATATGCTCGAAGAGCCTGTTGCCGCCTCGATAGGTGTAGGTCTTCCCATACAGGAACCGTCCGGTAACATGATAATCGATATAGGCGGCGGTACTACGGAAATGGCGGTCATCTCACTGGCGGGTGTAGTATTTTCAAAATCTATCCGTATAGGCGGGGACGAAATGGACGATGCCATAACGAATTACATGAAGAGGACCTATAACCTCATGATAGGAGAAAGGACCGCGGAAGAGATAAAGATAAGGATAGGATCCGCTTACCCCATGGACGAGGAACTTACAATGGATGTAAGAGGCCGGGACCTCGTAGCCGGTCTTCCCAAGATGATAACCATTACCAGCGAAGAGGTCCGGGAAGCTCTTTCGGAACCCGTGTCCCAGATAGTGGAAGCGGTGAGGATAACCCTCGAAAGAACACCTCCTGAGCTTTCGGCCGACCTTATAGAAAAAGGCTTGATACTTGCCGGCGGAGGAGGGCTCTTGAGAGGGCTTGACAACCTTATAGCCGAGGAAACGGGGCTGCCCGTCCACCTTGCCGACGATCCTTTGACAGCCGTTGTTCTGGGGACCGGAAAAGTCCTCAGTGAGCTAAAATACCTCAAGAGGCTGGCCGTATCGCCCAGGCTCCAAAAATAAATGACCACTCGATGTGCCTAGACTACTCATCCTTAAAAGATCCTGGATTTACGCCGCCTCGGCAATAGCGATAATCCTCGTAATTATTTTTGTCCCATCATCTTCTTCAGGTATCAGGAATGCCGCTATAGCCGCTCTTCTGGCTCCCGCCAGGGGGTTGGGCGGAGTAGGCGAGTATTTTTCAAGCAAAAAAGACCTTATCCGAGAGAACAGGTCCCTTAAAAAAGAAATAGGAGAGCTTTCTCTTAATATATCGAGGTTCGAGGACCTGGAGGAGGAGAACAGCAGGTTAAGGGAACTTTTAGGTTTCCGCAGGAACCTCGGGTTCGAGACCGTTTCAGCTGAAGTCATAGCAAGGAACCCTAATGACTGGATAGGCTCTTTCATGATCAATAAAGGAGAAGAGGACGGGATAAGTAAAAACTCTGCTGTCTGTTCTTCGGAGGGTCTTCTGGGAAAGGTGGTGGACCCGGGGGGCCGCATAAGCCCGGTTATGATGATGACGCATCCGGGTTTCAAGACGGGAGGCATACTTAAGGATACCCGCATAAACGGGATAGTCGTGGGAGAAGGGAAAGGGCGCGCGCGGATGCTTTATATCCCCATAGACGCCGAGATATCCCCGGGGGCGGAAGTCATCACATCGGGTTACAGCCGCATATTTCCGAAAGGGATACCCGTTGGAGAGGTGGTCAGTGTCGGTAAGAGCAGGACAGGCCTTTACCAGTACGCGGTAATAAGGCCTTTCGCGGACCCTATGAGGCAGGAAGAGGTGTTGTGTATAAAATAGGCCGGAGGCGCGAGGCTACTTAGCCTTCAGGTGTCAGATATCAGATCTCAGCTATCAGCTTGGCAGACCGTTGACTAAGGAGCAGCTTCGGATATCAGCTGGCAGCCTCTTATTAGTGTCAGAGTGTCAGCCTTCGGCAGCGAGGCGAGACCGGGGGATGATACTTTGACATTTAGTTGCCTGCCGGGACACCGAATTGCCGGCTTGACGCTTGACGCTGAAATATGCTTCCCGTATCTTGAGCAAAAATTCTGCGATAGGATGTTAGGAAAATGAGAACCCGTGTACCTCTGTATATATTTCTGGCTTTGTCGTTAAGCTTTCAGGCGCACATAAGGAACCCCTGGTTTCCCGACCTGGTGCTCATAGCCGTCGTTTTCGCGGGTATTGTCGGCGGGAAGATAGAGGGCATGGTTACCGGACTTGCCGCCGGTCTGCTCAGAGGATGTTTTTCTCCCGAGACCTTTTACGCGGACCTTTTCATCTTTCCGGCGGTCGGGTTCGCTTCAAGTGTTCTTGCCGGAAAATTGTTCAGGTTCAACCCTTTGGTCCAGATGCTGTTGACCGTCTTGATGCTGTTCATTGTCGTTACGGTGCACACATCATATATACATTCCGCTTCGGGCGAGGGCGCGGCGATAGCGTCCGTTCTGGGGAAGAGCTGGAGGGTGGTCGTTGCAACGGCCTTTGCCTCGCCGATCGTGTTCGGTGTTTTGGGGGTGTTCTGCGGCGACCCGGGATGAGAAGAGTAATTGTGGAGATACAGCAAGAGGCCGGAAAGGCCTTCGGCATGAAAGAGCTGCGCGGGACCGGGCCTTTTTATTTCAACATGTCACAATAAGCGGTATGATATTATGAGAACACGCGTTCTGGCGCTCATCCTTTTCTTGTGGTTAGGATACATTCTTTTCGGGTTGACCTATGTCCAGATAGGTCTCCACGAAAGGATGAAGGTGATGTCCGAAGAGAACAGGCTTAAAGTCGTCCCGCTCATGGCGCCGCGAGGCAGTATTACCGACAGGAATGGGGAAGTGCTGGTAAAGGATGTTCTCAGTTTCAATGTTTCGGTGCTTTATTCCCGTATAAAAGACAAAAGCCGCCTGGCTTCCACGCTTAGCTCCGTGCTTGATGTGCCCGAAGCCGAAATGACTGAAAAGATAGAGAAGAGCAGGAGGCGCCCGTTCAACCATGTTGTGCTGGCGGAAGATATCGGCATAGAAAAAGCCGTTCACCTCGAAGAGATCGAGATGGATTTTCCAGGACTGCTTATTGATGTCTCGGCGAAACGGGAATACCCTAAAGGAAAAACGGCCTCCAACCTTCTGGGATACCTGGGCCTTATCAACAGGACGGAGTTCGAGAAGCTTAAACATTACGGGTACAGCATAAGTGATGTTATAGGCCGTTCCGGTATAGAAAAGCAATACGACAATTACCTCCGGGGACGCCACGGCGGAAAACAGGTCGAGGTGGACCACAGGGGCAGGCAGGTCTCAACGCTCGGGTACAAGGAGCCTGTCCCCGGAAGGAACCTTCGGTCGACCATAGACCTTGAGCTTCAAAGCTTTTGTGATGATCTTCTCGAAGATAAAAGAGGCGCCATAGTGGCTATGGACCCCTCCAGCGGGGAGGTGCTGGCCATGGCCAGCGCGCCTTCGTTCGATCCCGGGATATTCGTAGACCGGAAAAGGTCAGAAGAGGTTTCAGAAGTACTTAACGACAATGAGTACCCTCTTCTCAACAGGGCGATAACAGGCGCCTATCCTCCGGGTTCGGTCTTCAAAGTAGTTACCGCCGCCGCCGCGCTCGAGACCGGGTCGGTCACTCCCGAACGGTCTTTTTACTGCCCCGGAAGCATGACGCTGGGAAACCGTACCTTCCGCTGCTGGAAAGAGTCCGGGCACGGGGAACAGGACCTCAGAAGGGCTATAAAGAACTCCTGCAATGTTTATTTCTGGAGGGCAGGGCTTCTCGTCGGTGTTGACTCTATAGCGGAATACGGCTCGCTCATGGGGCTGGGAGATACGACCGGCATCGATCTTCCGGGCGAATCCGGAGGAGTCCTGCCATCAAGGGAGTGGAAAAGGGAAAGGCTTAATAAACAGTGGTACAGAGGCGAAACGCTGAATTACGCCATAGGCCAGGGGTATCTTCTGTGTACACCCCTGCAGCTCGCGCGGATGATGTCCGTTTTCGCGAACGGCGGTTATCTGGTAGAACCTTATGTGGTAGACAGTATAGGCGATGTCAAAGTTAACATCCCCGAAAAGAAGCCCCTTGGGATATCGGACGCTTCGGTGGAACAGATAAGGGCGGGCCTCAGGGATGTGGTTAACCACCCCAGGGGGACCGGTATGAAAGCCCGTTCGGACAAGGTCGTTATCTCGGGCAAAACGGGTACGGCACAGACTTCCCGGGGAAAGAACCACGGCTGGTTCGGGGGGTTCGCGCCCTATGAGGAAGCCCGTCTTACAGTTGTCGTTTTCGACGAATACGGCGGCAAGGGAGGATATTACGCCGCCGGAACCGCGGGGAAAGTGTTCGAGAAGGCCAGAGAGCTGGGGCTTTTAGGAGAGGAGTATGTTGATAGCGCCGGTGAATCCGGCAGTTAGATCACAGGCTGGAGGCTCGAGGCGAGGGTCCAGAGGCCATAGAGACTTCAGCTGTCAGATATCAGATGTAAGCTTGAGGCCTCCGGCAGGTTAGAGGCGAAAGGCAAAAGGCGAAAGGTCGAGTGCGTACCTCGCATCGCGTACCGCGGTTCGCGCGGCGGAGTACGGCCATGGATGGCTCCATGCATCCTGTGCTATGAATATTTGCGGCAATAAACTGCTTCGCCAAACAACAAGCAAACTGAGGTATGGCTACGCAGGAACAAGCCGCGGGAACAAGTCGTACTCACGCGGTACGCGAAACGGGAGCATAAGTTACACGGAGAAGATATATGCCGAGAGCAACGCGGGGCAGGACAGATAAAATACTGATGTTGTCGGTTATCGCTATAGCCGTTCTCGGTGTAGTGTTCCTTTACAGCGCCACATACGAAGTGGGTGTTTCCGAACAATTAGACCCTCTTGTCGTTAAACAGGCGATCTGGGTTCTGGCCGGGCTGGTCCTGATGTTCGCTATAGCGCATTCGGACTACAACCGGATACTGGATTTTTCCTATTTGCTTTACGCTCTCAATCTGGGGGCCCTTTTGTATATACTTCTTTTCGGTTCGGAACATTACGGAGCCCGCAGGTGGATCGACCTGGGGCCTGTTTCGATACAGCCGTCGGAATTCATGAAGATAACCGTTATTTTCGTCCTGGCTTCGTTCCTGGGGGCGAGGAGGGAGAAGATCGGGACCTTAAGCAATTTTTTCCTTTCTCTACTGCTGGTCTCTCCTGCTTTTCTTTTGATCTTTCTCCAGCCGGACCTCGGCACCTCTCTGGTCATAGTGCCGATACTTTTCGCTATACTTTTTATCTGCGGGGAAAAGGTCAAATATATACTATCGGTCTTCGGCATAGCCCTCGCGAGCCTTCCTTTTCTCTGGGGGCTTCTCAAGGATTATCAGAAAGCCCGTCTCATGGTCTTCCTCAATCCGGACATCGACCCCCTGGGGGCCGGGTACACTATTATACAGTCAAAAATAGCCATAGGCTCCGGAGGGCTGCTCGGCAAAGGCTGGCTGAACGGGACACAGAGTTATCTTAAATTCCTTCCGGAGAGACATACCGACTTTATTTTTTCGGTGATAGGCGAAGAGTGGGGGTTCGTTGGGGGGGTCTTCCTTCTCAGCCTGTATTGTGTTTATATAGCGAGGGGTATCAGGATAATATCCCTGACGCAGGATGTGTACGCTAGAGCCATCGCGACCGGAGTTATAGTGCTGGTGGCTTTTCAGGTGCTGGTCAATATCTCGATGACGATAGGGTTCATGCCCGTTGTCGGTCTGCCGCTCCCGGCGATAAGTTACGGAGGCTCGAATACTATCACGACCCTGATCGGCGCGGGTTTTCTCTTGAGTATAAGCAGGAAGGTGGTAAAGTAGCGGTAGCTTTGTCTTTGCGGTTCCAGCCTTTGACAGGCTAAAGGCTCGAGGCAAAAGGCTAAAGGTCAAAGGCGTATCAGCTTTCGGATATCAGATCTCAGGCATCAGCTAAGGAGTCGGCTGTGGATCGGCGCTTCGCGCAGAGGCGTCATTATGAGGAGACCGCTTAGGTGGACGACGAAGAATCTAAGAACAGATCCTTTGCTTCGATCCTCTCAGGTTCAATGAACCTTCGAGGGCTTCGTCAGGATGACAACCTTATTCCCGACTCTCGGTACGCGGCACTCGATACCCGGTACTCGGTACCCGGTACGGCCATGGCTGCTGACTAAACCTAAACTTAAACCTATTATTATGACCAAACTTAACGAAATACTGAACAAGATCCAGAAGCCGGGACGCTACATCGGCGGAGAGACCAATTCCGTTAGGAAGGAATGGAAGGAAGGAATGGTATCCGTAGCGCTTTCGTATCCCGACACCTATGAGATAGGAATGAGCTATCTGGGGCTCAAGATACTTTACCATCTGCTGAACGAAAGTGACGGCATAATCTGTGAAAGGGTGTTCGCCCCGTGGACGGATATGGAAAATGAACTTAAGGAGAACGGTGTGCCGCTCTACGGCCTGGAATCCAGAAGAAGCCTCGCTGAATTCGATATAGTGGGTTTTTCTCTTTCCTATGAGCTGACCTACACTAATGTTCTTAACATGCTTTCCCTTTCGGGCATACCCGTCCTTTCGGCGGAAAGAAAAGAAAACGATCCTGTTGTGATCGCCGGAGGCACATGCTGTTCTAACCCCGAGCCTATGAGCGCTTTCGTGGATGTCTTTGTTATAGGCGACGGCGAAGATATCCTGCCCGCCATAATAAACAGATACAGGGAACTGAAAAAGGCAAATGCCCGGAGGCAAGAGATGCTCAGGGATCTTTCCCGCATGAAGGGTGTGTATGTGCCTTCACTGTACAGGGCCGAATACTCAAATGGCGTTTTTGACGGTCTCGTCCCCGGGGAAGACGGCGTTCCGGGTGAGGTCAGGAAAATAACGGTTCCCGACCTCGAGAACGCTTATTACCCCGTAAAACAGATAGTGCCCCTGGTCAAGACAGTTCACGACAGGATAGCGGTCGAGATAATGAGGGGATGCCCCAACCGCTGCAGGTTCTGCCAGGCTATGGTCGTTAACAGGCCCGTCAGGATGAGGAGCCGTTCTAGGATAAGGGAATTATGCGCTGAGACCTACAAAAATACGGGGTATTCCGATATAGCGCTTCTCTCGCTTTCCAGCGTAAATTACCCCGGGCTGGGTGAACTCGTGGAAGAGCTTGCCGGAGATTTTTCGGGAAAGGGGGTAGGCCTTTCCGTACCTTCGCTCCGTATAGCCGAATCCTTTTACGAGCTTCCCGGGATGCTTTCCGCTATCAAGAAAACCGGGCTTACTTTCGCCCCTGAAGCCGCGGGCGAAGGCCTGAGGAAGGCGGTGGGCAAGGATATCGATCTGGATGTTCTGCGCAGGTCCGCCGATCTTGCTTTCAGGAACGGATGGAGGAGGCTGAAGTTATATTTTATGATGGGGTTTCCCGGAGAGACGGACAGCGAGATGGAAGGGATAATAGGCATATCAAGAGAGCTTTCCCTTTTGAGAAAAAAAGTGGCGAAGGGCGCGGCCGAAGTCAGGGTCAGCGTCAATCCTTTCATTCCCAAGCCCCAGACCGTCTTTCAGCGGTTCGGTATGGCTCCCCGCAAAGAACTTAGCCGAAAAAGGCAAAAGCTGAAGTCGTCTTCCTCTAAAAAAGTAAAATTCGATGTCAGCGATATCGATCGCTCCATACTTGAGGCGTCCCTTTCAAGGGGCGACAGAAGGATGGCCCGGGTTATCCACAGGGCGTGGAAGAACGGCGCCAGGATGGATGGATGGGACGAATGTTTTGACGCTGAGGCGTGGAATAAAGCTTTCGGGGAAGAGGGTATCGGTGTAGATCACTTCGCGTCAAAGTCCTATGCTCTTTCCGAAAGGCTTCCCTGGGGGCACATCAAGCCGGATATTCCCGAAGGGTATCTCGAAAAAGAGCTCGAGCAAAGCGGACTTTCTTCTTCGGGCCGTTGAAAAATGTTGTTCCGGACACGCGATCCGGGCCGAACGCTTCTTTCGGCCCGCAGGCTTTTCCGGCCTTACCCCCGCACCTGCCTTTTTGACTTTTCAAAACTCCTCGTGTATCCTTTACTTTAGTGTAGTCTTTAATAAAGATAATTATAATATAACGGAGGTATTTGATGGCTAATCCCAGATCGGGAGGGAAGTCCGCCCTTGAGGATAAGAGCCTGAGGGATAAAGTTATAATCGCGTTCTCTCTCATGTCCGTGATCCCCATACTCATACTGGTATATCTGATATCACAGTACATATTCCCCGAAGTAAAAGATATGGACCCCCTGGTATCGCTGTTTATTCTTCTTACCGTGGTCATATCCGTGCTGGGGTTCATAATGGTCAACAGAACGGTCAGGTCCATCATCGGCCTTTCGCGCGAAGCCAGGAGAGTGGCCGGGGGGGAGAGCGCGGGGCCTCTCAGCGTAGAGTCCGGGGACGAAGTGGGGGACCTGGCGGAATCCGTGAACTTCATGTCAGGAAGGATAAAGAGTTACATGGACCAGCTTCAGGATTACAGCCACCGGACAGCCGAGCTGAAGCAGCAGATAAACGGAAAAGTCAGGATGATGACGGCACTTTTACGGATCGAGGAGCTCCTCAGCATGGGGACGGAATTCGAGGAGGTAGTGGAGTTCACCACCGAAAAGATATCGGACGAGGTGCCCGAAAGCTACTGCGCGGTCTTTGTAAGGGAGTCCAAAGGGAAATGGTTCCCCGTGGCCGTTTCCAACAGCAGCGGGAGGCCCCTGTCTCCGGAAGACCTGGAGAAAGAACTTTCCTCGCTCCAGAAACAGATGTCCTCTAAGGAGTACCTTGTCAGGGACTTCGCTGGTGAGGGAAGATCCGAACCGGGAGCGAAAGTGCAGGAAAATTCGAATAATATCATTTTTCCCATGAGACACAAGAACGAAATAGTGGGGGTCCTCTTCTGCGGGACGGTCTCCCGTAATTTCACTTTTGACGAAGATACGATAGGCCTTCTGAGGGTTTTCGTCAGGTCCCTCGTGCTGGGATACTCGACGACGGAAGTAGCCCGCAAAATAAAAAGCCTGGAATCCATGGACCGTCTTACGGGGCTGTATACCCGCACTTACCTGGAGGAAAGGCTTCAGGATGAAATAGACAGGTCGGCTTTTTACCAGAGGCCCTGTTCCGTGGTGGTGATAAAGATACATAACCTGGATGAGTTCATGTCTTCAGCCGGAGAGGCCGAGGCCAAGCGCGCCGTCAAGAGAATAGCGAATGTCCTTTCCGAGTCAATGCCCAAGGTAGGCAAGGCGGCGCGCTACGCGAGGGACGAATTCGTCATGCTTCTTCCCGAGACGAATAAGAAAAAGAGCATGGATCTGGCCGAGCGTATAAAGGATTCTATTTCCGGACTGGGGATATCGTCCGGCGGAGTCTCTCTGAAGACCGGTGTAGGCGTAGGGGAAAATCCCATAGACGGTGTTGCCGGCGACGAGATAAAAGCTAAAGCTTACGCAGCCGCGGGCGCGGAGGAAGCCGCCGGTCGCGGAGGGGAATAAGACGGTCTTCCGGGCCATTTTCTGCCGTGCTTTTTAACAGGACCTTAAAAACAGAGGTGACCTATGGATAAAAAACTCGAAGCCCTTTTGACGCGGATGAAAGATAATAGAGCTTCGGACCTGCATCTGACGGCGGGATCCCCCCCGCATTACAGGATCGACAGTGAACTTGAGCCGGCCGACAACGATGTTCTGGGAGCGGAGGATGTCAGAAAGCTGATATATTCTCTTATAACGGAGCAACAGCGGCTGAGATTCGAAAAGGAACTTGAGCTTGACCTCGCTTTTTCGATCGATAATGTGGCCAGGTTCAGGGCTAACATATTCATGCAGATGGGAAAACCCGGCTGCGCGATAAGGATAATACCCTACGAGATATTAAGTATATCCGATTGCGGGCTTCCCGAAGATGTGGTCAAGAGTTTCTGCGGCGCCCAGAAAGGCCTTGTGCTTGTGACCGGCGCGACAGGAAGCGGTAAGTCCACTACCCTTGCCGCCATGGTGGACGAAGTGAACTCCCGCAGGAGGAGCCATATAATAACCGTAGAAGATCCTGTAGAGTTCGTCCACCGGAACAAGAAAGCCCTGATAGACCAGAGGCAGATATCCAGCGATACCCGTTCTTTTCATTCCGCCCTTAAGTACGCGCTCAGGCAGGACCCGGATGTGATATTGATAGGGGAGCTGAGGGACCTGGAATCCATATCACAGGCGCTTATAATAGCGGATACCAGCCACCTGGTCCTGGCGACGCTGCATACTTCGGACAGTGTACAGGCCATAAACCGCCTTGTGGATGTTTTCCCTTCCCATCAGCAGGCCCAGATAAGGTCTCAGCTTTCTTTCGTGCTGCTGGGGATCATTTCCCAGCAACTGATCCCCAAAAAGGACGCCTCCGGCAGGGTGCTGGCTGCCGAGGTCCTGGTGAATACTCCGGCGATACGGAATCTTATCCGCGACTCGAAAGAACACCAGATATATTCGGTGATCCAGACCTCTCAGGAGCAGGGAATGTGCACTATGAACCAGGCGCTGGCCGACCTGTACGCGGGGGGCGTAATATCTTACGAAGAAGCTGTTGCGAGGTCCGGGAACATGGAAGAGCTTATAAACCTCATTGGCGGCATATGACGATCAGAGCAAGGAGAATTCAAAGTGAGATACCAAAGGAAGACTGAAGAGAAGATCGGTGAGATACTCATAAGGGTTTCCGCCCTTTCAGAGCAGCAGCTGAAAAGGGCTCTCGATTTCCAGAAACAGGAAGGAGGCCTTCTCGGTGAGATACTCCTCCGCCTGGGCTATGTTACGGAAGTGGATATAGTGGCGGCGCTTACCGAACAGTACGGCATACCGTATATCCCGGTAGAGAACTACGAGCTTAACATGGATATGGCGAAGGTGGTGCCCGAGAATGTGGCCAGGCAGTTCAATATACTGCCCCTGGACATGCTCGGAGACATTCTCACCCTGGCAATGTCCGATCCTCTTAACGAACAGGCCATAGAGGATATAAAAATGATAACCGGCAAGAAGGTGCAGGTATTCATCAGCACGCAATCCGCCGTTTCGGAAGCTGTCAAAAAGCTGTACAGAAAAACGGACAAGACGGAAAAATGAGCGCCCCGCTTACGGATAAGATAAACGATATACTGCTGTCCAGGGCGATGATAACGGAAAAAGACCTGGAAAAGGCCAGGGAGATCCAAGCCCGTAAAGGGGGCGGTCTGCCCGATATACTGGTTGATATGGGCCTCCTCACGAGGGACGATCTGCTTATGGCCGCGAGCGAGGGCATGGGATTCCCCCCGTTAAGGCTTTCAAGGATGAGGATAGAAAAAAAGGTCCTCGATATCGTGCCGAGGCGCATGCTGATGGCCCACATGATGATCCCCGTGGCCCTGGCGGGGAAACGCCTTACGGTGGCCATGGTCGATCCGCTCAATATTTTCGCCCTGGACGATCTCAAGATGCTCACCGAGTACGAGGTTCTGCCGGTCGTTGTGGACTCCGAGGACCTCAAGGAAACTTTTGCCAGGCATTTCGAGAGATCCGCCGGAGAAGAGATAAATACTCTTGTGGACGGCATCAGAGCCGGTTCGGTCGAGGTTACCGGGGCCGAAGAAGAGGCCGCTTCGGAAGCCGAGATCGTCGAAGACGCTCCCGTGGTCAAGCTGGTGAACCTTATCATGATGGAGGGTGTAAGGGCGGGCGCGAGCGACATTCTCATAGAGCCTATGGAGGATTCCTCGAGGGTCAGGTACCGTATTGACGGTGTGCTTGTGGAGAAATACAGGCCTCCCCGGAATTTCCATTTCGCTTTGATATCCAGGGTAAAGGTCATTTCCAACCTTGATATTGCCGAGAGGCGGCTTCCGCAGGACGGCCGTTTCAGGATAAAGGCCGACGACCGGCAGGTTGATTTCAGGGTTTCCATCATTCCCTCGAATTTAGGCGAGAAGGCGGCCCTTCGTGTACTTGACAAGCAGCAGGCGATGATAGACCTTGACCTTCTGGGGTTCGGGGAAAGGGATAAAAAGGTTATACGGGAAGCAAGCTCCTCTCCGCACGGGATGATACTCGTCTGCGGCCCGACCGGCAGCGGTAAGACCACTACTCTGTATTCAATACTTAAGCATGTCGACGATCCCGCCAAGAACCTGGTTACGGTTGAAGACCCCGTCGAGTACGAGCTGGAGGGGATAAACCAGGTCTCGGCCCGCGAGGATATAGGCCTTACTTTTTCCAGCTGCCTGAGGTCGATACTGCGCCAGGACCCGGATGTGATAATGATCGGGGAGATAAGGGATACCGAAACCCTCGATATAGCTGTAAAATCGGCCCTTACCGGGCATCTCGTCCTGAGTACGCTGCATACGAACACGGCCAGCGGGTCCATCGTCAGGATGGTGAACATGGGGATAGAACCTTTTCTTATAGCTTCATCGGTTGAGCTTATCGCCGCGCAGAGGCTTGTGAGAAAACTCTGTCCCGACTGCAAGGAGCCCTACCGCCTTACCGGAGAAGTGGCCGAACAGTACGGACTCACTGACAATAAAGGTAATCCCGCGGTCATGTTCAGGCCCCGCGGGTGCAAGAAGTGTTTGGACATAGGCTATAAAGGAAGGATCGGAATAGTCGAGTGCATGAGGATATCAGATAAGATAAAGCAGCTTTTGTTCGAGAACGCTTCCGAAGCGGAGATAGAAACAGAGGCGAGGCGCGAGGGCATGATAACCCTGAGGGAGAACGGTGTAAGGAGCGTGCTTTCGGGAGAGACCTCTCTCGAGGAAGTCCTTCGCGTAACAGTGGAATCAAGGAAACTTTCCGGAGAGGGTGAAGTTGAATAATACGGCGCTTAACGAGAGAATAGTCTCAGCCCTTTTGAAGAAGGGGTTTATGGATGAGGCTAAGTTCAGGGAATCCTTCGGGGGAGAAGACCTTAAGAGTATGAACCTCGTGGAAAGCCTGATCTCCCGTAATCTCGTGAAGGAGATGGACCTCGTGGAAGTCATGTCCGCTGAGGTGGGCATGCCGCCGCTGGACCTGACAAGGCTGTTCATCGAAAAGAGGATCGCTAAAACCATACCCGAGAGGATATCCTCAAGGCATAATGTCCTGGTCGTGGCAAAGACCGGTGACAGCGTTACGCTTGCCGTGGGGGATCCCACGGATATAGTCGCCATCGACGATGTAAAGGCGAGTACGGCCTGTAATGTGGTGCCGGTGCTGGCGGCCTGGAGTTCGATAAAGGAGACCATACGGAAAACTTTAGGCAAGGGCGAGGATTTTTCCGCCATAATAGGTGAGCAGCGGGAGTCGGAAGTCGAAGTGCTCGGCGAGCAGAAAGAGATCGACGCCGAGGAAATGGTAGAGGAGAGCCGGGCGGCACCGATAGTCAAGATAGTGGACCTGGTGATAGCTGAGGCGCTTAAGAAAAGGGCGAGCGATATACATCTCGAGCCTCAGGAAAGATCGCTAAGGGTGAGGTACAGGGTTGACGGGAGGCTTCAGGAAGCTTTCGACCTTCCGAAGAACAACCAGAACGCCGTGCTTGCCAGGCTCAAGATAATGTCCGGTATGGATATAACGGAGACCCGCGTCCCTCAGGACGGAAGGTTCAAGATAAAGCTCGATGAGAAGGAGGTCGATTTCAGGGTTTCGGCGCTTCCGCTCATTTTCGGCAACAAGATAGTCATGAGGGCCCTGGACAGAAGCAATCTTTCCGTGGGCCTGGAAACGCTGGGGTTCCTGCCCCAGCCGCTGGAGGATTTCAAGAAAGCACTTTCCCGGCCGTACGGTATCATCCTGGTCACCGGCCCGACCGGCAGCGGTAAATCCACCACTCTTTACTCTGTGCTTTCGGAGATAAACCAGCCGAAACGGAACATAATAACTATCGAGGACCCGGTGGAATATCAGCTGGGTGGAATAACGCAGATAGCCGTAAACCCCGAGATCGGACTGACTTTCGCCAGCGGTCTGAGATCCTTGCTCAGGCAGAGCCCCGATGTCATAATGGTGGGGGAGATAAGGGATTTTGAAACGGCGGACATAGCTATCAAGGCTTCCCTCACGGGTCAGATGGTGTTAAGCACCCTTCATACCAACGACGCCGTGGGAGCGATAACCAGACTGACCAACATGGGGATAGAACCTTTCCTTATCTCCTCAAGCCTTATAATGTCCTGCGCGCAAAGGCTTTTGAGGAAGATCTGCCCGCACTGCAGGAGAGAGGCCGAGATACCGGACGATATCATAGAGGGACTGCGGAAAGAATATCCCGAGGCGCGTGAGGTAGATACCTTTTACGCCGGTGGAGGCTGTTCTCGCTGCGGCGGGACGGGATACATGGGCAGGATGGGGACCCTGGAAACGCTTCTGGTGGACGATGTCGTAAGGGAACTGATAGTCAACAAAAGGCCCGCTGAGGAATTCAGGGAATATCTGAACTCAAAAGGCGCAAGGACCCTCAGGCAGAACGCGATGGTCAAGTTCATAAAGGGATGGACCACGCTGGAAGAGGTTATGAGGGTGACTTGATGCTAGTGTAGTGTTGTAGGTATAGGCAAAGGTACAGGTATAGATAAATGTGATCCCGGGACATCCTTTTTCTTTACCTGTGCCTATGCCTGATTTTCTTTGAGTCGTTTAGGGAGAGCAGGAGAATGGCGAACAAGAAGTTTTCATACATTGCCAAGAACGAGGACGGAAAGACGATGCGGGGAGCGGTCGAAGCCGGCGACAAGAGGCACGCCGTGGATATGCTCCGGATAAAAGGCCTTTTTATCCTTAAGCTGGAAGAGGTCAGGGAAGGACCGCCTTTTCTCAAGGCTGTTCTTTCTCTGTTCCAGAAGAAAGTCCCCCCCGAGGAACTGGTCCTGTTCGCAAGGCAGATGGTGACCCTGGTGGAGGCAGGGATCACTATAGTCAGCGCGCTTGATATCCTTTCCGAACAGACCGAGAACGAGAAATTCCGGTCTGTCCTGTCCGAGGTCAGGAGTTCAGTAAATACCGGGTCGAGCCTTTCCGAAGCCATGGGCAGGCACAGCGATGTCTTTAACCCGCTTTTTGTTAACATGGTGCGCGCCGGTGAATCGAGCGGTACTCTTGATGTGGTCCTTGACCGCCTGGCCTCCTACATGGAAAAGACGAATGCCCTTCAAAGAAAGATAAAGTCGGCCCTTATCTACCCGGCTGTCGTTATAAGCATGGCAATAATAATCACGATAGTCATGATACTCAAAGTTGTGCCGGTCTTCAAAGATGTTTTTTCGGGGTTTAACGCCGCTTTGCCGGCCCCTACGCAGATGCTGATCGATTTCAGTGATTTTCTTAAGCAGTACTTTCTTCTTGTGGTCGTGATGGCGGTATTGGCGCTTATCGGGGGAAGGATGTATGCCGCGACCTATAAGGGGAGAATACAGATCGACAGATTGAAGTTGAAGCTTCCCGTGTTCGGGCAGCTTTTGAGAAAGGTCGCTATAAGCAGGTTCACCAGGACTTTGAGCACTCTTGTCAAAAGCGGTGTTCCTATACTTACCTCTCTTGAAATCGTCTCTAAGACCGCTGGTAATGTTATAGTGGAGCTGTCTGTCAGCGACATAAAGAACAGTGTGCGTGACGGGGAAAGTATCGCCCAGCCCATGGAAAAATCGGGGATATTTCCGCCTCTTGTGACGAGAATGGTCTCTGTGGGGGAAAGAAGCGGTGAGCTGGAAAAAATGCTGAGTAAAATATCCGATTTTTTTGACGAGCAGGTCGATACCGATGTTGAGGGTCTGACCGGTTTGCTGGAACCTCTCATAATCGTTTTTCTCGGAGTGGTAATAGGCGGTATCGTACTTTGTATGTTCCTGCCGATATTCAAGTTGCCAACAATAATCAGCTTTTGAGTTAGCCTTATAAAAAGCCGGAAATTTTCTGTGTTCAGCGATTTTTGCTAAAAATTTTTAAAAAGATTTGCTTTTGTACCGGTCTGAAGGTAAACTTTATAGTGGAAGTATTTAAACTTTATTGTTCTTTGAAAAATTGGAAGGAGGTGATCACGATGAAGCTCAGAAAACTCATGGGTACGGGTGGTTTCACGCTTGTGGAAATAATGATAGTAATCGCAATTATGGGTCTTTTAGCGGCGGTAGCCATCCCGAACTTTATCCGTGCGAGGGAAAGGGCGCAGATCAACGCTTGTATAGCGAACCTGAAGCAGATCGACGGAGCTAAAACGCTTTGGGCGCTTGATTCAGGCGCGGGTTCTACTGCGACTCCTACCTGGGCCGACCTGGTTTCCGGATACATCAAGAAACAGCCGACTTGTCCGGCCGGCGGAACCTACACTATCGGCAACACCAGTGTAGACCCGACTTGTACGGAAGCAAATCATGTATTGCCGTAATGCTTTATCGGTACGGTCAAAAAAAGAGAGCGCTTAACGCGCTCTCTTTTTTTTGGTTCGGGGACAGGTACCGCTTTATTTCCGTACCCGGTACAAAGCTGGGACGGTACCCGGTACGATCATCTGATTTGCATTCTGCCGGATACATGGTAGAGTTATTGCATGGGAAAAAGACTCAACCTTCTTGTTATATTGCTCTTCGTGGTAACGGCTTTCGCGCTTTATTTCGGGGTCCTTGACGCGGGGTTCGTGTGGGATGACGAGTTTATCGTTGTCAATAACCCCCTTGTCAGGGCTCCTTTGTCATCGTTCGAGATCTTCCGGCAGGATATAATAAACTCGGGGTTCAACACGACCATATACTACAGGCCACTGCAGATACTCTCCTACGCTGTCGAATACAGGCTTGCGGGGATGCAGCCTTTTGTTTTTCATTTTTCCAACATCATCCTTCACATAATAAACGCTCTGCTCGTCGTTCTCGTTACGAGAAGGCTTGCCCGCGACGACGCTTTGTCGTTCCTTGCCGGCTTCATTTTTCTGGTCCATCCGGCCTTCGCCGGTCTGGTGTCTTACATCTCGAGCAGGGCAGACCTTCTTTATTTTTTCTTCGGGTTCCTTTCGTTCCTGTTTTTTATAGAATACAGGGAGAAGGAAAACAAAAGGCATTTCGCCCTTTCCGTTTGCTTTCTCGTTCTGGCCGTTCTGAGCAGGGAGGCCGCCGTTATTTTCCCTCTTCTTTTTCTTCTCGCGGACCTGCTGCTCCTGAGGCGGGGGAAACGGGAAACCCTACGGGTGCACGCGCCTTTGTTCCTTATCTCCGCCGCATACCTTTTCTTTCACTGGCTGGCTTTGGGGGAAAGATATCCGGTGCTTGCCGGGGGGCAGGGACTCTTTGAAAGCCTTTTCCTTTTTTCGGCAATGCTGTGCAGGTACATAATACTCGCTTTCGCCCCCTGGGGTTTCTTTATGAGGACTGCGGAGGCCGCCGATCCTTCCGCCGGGGTTTACGCCGTTCTGCTGGTGCCGGCGGCGATCCTTGCCCTTTCCCGGAAAAAACATACCGTGCTTTTCGGACTGGCTTTTTTCGTCGCGGCTTTTTTGCCCCTGCTGTTCGTTCGCGGGTACTTCAGGGTGATCGCCGACCACTGGCTTTACCTGCCCGGATACGGGCTTTTTCTGATGTTCGCCGCTTTCTTCCTTGAGGTCTTCCGCTCCGGCGGCCCTTACCGCAGGTACGCCCTGGGGGTTCTGATGGCCGTTTACCTTGCTTTTCTGGCTTACGGTTCAAGCAGGTATTCTGATGCCTGGCAAAGTGACATTTCCCTGAGTGATAAAGTGCTTAGCGGATCTTCCACAGATGTGAACGCGATGCATTTCAAGGCCCTGGCTCTTCTGCGGGAAGGAGATACCGAAGAAGCATTGAGCATTATAGATGAATACGCCGAACTTTATCCGGAAGAGCCCCGTTCATGGTACATAAAGGGACGGATGTATCTGACCGCGGAAAGGTGGCGGGAGGCCGGGGAGGCTTTCCGCAGGGCCCTTCAGGCCTCGCGGGACTACGACAAGGCCTATCTGGGGCTGGGCCTGGTTTCCCTGGCGGAAGAAGATACGGAAGAAGGTATCCGATATCTGGAGAAAGCGCTCGCGAGCAACCCCTATAACCACGAGGCGGTACTTGTCCTTACCTCGGTTTATTCCCGCCTGGGCCGGGACGCTGAAGCTTTTGAAACGGCAAAGAGAGGCCTCGTGGCGAACCCCTACAGCCTTGAAATGCTTATCAACATGGGAACCGCGTACAGCCGCGCCGGGAAACTGAAAAAAGCCGCGATGAGCTATCTTCAGGCGGCCGGCCTTTATCCCGAAGACCCTCGAGCGTTCTACAACCTGTCCCGTATTTTCTACAAGTCCGGCGATAAGCTTCGCGCGAGGCATTTTGCCGAAAAAGCCCTGCAGGCCGACCCGGGGTTCGCTCCGGCGACCCGGTTCTTAAGAGAGATAGACCGGCCGGACGCAAACTGAGGGATCTTTCGATCCCCGGCTCAGCATCCGCCGGAAACCGGGAAGGAGCGTCGAGGCGTCCCGCCTTGACAACCCTATAGCTGTATGATACTCTTTGTTTAATATATGTGCTAATAATATTTAAAATTAATATTGTCTCCGCAATGTATTTTCTTATATGTTCAATTTCCGGAAAAAAGAAAGAGCGGTTACCGGTGTAGACATAGGGTCTACTTCCATAAAGATCGCTTCCGTCAAGAG